>CAYSBO010000215.1:0-1508 GCA_964429285.1 uncultured Dehalococcoidales bacterium | reverse complement strand
CTTTGGACGCACTCAAGCAGGCCAATCGAGAACAGATACAGAAGATACGTGAGGTGGGTCCACAGATAGCCGCAAGCGTGGAAGAATTCTTTGCAGAGGAGCAGAACCAAAAAGTATTGAACCGATTGTTTCAAGCCGGTATGGAGATTGAACAGATGCCCGAACGGAAGGGCAAACTGCCTTTGGAAGGTAAGACCTTTGTATTTACGGGCTCATTGGAGAAGTATGCCCGATCGGAGGCGGAGCAGATGGTGGAGTCTCTTGGCGGGAGAGCTGCTTCCAGTGTCAGCAGTAATACAGACTTCGTAGTAGCAGGAGATGAGCCCGGTAGCAAGCTTGAAGAGGCCAAGAAACAGGGTGTCGAAATCATTGAAGAGAAGGATTTTGAGAAGCTTATTTCACAACAGTAGCAGACGGGGGGAACAATGATTAAGTCAGGGCTATTCCATATCGGGACATCGGGGTGGCACTACCAGCACTGGAAAGGGCCATTCTATCCAGAAGGTTTGCCCGATGGAAGCCTCCTCGACCATTACCCCAAGCACTTCACGACGGCGGAGATCAATAATACGTTCTATCAGCTTCCCAAGAGGCAGACGTTTGTCCATTGGCGGGATTCGGTGCCGGACGGTTTCCTGTTCTCCATAAAAGCCAGCCGCTATATAACCCATATGAAGAAACTGAAAGACCCCGATGAGCCCATATCCACCCTTATTGGCAGAATTGAGGTACTGGGAGACAAGCTGGGGCCAATCTTGTTTCAGCTGCCACCACGATGGAAAGTGAACATCGATAGGCTGAGTAGCTTCCTCAGGGCCTTGCCAGAAGGCTACAGATATGCCTTTGAGTTCCGCGATGAAAGCTGGTTCGGACACGAGACTGAGGAGACGTTGCGTAAGAGAGGCGCTGCATTCTGCATATATGACTTCGAGGGTAGGCAGTCTCCTCGCTCGGTAACCAGTCATTTCGTCTATGTGCGTTTACATGGTCCAGATGGTGCCTACCAGGGTAAATATGATGACCGGACGCTGACAAGCTGGGCAGAAGTTTTTTCATCATGGGCCGACGAAGGGAAAGAGATATTCTGTTACTTTGATAACGATGAGAAAGGTTACGCACCTCAGAATGCGCTAAAGCTGCAAGAACTGGTAGCAAACGAATGAGCCGAGAGAGGTCGGAAGGAGGAGACCATGCCTGAATTACCAGACGTAGAGGTGTTTCGAAAATATGTAGATAGGACTGCCCTGCACCAGACCGTCGAAAGTGTGGAAGTGCGGGCCCAAGATATCTTGACCGATATCTCCCTAGAGCAGCTCCAGTCGCAAACAAAGGGACACCAATTTGTGTCCACTGGCCGCCACGGCAAATACCTCTTCACAAGATTAAGTGATGACGACTGGCTGGCCTTTCACTTCGGGATGACCGGGTATTTCAGCTATTTCAAGGATAGCAAGCAAACCCCGAAGCACACCCGTGCCCTGTTTAACTTTGACAACGGCTACCAATTA
>CAYSBO010000214.1:0-1572 GCA_964429285.1 uncultured Dehalococcoidales bacterium | reverse complement strand
GCAGTCATAAACCAGAACTGATATCCAAAGAAATAGAGAAGGAAGCTGCGGTACCGCGCTTTCGTAGCATGTTTTCTCATGAATTTGAAGTTGTTTCTTGCCATATAGTAATAAGACAGACCGCTTGCCTTGCCTCCGGTCGGGGCCTTGTCCCACACCTTCAATTTTATGGGCGCCTTATGCCACATCTTCGCTTGCGGGACACAGACGACTTTGTAGCCGGCTTCCCTGGCTCTGAAGCAGTAATCGGTTTCATCCCAGTAGGAGAAATAGTTTTCGTCGAACAGGCCGACCTTCTCAACCACCTCCTTTTTGATGAGCAGGCAACAGCCAAAAACGTAGTCTACCTCCCGTTGTGCGTCGTACTGGCCGGCGTCAATTTCCTTAACCCCAATCAGGGAAGCCTGTCCCGTCCGCATATTCACTTTGCCCCCGGCACTCTGAATACGGTCCGGGAATCTGTGGTAGTAGACTTTGGGGCCCGCTATGCCGATAGAAGCGTCCTTCTCAGCTACCTCAACCATTTGGTCAAGAAAATCAGGGGCGGCGACGGTGTCGTTGTTCAGAATCAGGAAATAGTCGGGCATCGGACCTTCCATCACATACCTTATGGCTATATTGTTACCTCCGGTGTAGCCGTAGTTCTTATCATTGCGGACCACGCGAGCATAGTCGCCGAACTTCTCTTCCAGCACCTTGGCGTCATTCCCTTTAGAGCCATTGTCCACCACGATAACCTCATAATTGGGATAGGTTATCTTCTTCAGGGACTCCAAACACTCGACGGTGTCCTCAAGTCCGTTCCAGTTAAGGACTATGATGCAGACTCTGGATTCGGTATATGGCATCTTTGCATTTCCCCTACCGTTCCTGCACAATCCATGGGTATCTTAGAGCTTCGTCAGACTTCTCGCTTGTATTCTCTCTCTTATCCTTCGTGCCTCGCCTCTTTTCTGCATTTCGGACAGCTTGTCAACGAAGACCGACGTCACACTCTGGTCTGTAATAGGATGCAGCTCCTGAGGGTCCTTTTCAAGATCGAACACCCACGCTACACCATCATCTTCTGAATATATCAGCTTAAACCTGCCAATAATCAGCGCCTTTTTTTCATAGCCATATCCAGAGGCTTCATTGAGCAGTGGCCTTCCAGACTCCTGCTTGACAAAAATATTTTGCCCATCAAATTCTAGTTTATGCCTGACTTCAAGCAAATCAAGAACTGTAGGGACGATGTCCACCATGCTAACGAGATCCTGGCAGTCCCTATGAGGAATGGCAGGGCCGGATATCAGGAGTGGAATTTCAATTATCTCGTTAAATACGTTATGGCCGTGCCCCACACCATAAAACCCTCTCGGATCGTAGAAATTTTCTGCTTCCAGGCCAGTGTGTTCCCAGAACTCCTCCCCATGGTCCGCTGTAACTATGAGGATAGTGGAATCGACAAGCCCCGTATCTTTCAGGGTATCATAGAACTTCTCAATTGCATGGTCTATGTACCTTAACGTATTGTCATACAGGAGTATCCTGTTCTCTCTATATTCCTGGAACTCTGTACCCTGCTGCTCT
>CAYSBO010000213.1:0-1572 GCA_964429285.1 uncultured Dehalococcoidales bacterium | reverse complement strand
AGTCCATCCCGAGGTGTTCAAGGAAGACGAAAGAATTACAGGTGAGATCAGAAGCATTGACCCCCAGGCCCTGATTGTCAAGGACATTCCTTTACTGTTTGAGCTTACCCGCCCTATACGCGTGGACAAAACAGTGGTTGTTGCTGCCAGCGAACAGACCCAATTGAGACGACTGGAGGAAAAAGGGATGAGCCGGGACGATGCCCTAAACAGAATAAGGTCCCAGCTTCCACTTGAGGAGAAAACCAAGCGCGCCGATTTTGTTGTCAACAACGATGGTTCACTGGAAGATACAAAGAGGCAGGTAGAGGCAATATACTATTTGCTAAGAAAAGGGACACAGGGAACCCGGGACAAAGAATAACTCGGCCTTAGGGGAATCTGTGAGGCACTCAAACGGCAGCATCCTGACGGTCACCTGTCAGCATGGCTTTCGCAGTGGCTGGAACAGTTCCCGAGTGGTAAGGCGTCGCTCCATAATCTCCTCAGCTTCGGAGATGATGGAATCGATGATTTCTTTCACGGACGGAATGTCGCGTGCCAGGCCAACGACTTGTCCACAGGCAAGGAGCCCCCGGTCTAGCTCCCCTCTTTCCAGAAGCCTCTGTCCCTCTTGCCCGGCCAGTAACGGTGCCAATTCTTCCAGGGAGGCTCCACCTTTCTCCATCTCTACAACCTTCTCCGCCACCGCATTTCTCAACACCCTTTCGGTATTACGCAGGGAGCGCATTACCAGCATGGTGTCACGCTCCGACGAGTTCACCAGCCATTCCTTCACCTTGGGATGCACAGGAGACTCCTTGGCAGCCAGAAATCTGGTGCCCATATTTATCCCGCCGGCACCCAGTGCCAGCGCCGCCACAAGGCCTCGCCCATCACCGAAACCACCGGAGGCGATCACAGGGATGTCCAGTGCATCCACTGTCAACGGGATGAGAACTAGCGAGGTCACATCCTCTTCACCTGGGTGACCGGCACACTCGAAGCCATCAATGCTGACTATGTCGCAACCTATTCGCTGCGCCGTCAGCGCGAAGCGAACCGCTGTACACTTGTGTATCACCTTAACCCCTGAGTCTTTAAGCCGCTTCATATAAGGCTCGGGGTTCCTGGCTGCGGTTTCCACAACCTTCACTCCTTCTTCGATAATCACATCAAGATAGCTGTCGATATCCACGGGACGAAGGGTGGGAACTAAGGTGACATTGACACCAAAGGGCCTATCGGTTAGACCCCTGGTCTTTCTGATTTCGGCGGCAAGTTCCTCCGGGGAGGAGAAAGTCAACGCGCTCAGTATGCCCAGTCCACCCGCATTTGACACAGAACTAACCAGCTCGGCGCGCGAGACCCACCACATGCCACCTTGAGTTATGGGGTATTCTATGCCCAGTATTTCAGTTACTTCTGTCTTGAACACGGTCTCCCTCTAGACCATATACGATGCATGCCCTTGACAGACATCGCTTCATAGCTCAGAGGCTCTGGAGTGCCTGCTACAATACTATCAACTCAGTTCGATTGAAAGCAAGCCTCTCATAAGCTATAATGCCCATCCAGAGAAGGAGAACATCT
>CAYSBO010000212.1:0-1574 GCA_964429285.1 uncultured Dehalococcoidales bacterium | reverse complement strand
GTCCTGCCAGATATTGAACTCGGCAAAGGGAGTGCGATTTCCCTTCCCATAAGGTGTCAAGCCATAAGCTCCCCCCATGAGAACCAGCTTGGCCAGGAGTCCGGGCAGTTCCGGATGAAGCTCAAAGGCATAAGCCACGTTGGTTAGAGGGCCTGTGGCTACCATGGCAACTTTCCCCGGGGCATCCAGCACTGCCTGCGCAAGGAAATCCCAGGCTCTAGCCGAATGCTGGGGCAGCGTCGGGGGAGCGAGATCACAGTTCCCCAGTCCGTCTGGGCCGTGTAAGCTCAGTGCATCTTCTAATGGGTGGTTCAGAGGGTTTGCTCTACCCTTCGCTACCGGGATACTGCCTGCATCCAGATACTCCAGTACTCGACGGGCGTTGGCACTGGTCATTTCCACAGGGGCATTGCCCGCCACCGCAGTGATGCCCGCTATTTGGACTTCGGCTGATTGCAGAGCTAAGATCAAACCCAGGGCGTCGTCAATCCCCGGGTCCATATCCCAGACGACTTTGTGCATCGTAATCTATGCAATACACTATCATAAATTGCAGAAGATAATAAGATTCTGCTTCCTGACAGTGTAGTCAGTTACGAAACTTCACAGACGGCGAAGGAAGAGCGCTCCAGAATTCAGGCCTACAGGGCCTTATGGTAGGGAATAAGACCCCCCACCTCCACCATGTCTATGAACCATGCTGGAATTATGAGACGGAACTCAAATTCCTTGCCCGTATTGAGGTTCCTGATAATACCTTGCCTCAGGTTAATCACCATCTCTTGCCCTGTCTCGAATTCAGCAGAAATTCCCGGCAAATCTATGGCGGGGCAGCCGAGGTTCCAGAAGTTTCTGAAGAATATCCTGTGGATTGAATCGGCAACTACAGCCTGGATACCCTTGAACTTCAGGGTCTCCGCAGCCTGCTGCCTGCTCGAGCCGATGCCGAAGTTCGCTTCGGCAACTATGATATCTCCCTTCTGGACACCGGCTATGAAATCTGTGGGCACGTTCTCCCTATGCCCGACATCACTTAGCCCACTCCTTGCGATGAACTCTTCATAGCTACTCTTGCTTGTTTCATCACCACCCATGATGAACCTGCCGGCAAAAAGTTCATCAGTGTCAACATCCCTGCCAAATTTCCAGATCCTGCCTTTTAGTTCCATCTCTGTCTCCTAGAAGAACTCCCGCGGGTCGCTGATTTTGCCTTTCAACGCCGACGCTGCCACCGTTGCCGGCGACGCCAGGTATATCTTGGCAGTCGCATCCCCTGCCCTGCCCTCAAAGTTGCGGTTTGCCGTACTTATGCAAACCTCACCCGGTCCCAGTATGCCCATATGCGCCTCCATACACGGACCGCAGGTCGGGGGGCCTACCACAGCCCCAGCCTCCACGAATGTCGCTATCAATCCCTCCGCCAGAGCTGCTTTAAGTACTTCTTGCGAGGCTGGCAGGACGATAACCTTGGTCAACCTATCCACCTTCCGACCCTTGAGTATTCTGGCCGCAATCCTCAGGTCCTCCAATCGGCCGTTGGTGCATGAGCCTATAAATGCCTGGTCGATTCTGGT
>CAYSBO010000211.1:0-1595 GCA_964429285.1 uncultured Dehalococcoidales bacterium | reverse complement strand
TAGCTGGCATGCCCCGGAGCGGCCGGCTCAATGTAGTAGGGCTCGATTAACCGTTTCGTTACCTGCTCCGCCGGCAGCGACTGATATGCTATTCTCAATCTCCGCTGAGATACCCAGGCTTCGGCCACCGTTGCCAGTATACGCAGATGCTTCTCGCTCTTCTCGAGCCTCTGCATCCAGTCCATGGTCTTGCGTACCTGCTCTGCAAGTGTCGGCGGCAGCACGGCGCTCAGCTTGGTGAAGGTAGCCTCTGCATTCGGGTCATAGCGGTTGGAATACCTCAACATCAATCGCGCGGCAAAAAAGATGTTTAATGCCTCAGAGAGAGTGAACTGTACAGGCGGCAATATGTACCCTTCGTCGATTTTCCACCTGCCCTTATCGTTGTAGACAGGTACCTTTAAGTCTTCACCCAGTGCATCCATGTCGCGGTAAACAGTCCGGATATTTACCCCAAACCTTCCGGCAAGCTCGTTGATTGTGTAGCCGGCAGGGTTGGTGGCCAGGAAAAGCCATAGCTTGAATAGTCGCTGCGTCTTAGCGAGTTTATCGTCCACAGGTTATTCCACAAAGATGCTTTGGTTGTATTATCTGCCGCACCTATCAAGAATGTCAAGACTGTTTCTACTTTCAATCGTGAACGACCCCCGAAGCTGGACATTTTTTGACATGATTTGTCACCCCGGCGTGTTAGACTGGTGCCCTCAAAATTAGCGGCGAAGGAGGTTGCGAACCACAAATGAGTGCAGAAGAGGAGATCCTGGATGCCATCGATGATGAAGACGACGAAGAAGACGGATTGTCGTATTCAAGCTGGCGGCGGAAAGAGCGACAGAGAATCCGTCGCAAGAACCAGGCGACTATCGACACGTTTCTCGGCAAGGGCCGGCGCGCCAGCGACGTGGGCATAAAGCCCGGCTACTACGGAGAGCTTCTGATCTGGGCGTTGGACCGTTATCTCCAGAGAGAGGGCTGGAAAGTGGCCGATACGCTCGGCTACCGGGACCCCGAGCCCTTCTACGTAGAGGTAAACACCGATTACGACAAGCGCGAAAACCTGATAATGCGCGGGCAGCTGCTTATAGAGAAGGACGATGCCCACTTTGTGGTCACGGTTGATGCAATCCCCAGATACCCCGCCACTGTCCAAGTACAGGGTCAGGAAGAGCAGAAGGACAGAATCGAAGCCTTTGTTCGTGGTGTCATGGACATCGCGGAGAAAGAGAACTTCTACCGCGGTAAGAAGATTGAGTTTGCCGGGCGCATCCGCTTCTTGAACGTCGCGGGCAAGTCCTGGCATAGCATCATACTGGACCGCGCTACGAAGCGGGAGTTGAAAGCCAATACCGTTGAGTTCCTGAGGAGAGGAAAGCGCTGGCACGGATTCGGCATACCCCAGAAGAGGGGAGTCCTGCTGGCGGGCGAGCCCGGCACCGGAAAAACGCTGATATGCAAAGCTTTGATGACGGAAGCTGACGGGATAACCTGCATCACTACCAGTGCCTACACATTGAGCGCAGACGAATACATCACCGATCTTTACGAGATGGCGCAGGACCTCAGTCCCTGCATCGTCTTCATCGAGGACATAGACC
>CAYSBO010000210.1:0-1657 GCA_964429285.1 uncultured Dehalococcoidales bacterium | reverse complement strand
TACCCTTGCGGCGGGTACGTGTCAATTCCGAGAGTCAGGAGAATACTACGTGATCGGTCGCCCTGCAACCACACAGGGCATGCCGAGCGCGCCGGTCTTCCCACCAGTCGGAGATAAGATATATAATACTCTGGCACATCTGACCACAATAGGAGGTAGTTCGATGAATACGGTTCATGTTCCGGGCACCAAGTCGAAGCACATCAGGCTGTACGCTCTTAGTACGTGTGGCTGGTGTCACAAGGCTAAGAAGTTTCTGGACGGTTTGGGGGTGGAGTATGAGTATGTGTATGTCGATCAACTTGAGGGTGATGACAAGAAGGCCGTGGTAAGAGATGTCAAGCAATGGAATCCAGCCTGCAGCTTTCCCACTCTTGTCATCGACAACAAGAAATGCATAGTGGGCTATGACGAGGCAGACATCAGGAAGGCAGTCAGCAAGTGAAGGAGCAGCAAGTGGATACAGCCGATATTGACAGTCTGCATGAGAGGTTGGCAAGCGAAGCGAAAGCCGGAGGATACCATCTCAACCCTGACGCGGACTCTACCAGGTGGCTGATAACCAGCCTGATCGCGAACGAACGCAGATATGGCTATCGGGCATGTCCCTGCCGTCTTGCTGCCGGAAACAGGGAGGATGATCTGGATATCATCTGTCCTTGTGATTACCGGGATGCTGACCTGGATGAGTACGATGCCTGCTACTGTGCGCTCTATGTGTCTGCCGCCGTGATAGAAGGCGAAAAGGAGCCACACAGCATACCTGAACGGAGGCCGCCTCCGGAGCAGAGAAAGAGAAAGATCGGGGCGAGCAGTGGCGGCCTGTGCAGCCTGTCCTTGCCTGTGTGGCGATGTAAGGTCTGCGGATATCTCTGCGCGAGGGCGAATCCGCCGGAGGCGTGCCCCATATGCAAGGCGAAGGCGGAGCGCTTTGAACGGTTCCTTGAAGCGTAGGCCTGCACCTGCGCAATCCGAAACCACCTGCCGCAATCTGCCCGAGCTTGTCAGGCCGTGGATGTGCCTCTGCACGATTGCCTGCAGCCGATGAAATGTGATTCCAGGCACATGCTGAGCACAGATCGCCCGGCGGTCCATACCCTTAGCCAATGGCTGTACGGCAGTGAATGGTCTCTGATGCGAGGTGACCGACTCCTAGTCCTTGTTGGTTTTGCTACCCCAGATCAGAACGCCCAGGCCAGCAAAGGGGAAACCAAGGGCTTTGACTATGGGCGCCAGTCCTGCCAGTATGTCCATTGTTTCCATAGTCGTCTTACCTCCTGTCGCTGTGATTCGTCGGGCTCAGAGCCGCCGAGATCCATCCAATCTAGTTACTGCGTTGGCAGCAGAATCATACATACTCATCTGTTCATGGTCAATATATCCGTGACAGAATCGGGGCCGACGGGTGGCTGAACCCGCTCAGACAAACTCGCTCAGCCTCGGGTCCTATCGATTATGTAGTCGATGACCGGGTCGTTGTCATGGATAAGGTCGTCTCGCGTCCGGTTGATCAGGATATCAGGGTACAGCGTGTCTTGAGGGTCATTCGAGGGGTCGGGACGCGTGAAGTACTTGTATGAGACACCCAGGACAAACCTGCTGTTCGGGATCTGAAAGGAGATCATGTCGCCAAAAGACGAGGGTGCATTGCCAGTCG
>CAYSBO010000209.1:0-1676 GCA_964429285.1 uncultured Dehalococcoidales bacterium | reverse complement strand
GCCTTGGCGATAGCGGAACGCAAGACCCTGGGTAACCTCCTGGCTGGCTTTGGAACGATGCCGGTATTGCACCAGAGGCTTGCCGAGTTGGCTGCCCATGATAATCATGCCCTGGTAGTCGAAGCCCCCTATGCCGATTTTCTAAATCCCAAGAAGGTGCACCACTATACCCCTGGCTTTTGTGCCAAAGCCGTTGCTGAGTTATACGCCCTTCATCCACAGCTTCGCATCGTTTTCTGCGCCAACCGGAAAGTAGCTAATGAGTGGACACGGCATTTCTTTGCGGCCGTGTGGGGACTACGGCGAGTGAACGAAATACAGTGAAAGTCACTTTCAGATGAAAAGTCTAATCGACCGCTTAGCCAAAATTCACCATCTGATAAAAAATTTCGGGGATTCGGGTGGTTTGGCAGCGCCGTTGACCTGGCAAGGCTTTACCTTACACCGACCCACCCTATAAGATTCCACCCCTCGTCGAGATTGTAGTAGTTAGGGCCGTAGATTAAAACACATTCTTCAATTACTCTAATCCAATATCCCCTTTGCCGATATAATGTATTGAGCGTGTTCGTTTCAGCAGGCCAGGAAGGATTGTAGGCAGTCCACCCGTCGGTTCCTTCGCTTGAATCATAGCTGCAAACTGAGATGAGTTTACTTTGAATTGACACCAACCCTGTGGTTACGCTCGGGTTATCCGTCAAGACGGCTGCAGATGCCGCAAGGTCGAGAATCGTGTTGCCCTCCGCAAACCACGTATGAGTCGCAGCGAAGATGCCATCCACGTAGAAGCTTATGGTGGTACCGTTAAGTAATCCGTCCACTTGCGGAACAAGCATAAAGTACTTCGACTCAGCTGTAACATTAGCTGTCCCCACCATGGTATCTTCAATTCTAGCTTCCACGACGCTGCCAGGGCAGGCCGCGCCATCCAAGGTCACTGAACCGGAAAATAGATTTACTTCTGGTGCCTTGGCCGACACCGGATAAGGCAGTAATGTCAATAACGCAACCGCTAGTACAGCTATGATTAATCGTCTTTTTGTCATTATTTCCCCTTCTCACTCAATTTACTATTTCGGCATACTATATACCGTATTGGACTATGTCAGATTAACAGCATTCATTGGAAAATGTCAATATATCACCAAGCGATGGCCTGGTTTTTGTTCGACAAGATCCTGGAGCTTACGCTGGGCTGTCTTCACGATTGGTGAGCGGCTAGCGCCGATTAAACAGCCAAGATCCCGCCGCTGTGGCCGCTTAAGAGACTCCAGAGAGGGAAAACCCGTCACACAGAGGAAGAAAAGCGTAAGCACGAACTCACGCAGCCCGTAGTGACGGCAGGCCAGCCCGCGGTAAACCTTTTGAAAGACGTCCACTAACCCAAGAGCAGCCAGGGCAGCATAATGGAGAAAGCCACCAGCCCCGGAGAACTCCCTATCTTCGGTGAACTTCGGCTCCACCGGTTGAGCCGGTTGCTCCTCCACCTTTTTCGCTATGGTGACCGCCTCCGCTGACTGCTCCGATGACACCGAAGCCTCCAGGGTTGCGGAGGGCATTGCTTCGACTATGCCCAGCGGCATGGCCAAAGGCCAGGCCCCATCCAGCGATGCCTGTTTCCCATCATTCTCTTCCGTCTCGACCTCTATCACCATCCCTCGCACCGAGGTGTGGCT
>CAYSBO010000208.1:0-1691 GCA_964429285.1 uncultured Dehalococcoidales bacterium | reverse complement strand
GCGGCATAGGTGGCGCTGAACTTCTCGGAGAGAGTGATGACCAGGATGTCCTTCGTTTCCTCAGCCAGTTCATCGAAAAGGGCGGCAAAATCAGCCGGGGTAACCGTGGACGTGGTGGGGTGAAATTTGCTCGTTTCCAGCTTCCGGTAGAATTCCTCCGTACTCAGGTCTACGTTGTCCCGGTAGGCCTCGCTGCCGAATTGGACGTACAACGGCAACACCCTGATCCCGAACTCCCGGGCCAGCTGCGGACTGACATCGGAGCAGCTATCCGTTACGACCTTGACCATCCTTCTTGCCCCGGGTGTCCATCGTGCAGCCCTTCGGGCCCGCGCGGCACGAGGCAGGAGCCTCGCACTGGCTTCCCGAATAGCTTCAATAGTCTGTCTCTCAATCGGGAATTTCTCTTGTTTGCGGCTTTGCCGCAGGTGCTACTCAAGCGAGATTATATAATAATAGTGAGGCTGGCCGCCATAAACTACCTCAACCTCCGTGTGGTACCGGTCACGAATCTGCTGGGCTACCTGTTGAGCCTGAGCATCCTCGACCTCGGCACCGTAGTAAACGGTGACTATCTCCGCCCCTTCCACTCCGGCCTTCCCTAGAGCTTCCAGGATAGCGTCCCCTACCTTATCGGCCCTGGCCACCAGGTCTTCGTCGTCCAGAATGGCGATGAACTGTCCCTTCTTCACTTCCAGGTCGTTCACCCGGGTCTTACGCACCGCTTTTGTTACCTCCAGAGTCTTCACTCTGTTTATGGCTTCTTCCATGGCCTGGGCATTCTGGTCCAGGTCCATGTCGTAATTGAAGGCAAGAAACGCCGCCACGCCCTGAGGAATATTCCTGGTAGGCACCACCTTCACTTTCTTCCGGGTCAGGGACCGAAGCTGAACGGCAGCAGACACGATGTTCTTGTTGTTGGGCAGAACGATAACGTTGTTGGAGGGCGCCGATTCCACGGCCTGCAGCAGCTCACGAACGCTGGGGTTCATGGTCTGACCGCCGGGGACAATGATTATGTTGCCCAGGCTGTTGAGTAGCTTGAAAAACCCGTCTCCCGAGGCCACCGTTACCGTAGCGATGTCGACCGAGGGCATCTTTTCCCTCTGCATCTTGATGAACTCTGCATACTGGTCATCCATGTTGTTGATGATTATGTCATGTAGCTTGCCCAGCTTGGTAGCATATTTGAGGATTTCACCCGGCTCGAAGCTGTGAATATGGACTCTGGCCAGGGTCTCATCGCCGGTAACTATCAAAGACTGTCCCTTCTTCTTGAGGTCCTTTTCGATCTTGCCCAGGTTGAGGTCCTGTCCCTCCAGGACAAAATTAGTGCAGTACCCGTAAGGCATTTCCAGATGAGCAGGCATCTGGACCGTCCTGGAAGCCACTGCCGTCTCGGCAACAACCAGGCGGGGCCTGCGATACTTTATCTTCTGCGATTCCCCCTTGAGGAACTGCAGGGCACCGTCCAGCAAAACATACAGCCCCTGCCCCCCGGCATCCACCACCCCCGCCTCTCTCAACACCGGCAGCAGGGTGGGAGTCCGTGCCACTGAGTCTTCGGCCGACTTCACTGCGGCTTCCACCACCGGGACCAGGCCGCCGTCGCTTCCAACTGCTTCCCGGGCAGCCTTCGATGCGTCCTTCAGTACCGTCAGGATAGTCCCCTCTACAGGGTTCACAATCCC
>CAYSBO010000207.1:0-1693 GCA_964429285.1 uncultured Dehalococcoidales bacterium | reverse complement strand
GCTTTGTCACCAGCACCTGCAAATCTTTCACTTCAACATTTCCTCGCCGCTTTTTCCTTCAATAGCGAGGCAGTACTGTACCGCGTCCTTCACTATGGAGAGGAACATCAAGGTCCGCTTTGCAGAGTTCTTCATCGCTCCGTTTCTGCCTATGCACATAGCTGCATATAGGTTTCAAAAAAATTATTTCTTAACTGCTCTCGGCCCAACTCGCGCAGCGTGCCTTAGTCTTTCCTTGTCCTGTAGAATGGTTTCCTGATCAACAAGGGACCCGCGCACCAGTTCGACTAGCGGAGCAGCATAGCTGTTCATCTTCCGTTCATCAATAGAGTAGACTATCCAGAGCCCCTCCCGGCCAGACCTGATGAAGCCGGCATCCTCTAGTATGCCTAGATTTCGCGAGGCCCGGGACTGCGAGATGTCCAATGCCTGCATTACCTCACAAACACAGCACTCTCTTTCCAGGAGGACTTTGAGAATTCTAATCCTCGTCTCGTCGGATAAGGCCTTAAACAACTTCACAAAATCTTTCATCGCCTGTGACCTATGCAATTGCAGTTCATTACAAGAATCATCATGGTACTGCCCTCTGCGAGCACGTAGGGAAGGCTTGGCTTCTGTCAAATGATGTATCGAGGCTTGCCCTCGGTTTCTGTTTGTCCGGTTGTCCTATTGGTGGAGGCGGGGGAGGGTCGAACTCCCCGTCCAAAAGAAGGTTGCCAGAATATACTACAGGCTTAGTCAGCTCCTCTTATCTCATCTAGCTTTCATCAGCTGACTGAATCCAGCTAGACCAGCCGACTTCTCTTAGCCAGCCCCCATCGGCAACGAGACTGGCGCACCTCGATCTTTTCTGACACCTAATCCCGAACTTCGAGGAGAGTTCAGGCTAGATGTGACCCGTTAAGCGTAAACAGGTTCGCCAGTTATTTTTTGCCACTTGTTTAGTGAGGTTAGTGGCACCTCAGCCTGCAATTCTGTAGGCCTCCCCCTGTCGAACCCACGCGCCCCCGTATCCCAGCCTGACTTACAGTCACCTCCTTACGCGCTTCAATGCACGCTCTACTTCCCTCGCTGCATCCCGCCGGGCAATGGTCTCTCGTTTGTCATATACCTTCTTGCCTTTGGCCACGCCCAGCTCTATCTTAGCGATCCCACGTTTAGTATACAGCTTCAGCGGCACCAGGGTCAAACCCTTCTGCATCACCTTGCCGGCCAGTTCATCAATCTCTTTCCGATGCAGAAGTAGCTTGCGAGGCCTGGTTGGCTCATGAGTATTATGGCCGGCAGCGTCATAAGAAGCGATATGGCTATTATAGAGCCACAACTCACCGTTTTCCGGCCTGGCGTAAGCATCGCCAAGGCTTACCCTGCCTGCCCTGATGGATTTGATCTCGGAGCCTTTAAGAACGATACCTGCCTCCAGGCTCTCTTGAATATGGTAGTCGTGACGAGCCTTACGATTAACGGCAATTGCGCTAGAACCTTTGCCCATGTAGAAATTCTAACACCGGCGGGTAGGTCCAGCAATCCAGGGTAGAGTTAGTATTCCTTGGAGGAGCAGGTAGCCCGAACAAGTGGACGGCGAAAACGAAGGTAGTCTTGTTGTACAATATGAGGTAGAACCCCATTCATTTTGAAAGGAGTTACACCATGAGCGGTGCCCAGAGAGTCTATCTCTTCATTACGGTGT
>CAYSBO010000206.1:0-1706 GCA_964429285.1 uncultured Dehalococcoidales bacterium | reverse complement strand
GAGCGCGACTACGCCACGATCATCGCCGTGGCCCGCAAGATACCCGAGAAAATCCTCCAGGAGGACCCCAAGCTCCTCATGTGGTACGACCAGGCGCTCACCCGTTCGGGGGAGGAAAATTAAGAGTGTGGATTTACGTGATACCACATTTTACGACGTTTCTATCGAATCTCGAGCTGACCAGAAGCCAGCGAAATGATGCGATGACAAAGGTAGAAAGCGTCGCAAGGTGTCTTCATGCCAAATATTATCAAGGCAGCTACGACTCCGGGAACGTTGTTGTCGTTGGTTCATATGGGAAGGGAACAGCCACCCGACCGCCCTCGGACGTTGATATGCTTTTCCTGCTTCCCGTTTCTGAATATTACCGGATCAATCAGGTCTTTGGTAATGGCCAGTCACAACTTCTACAGGAGGTCAAGCGTGCTCTGGCAGATACCTTCCCTCGCACCGATCTCAGTGCCGACGGTCAAGTGGTGAAGGCCCCATTTGTTTCTTTTGCTGTCGAAGTGGTTCCTTCATTTCGATGTGATGATGGCACCTACATCACATGTCATACCCCCGGTGGAGGTTCTTGGCGATCAAGTAATCCCATAGCGGAGTATCGCGCAATAACGGACCTGGATGCCATCTATGGAAACAAAGCAACTCACCTAACCAAAATGCTAAAAGCATGGAAGCGCACCTGTAATGTACCTCTCAAATCCATAGCCCTGGAGATTGCTGCGTGTTCGTTCGTGCGCCAGTGGGCGCACAACCAACAGTCTATCTATTGGTATGACTGGATGGTTAGGGATTTCTTTGCATTTCTGTGGCAATACAGGAACGGAACTGCGCAAATACCCGGCATTCAAGAAAGCATCGATTTAGGCGACCAGTGGGCGTCGCGATGTGAATCAGCCTATTCAAGAGCGCTGAAGGCTTGTGAATATGAGCATCAGGATTTTGGGATATTGGCCGAGGATAAGTGGAAGAAGATATTCGGTGACCAGTTTACCAGGGCAAACTGAGGTATTGGAGAAAAAACTATGAACGGGACCAGTGACATGAACGATTCACAGAAGTTCTTGGGGGTGGTCCGTGAACTATACGGCCGGGTTGCGTGGACACACAAGACTCACGAGAAGGACAGAGAAATCTGGAGCCGCAGAGTGAGTATGACCCGATGGGTGAACGTTGTGTTGATTGGTATTACATCAGTCCTTGCGACTGTGGGTGCCATTACTAATAACCAGTCTGTTTTTGTTGTCACAAGTATATTTGGGGCAGTGAGCACGGCCTTCGTTGTTTACCAACTGAGCTTCAACCCGGAAAAGACCGAGTCCGCGCACCGCATTGCGGCAAAAAGGCTCCTCTATCTTCGGGACCAGTATCTGGTACTAATTCAAGAAGCGATGTCTGGGAGAACCTCGCTTGATCAGCTACAAAATAAACTGGAGTCTTTGCATCGAGAGGCGTCCATTGTTTACGAATACGCCCCGGATTCTTCATCAAAGGCGTATACGGCGGCGACCGAAGCATTGAAGACCAGAGAAGAACTAACATTTAGCAGTGAAGAAATCGATAGGCTTCTGCCAGAAAATCTACGTCTCACAGAAAAGATACATCAAGATGGCAAAGGAGAAGCCAAGGGTTGATGGATATTCTTGTAAACAGCTGGTATTTCAGCCCGGACCATGGGCAACTCTGCCAGGTCATCGAGACCC
>CAYSBO010000205.1:0-1709 GCA_964429285.1 uncultured Dehalococcoidales bacterium | reverse complement strand
TGAGTAAGCGTGTCATTACTACCTGCTATCCGGGCGGCCCAATCACCTGAGTAGACGGGTCCGGTATCTACTCGCGTAGCGTTTCCGGTCAGGTTCCATGCTAGTGGCACCTCGCCTACTCCTTGCTCAAAGCTCTGGTTATCAACTATTCCTCCGGCACTTACATAGCCAGAGGGCACCACGACGAAAACCCCGGCGACGACAAGCAAGGTTGCCAGCATGACTCTCATATATCTACCCATATCCCACCTCCTTTTGCAACAATGTACGCTTTCCAAAATCCAAGTCCCAGTCTATATTATATAGGTGCCCCCACGCATCGTCAATCGAATATTGGCCCACGGTCAAATTGCAGCACTGAACCCGGAGAATGTTACTTCCTTTTGACCACCGCCTTCACTGCCTCTTCAATGTCCCTGGCAGTCAATCCGTATGTTTGCAGCAGTTCATCCGGCTTGCCTGACAGGGCATATCTATCACCGAGGTTGACGAATTCCATCGGCACTGGCCTCTCTCTGGCCGTCGTTTGGGCAACGCGGCTGCCCAGACCACCCTGCGCTAAATGCTCTTCGGCGACGACTATTGCACCTGTCTCTGATGATGCTTTCACCACGGCTGCTTCATCCAGAGGTTTGAGGGTATGCATGTTAATCACGCGGCAGTCTATACCCTGGCTTGCCAATATCTCTGCAGCTTCTAGGGCCTCAGCCACCATGATACCTGCAGCAATCACAGTTGCGTCCCTGCCTTGTCTCATGGTTACCGCTTTGCCTAGCGTGAACCGACAGCCTTCGGAATAAACAATCGGCGTCTTGGGGCGGCTTAGCCTGATATAGAACGGCCCTTCTGTGTTTGCTGCCACTCTTATTGTCTCAGCAGCTTCTACAGCATCGGCAGGAACGACAACGGTGAAGCCGGGGAGAGCACAACACAAGGCTAAGTCTTCAATGGCATGATGAGAGGAGCCATCTTCGCCAACGGTGATTCCTCCATGGGTGGCGACGATCTTGACATTCAAGGCTGGCTGAGAGAGACAGAGCCTCAGCTGGTCGAAAGAGCGGCATGTAACGAAGATGGCGAAGGTGCTGACGAAAACGGTTTTTCCGGAGGCGGCCAGTCCAGCGGCTATGCTGACCATGTTCTGTTCCTGTAGACCACAATCGAAGAAACGGTCAGGGAATTCCCGTGCGAAGAAACTGGTCATAGTTGACGGCGACAGGTCGGCGTCAACAACGACTATATCCTTGTTCTGGCTGCCCAGCTCTACAAGAGTCTTACCGAAGGCCTCGCGCGTAGATGCTTCAGCCGTCTTCACTCTAACTCCTGTAGTGCTCTTTCGGCTTCCTCCCGGGTAGGCGCTTTACCGTGGAATGTCACATTGTTTTCCATGAAGCTAACCCCTTTACCTTTGACCGTGCGGGCAACGATGACACTCGGCTTTCCTTTCGTATCCTGAGCCTCCTGGCAGGCGGACAGGATCTGATCGAAGTCATGCCCATCTATGTCAATGGTGTGCCAGCCGAAGGCCTGCCACTTCTTGGTAAAGGGCTCAAGGTCCATAATATCTCGAGTCCACCCGCTGAGCTGCATTCCGTTGCAGTCAACGATAGCCGTGACGTTATCCAGTTTGAACTGCGCTGCTGAAAGTGCTGCCTCCCATGTTTGTCCCTCTTCACATTCACCGTCGCTAAGGAGGGCATAGGTCCGGT
>CAYSBO010000204.1:0-1720 GCA_964429285.1 uncultured Dehalococcoidales bacterium | reverse complement strand
AACTGGAGTCCGCTTGCCGTGAGCAAGGCCGCGGACATAATCGAGGAGCATCTCAACAATGCCACGGCTCCGCTGGAGCTGGGCAGGGAAGAGGTGGCAAAGGCTCTGGAGATCCCGGGGATACCCGGGTACATCGAGCAGCGCCTGCTCTCCATCGACGCGGAGCTGGAGTACGGCATCAGCCGGTACAAGTCGAAGGTCGAATCTTTGCGTGACGACCTGCCCCAGAACCAGCTCCGGCAGGAAGAGAAGATGGGCGACAGGATGGCGCTCATGGGATAGGAGGTAACTTGAGAGAAGTGTCAATTCGACTGATTGACGAGACCTGGATCGAGGGATGCTTGAAGGGTCATGAAGACTTTGGGATCAGGTTGTCTAATGCCACCTGGTCAAAGACTGCTACCCTATACGACTCAGTCCTCGTGCCGTGGTCGAGCATCCTGTTCTGTGTAGAGAAGGAATAGGGCGCAGGGGGAGACGGGGCCCGGCTCCGTTTCCCCCTTATTTTGTCCAGGACAAGGGCTGCAAGCGGCGCAGAACCACCGAAAACACTTTGAGGGTGTCCTACCACAGGGCACCCTTTTTTAATGTCCGGCTCACGAGTGAAAAGAAATTTCCAGCCGGCGCCCAAAACCCCTTGACAGGCGTTCTCCAGCTATGTTAATGTTGTCACAGGAGGGTTGTGCCAAAATGACAGAGATCACCATACAAACGAGCGACCTCATGTCCGTCCAGGACTTCGCTGAAAAGGCCGGCCGCCATCGCTGGCAGGTCTATCGCTGGATAAAGAAGGGCCGGATCCGCGCGGTCCGGCTGGGCGGCATCCTTTTCATCCCGACCGAAGAACTGGCCGTGGTCAAGACGTTCGCCACCCTGAAAGGAGATGGGGATGCCGGAGCGACCACGGCATCCCAACAGAAGGAGAGCAAGGGCTGAAGAACCCGCTCGTTCTCATTATAGGGCGACCCCTCTGAAATTGTCAATGGGAGGTGAGCAATGGCACAGGAAGCGGTGCGTGGCTGTGGATATCGCAAGGTGGGCGGCCTATACCTCGTAGGGGAGTACATAGTAGTACCCTGCGACCGCCTTCCCTATCCTCTGGACTGCTGCCCGGTATGCGGGGGCGGCGTCAAGGTATCGCGGGGGTATACGAAGATAAACCCGCTCCAGCTCTTCGGATTCCACCACCCCTGCAAAGAGAGATTCGCTAACTGTTTCGTCTGTTCTCCCACGTCTGACCCGGCTTTCATCATGAACGTCGGGGAGCGGCACTACCCAAAGCCAGAAGACTTCATGGAAGAGGCGATGAGTCAGGGAGTCTCTAAGCGGATCCCCTTCGTCCCCAAAGAGATGGAACTGGGCAAGACCGTCGTATACCTGGCCCACCCCAGAGCCTGCCGTTTGGTGGACTCGACGGTGCTGCAACAGGCCATGGCGCTGATCAAGGGCGGTGACGGGGGAGATCAGCCGAGGCTGGTGGAGACAGACAAAGTCGACTACAAGCTCGGCATTTTTTCTGCCTTTATCCCACAGCGGGTCGAGAAGCTGATATGGGAGAGAGACGCCACGCCTGAAGAGATCAAGAAGCTGGAGAAGCGCGGTATCACTCCGGTTATCATCAAGGACGGAGATCCCGACCATGCCTAAAGTCCATGTTTCGACCACTGTCACCATCGACCTCGCCGATATCAGCATGGTTGACCTGCTCGAGGAACTCGCC
>CAYSBO010000203.1:0-1723 GCA_964429285.1 uncultured Dehalococcoidales bacterium | reverse complement strand
GACCCCCTTCGCGGGTGACTACTAGTATACACCCAAACTGCGTACCGTGGCTGCCCGGATCATACCAGCCGGGCCGTGTAACTCCATCGCTCTTTGATGCCATCGTAAACGACGATTACCTTTGACGCCTGCCAGCAAAGCTGGTAAGCTTCAAAGTCGAAGGAGACCTGACATGGCTGCCAAGGTAGATATGGACAAAATCGTTTCTCTGTGTAAGCGGAGGGGGTTTATTTTTCCCAGCAGCGAGATATACGGCGGTTTGGCCAGTTGCTGGGACTATGGCCCTATGGGCGTAGAGCTTAAGCGTAATGTCAGAGACGCCTGGTGGAGGTCAATCGTCCATGAGCGCGCCGATGTAGTAGGCCTGGATACATCAATCATGATGCACCCGGGAGTATGGGCAGCTAGCGGCCATGTCGATAGCTTCACAGATCCCCTGGTAGAGTGCAAGTCCTGCCACCTGAGGTGGCGTGCCGATCAAATAGAGAACCAGGGGTGTCCCAAATGTGGTGGAGAGCTGACCGAGCCTCGCATGTTCAATTTGATGTTCAAGACTTCCATGGGGCCTGTGGAGGAAGAGGGGAGTACTATCTATCTCCGCCCGGAGACTGCCCAGGGCATATTCGTCAACTTCGAGAATGTAGTTAACACTTCGAGGAAGAAGCTGCCTCTGGGCATCGCCCAGATAGGGAAGTCCTTCCGCAACGAAATCACACCGGGCAACTTCATATTCAGGACCAGGGAGTTTGAGCACATGGAGCTGGAGTATTTCGTCAAGCCCGGGACCGATGAAAAGTGGCTTGATTACTGGGTCAAGGAGAGGTTCGATTGGTATACCAGGCTGGGTATCAAGAAGGAAAATCTTCGTTTGCGGGAGCACGGCAAGGATGAGCTTGCCCACTATGCCAGAGCCTGTTTTGACATCGAGTACCTGTTTCCTATGGGCTGGTCGGAACTGGAAGGCATCGCCAACAGGGGCGATTTCGACCTAGTTCAACATGCCAAAGCCAGCGGCAGAGAGCTGGTGTACTACGACGCCGAGGTCAATGAGAAGTACGTCCCCTATGTTATTGAGCCATCGGCCGGGGTTGACCGTTCCGTCCTGGCTTTCCTCGTTGATGCCTATGATGAAGAGGAGGTTGAGGGGGAGAAGAGAACTGTTGTACACCTCCACAGTTCTCTGGCTCCTATCAAAGTAGCCGTGTTGCCGTTGAGCAGAAATGAGAGACTAACGCCCCTGGCTAAAGATGTCCACAAGCAACTCTGCCCGAGCTTCGTGACCGATTACGATGATTCTCAGAGCATAGGGCGGAGATACAGGCGCCAGGATGAGATCGGCACCCCGTTCTGCGTTACCGTAGATTTTGAGTCCCTGGAGGATAAGCAGGTTACCATTCGGGATAGGGACAGCCTGGCCCAGATCCGGGTGCCCATAGAAGATTTGAATAAGACCCTGGAAGCCAAACTGATGGGAGAGACCTTCGACGCCTCGCCACTCTGGGCCACCAGGGAGAAGTGAGAATTCTGCACTTTGCCGGGCCCCTTAGTCCAGTATATGCCTATAGAACCTATAGAATAAATTATAGAAAATAGGCACAAAAGGCACTCCATGCAGCGTCGCTATAGAGTAGATACCTGTAAACAAGAAACGGACTGACCGGTTCGCACAAGGAGCAAACATGCAAGAGAAAACGACCTGGGAGCAGTTCTTTGATGCGCACGC
>CAYSBO010000202.1:0-1734 GCA_964429285.1 uncultured Dehalococcoidales bacterium | reverse complement strand
AATTCACAAATATCCCTCAAGGTAAATTGTTTGGATCTTAAGAATTCGTATAAAGCCATCTTTGCAGGGTCACTTTGAAGCTCCTTTACCACAATTCCTCTACCTTTCCCCTTGTTTCGTTCAATGTAACCGACAATTTCTAAGGCCCTCAGAGCTTCCCTTGCAGTTACCACGCTAACGCCAAACTGTTTGGCTAGCTCTTTTTCTGTGGGCAGCCTCTGGCCCGGCTTGATCTCTCCTTTCAGAATCGAATCTTTGATACGATGCTCTACAATCTCCGAAAGGCGCCTGATTCCTATAGGACTAAAACTTATCCTTGCCATGTGACCCCCAAATGATCGTCACTATAAGCATAGATGTTTATTGGAGAAATAGCAAGTAGCCAGCCCACGAGTATAAAATTAGTGTATTAGTTTAACTAGTTTGTGAAACAGCTATTGACAATTTGTCTTTTCTTTGATAAACTGGCAAAAGTTGAGTGCAGGTGCGACCAACAATGTGGCATCTTGAAATGGAAGAGATTCCCATGGGGGTGAGGCATCCTGGATCGTAGGAAGGAATTAAGGGATATCATCGTGGCGCAAGAGCGGAAACCTTGTTTGACTATGCAGATCGAGGAGTTCTCTAGGGCGATGGGGCTCTTGGGAGGGTCGGTGACCTATCACAATCAGGAGCGACTGCATTCCCGCTTCAAGATTTGCACGAGGTTGAGTGCTATCGGTTACCTGTGGATGCCATCGCGTAAATGATAGTCCAAGCGGCGGGGAGCCGCTGCTGGGGGAAGGAGGTGAACAGCGAGAAAAACCAAACTGGACTAGCGGACGAAGCCATAGAGGTGGATTGAAGTGAATGAGAAGGCAGAGCGGAAGGGACTGAACGAGGAGGGGAAGCTTGCAGCGGATCGGGAAGATCTGCAGTGTTAATAGATGATTCATGCGACGGCGGCTGCGCGAATACAAGAATCAGAAATTATGGAGGAAACAATGCAAAAGATGAAGCCAGAGGAATTTCAGGCAAAGTTGGTGGGTGTGCAATCTGTACTATTCACACCATTCAAACCTGAAAGCTTCGAAGTAGATCATGATGCAATTCGGTCAAATCTAAGATACCTAATCAAAGCCGGGATCAAGAACGTTATTACGACGGGAAGCGGTGGAGAGTTTTCGTCACTGAGAGACGAGGAGCGGGTAGAAGTTTGGAAGACAGTAGTCGAGGAAGGGAAAGGAAAGGTCGTAATCATTGCTGGCAATGGGCACTCTAGCACCGAACGAACTATAGAACTAACGCAGGAGGCCGAGAGGATCGGAGTGGATGGTTTTATGACCATTACGCCCTACTATTTGTATCCTGACGACGAAGGGCTGTACCAACACTATAAGAAGGTGGCTGAATCTACCAGTCTAGGAGTCATGCTTTACAACAGCCCAAAATATGCCAAGACAAACATAAATGTGAAGGTTCTTGACAGGTTAATGCAGATCCCTAATGTAGTCTCGATTAAGGAAACCGCGTATGACATGTACCAGTTCTACTGGATGCTAAAGGTTATGGAAAAGTACAACAAACCGGTGATCTGCGGAATGGGAGACCACTGGGCCTCCTGGTGCTGTCTGTTTGATGGCTGCCCAGGGTTCATAAGCATTGGAAGCAACTGGTTTCCGGATGTATCTCTAGAACTGGATGACGCCCTGAGGAAAAGGGACCTACCGGCGGTAGCTAAGGCACGGAGTAAAC
>CAYSBO010000201.1:0-1748 GCA_964429285.1 uncultured Dehalococcoidales bacterium | reverse complement strand
GTAGCTGATGCCAGGCGCGGGCAGCTATTTACCAAGCTTGCTCGAGAAATCATAGTCGCGGTGCGTCAGGGTGGGGCTAATCCGGAAAGCAACTTCCAGTTGCGTTTGGCGATACAGAAGGCCCGGGATAACAACATGCCTTCCGATAACATCGAAAGAGCCATAAAGCGGGGTAGCGGTGAATCTGAGGCCTCCGCCCTGGCCGAGCTGCAACTCGAAGGCTACGGGCCGGGTGGCATAGCGGTATTGGTGGAAGCCCTGACCGATAACCGTAATCGCACCATTCAGGATGTGCGCCGAGTCTTCACTCGCCACGGCAGTAGCCTTGGTGAGAGCGGCTGTGTCTCCTGGCTGTTTGAGAATCGAGGTGTAGTCACCGTAGAAACCGATGCCCCGGGTGCTGAAGAAATAGCGCTGAGAGCGATTGATGCCGGGGCTGAGGATGTCAAGACCGAACAGGGTTATGTAGAGGTCTATACGCAGCCGCAGGACTTGGAAGAAGTGAGAAAGGCGATTGAAGAGAAAGAACCTGTGGTTTCGGCCGAGCTGTCCTTAACACCCAAAACGACAGTGTTGGTGGATGAAGACAAAGCGGTCCAAGCCCTGAATTTTCTGGACCAGCTGGAAGAACTGGAAGATGTGCAGCGGGTCTCCTCCAATATTGACTTCTCTGATGCGACTTCCGAAAAGCTGCGCGCGCGGACTTGATATGCGCATCCTCGGTGTTGACCCCGGTACTGTGAATTTGGGCTACAGCGTGGTAGATGGCGAAGAAGAGATGCATATGGTGGCTTGCGGGGTAATCAGTCTCTCATCTCGAGTTCCCATGGAGGAAAGACTGCGCTCTATATACGAGAGAATGGCCACGATTATCGCTGAGCACAAACCAAACGAGGTAGCTATCGAAGATCCCTTTGTCGGTCATAACATAAGGTCGGCGTTTGCCGTTGGCAGAGCACAGGCCATAGCAATCTTAGCAGCTGCCAACCAGGGGTTACCCATCTATTACTACTCACCGGCCAAGATAAAGCAACAGATAACCGGCTACGGACAGTGCGACAAACAGCAGATCCAAGAAATGGTAAGAATCCAGCTCGGTCTCTCTGACCTGCCTCAGCCCAGCGATGCTGCGGATGCCCTAGCTGTAGCCATATGCCACATTCAGCGGAGTCGCCTGGACCGGTGGCTCACTGAACATATACCAAAATGATAGCCACATTGGAAGGGACACTGGAATACCGTGGGAGCGATTCCATAATTGTTAACGTCGGCGGGATAGGTTTTCGGGTGTACGTTTCGGGCTCCACTCTGGCCCAATTGGCAGCCGTCGAGGGCAAGGTCTCTATCCATACCCATCTGCACTTAAGAGAGGACAATGCGTCTCTGTATGGCTTTGCCTCTGGCGAAGAATTGGCCCTGTTCAAGAACCTTATTTCTGTTTCGGGAATTGGCCCCAGAGTAGCTTTGGGGTTGCTCTCTGCCTTGAATCCTGAACAATTGGTCATGGCCATAGCCGGCGGGGATACGGACCTCATCAGTCAAGCCCCCGGTATCGGCAAGAAAGTAGCCGACCGTCTTGTCATTGAATTGAGAGGCAAGCTGGAAAAGGACTGGAGAGAGGTAGCATTGCCTTCGGCTCCGGAGAGTGCCGATGTACTGGCTGCCCTCACCGGTTTGGGCTACTCTCTGACAGAAGCCAGCAAAGCTGTCTCCAAACTCCCGGATTCTGAGGAACTAAGCCTGGAGGA
>CAYSBO010000200.1:0-1755 GCA_964429285.1 uncultured Dehalococcoidales bacterium | reverse complement strand
CGCTGTTGCCTGGCTTTCTCTATCTCTTCTTGTGCTTTCTCTTCGGCCTCTTTTACTATGTTTTCGGCGTCCAGTTTTACTTTGCTAACAACCGCTTCGCTTATTTTTTCCATCATAGATTCCTTAAAAGAGTCCTAGCAAAGCCAGCGCCATTATGGCGAATACCAGTCCCAGCACACCTATGAGTTCGACGAACACGGCTAACATCATGGAGTTGGTCAGTATCCGCCCCTTTGTCTTGGGCAGGAGCGATATACCCGAGGCGCATACCGTGCCTTGGTACGCCCCTGAGAACGCTTCAGCAGCGCCAGTTATGACACCGATGCCCAACACTGCGAAACCCATGCCACCACCGTTGGTCATCCCGCTAAGGTTGCCAATTACGGTCGTCAGAATAAGTATCAGTGTTATGAGACCATAGAAGGTCTGCGTCATCGGCAGTGACGCCAAGAGGATGACATTCCTGAGCTGCCCGGGTTCCTCGGACAGCGTAGCTGCTCCAGCCGAGCCAGCGGTACCGATGCCCATGGCTGAGCCAGCCAGGCCTCCGGCTAGAGCTATCGCACCTCCGATGACTGCCAGGGATTCGGGGCTGATTAGCATCTTACACCTCCGTCACTTATGTATTTTTTGACTGCAATCACACTTTGACAAATCCAGGTCGAGCCTTCAACCGAAACGGGCTATATGCCCTGCCGCCTCCTTCAAAGAACTTGAACAAGAACTCCACGAAACACAGCCTGAGGGAGTGCACAAAACATGTTATGGCACTGAGAGCCAAATTCAGTACATGCCCAAGCAGCAGAACTAATATGAACAGTAAGGTGCCGAGAACAACCTGGACTATACCGGCAGGCATCATTCCACGTAACAGATCTGCAATCAGGTTAAAGCAGTACGCCAGGTAATATGTAGCCAGTCCGACACCTGCCAGTCTAGCATATGACATAACATCCCCCAGTATACCAGTGACGTCAAAGAGCCAGAAGATACCGCCCAGGAAAGCGCCCTTCTCCATAAAGGAGGAAACGATAATTAGTACTAGTCCTATGATAGCAACAGACATAAGTATAATCGGTATTTGCCCGGTTAGCCAGGGGATATCAAAACCAAGTATGTAAACCATGATCAAGGGTATGGCACCGATTTGAAGCATAAATAGCCCGATTTTGTTGGGCACTACCGCTTTCTGTCCCTCGTTTATTCCCCTAATGAGTGCTAGCAGGTGGGCTATGTTTACGTGAACCAGACCCATTACTATTGAGAATTGTATGAATGACACTGGGTCTGAAAACAATCTATGAATTACTTGAGACAGCACTAGGCTTTCGATGCCAAAGAACTGATAGAAGTTGCCCAAATAGCTTCCCGTGAGCAGACCAATAACCAGACCCACACCACCACTTATGTAGATTATCTTCTGGAATAGCTTGAAACCTTCAGTTTGGGGATCATCGACTAAGAGTCGCAGGCCAAGCCTTGCAAATACTATGAGGAGTGCAGAGTACACTACGTCCCCCATCATAATGCCAAAAAAAATGGCAAAGAAGTATGCTATTATCGGCGTCGGGTCCCATTCCCTGTATTTTGGGGTACCAAACAAGTTCACAATGACCTCGAACGGCTTAACCGCGGTGGCATTCCTCATCTTGGTGGGTGGTTGCTCTGCCTCCTCTGGCTTCCTCGTATCGACAAAAACATAGCCAATCTCTTCTCTGAGTGTGGAAGTTGTCGCTTCAACAGCATTCTCGGGGA
>CAYSBO010000199.1:0-1757 GCA_964429285.1 uncultured Dehalococcoidales bacterium | reverse complement strand
TCCCCGAGAATGCTGTTGAAGCGACAACTTCCACACTCAGAGAAGAGATTGGCTACGTTTTTGTCGATACGAGGAAGCCGGAGGAGGCAGAGGAGCCACCCACCAAGATGAGGAATGCCACCACGGTTAAGCCTTTCGAGGTCATTGTGAACCTGTTTGCTACCCCGAAGTACAAAGAATGGGACCCCACTCCCATAATAGCGTACTCGTTTGCCCTTTTTTTTGGCCTCATGCTGGGAGACGTGGTATACGCCGCCCTCCTGATGCTATTTGCTTACCGTGGCCTGCAAATTCTCGTTGACGACCCTGAGTCCGAAGGCTTCAAGCTATTTCAGAGGATACTCTACATCAGCGGCGGAGTTGCTCTGGTTTTCGGGGTGCTTACAGGAAGCTATCTGGGCAATTTCTACCAGTTTTTCGGAATCGAGAGCCTGGCACTCGCCGAAGTAATCCAGGCAACCTTGGCAGACCCTGTGCTATTCATCGGCGTTTCACTGGTGATAGGCCTGGTTCACGTGAACATAGCCCATGTCCTCGCACTTATCAGAGGTATACGAGAGGGACAGAAGGCAGTGGTGCCCAACAAGGTCGGACTGTTTATGCTTCAAATCGGCGCCATACCCTGGATTATGCACGTCATACTTGGAATGAATATCCCCTTCCTAACCCAACCAATGTATTCTGTCCTGTTGTACATTGCAATTGCAGGAGTAGTACTGATCGTCGTCTCATCCTTGATGGAGAAGGGCCCCTTCCTGGGCGGTATCTTCTGGCTGTTTGATCTGACCGGGATACTGGGAGATGTTATGTCATATGCCAGGCTGGCAGGTGTGGGGCTAGCCACGTATTACCTGGCGTACTGCTTCAACCTGATGGCACAGCTACTATCCCAGATGATGCCTGCCGGGATAGTCCGGGCCATCCTCGGTACCTTGATATTCATAGTGATCTTGCTGGTCGGACATCTCCTCAACCTGGCCCTCAGCGCCATAACATGCTTTGTACACTCCCTCAGGCTATGCTTCGTGGAGTTTATGTTCAAGTTCTATGAAGGTGGAGGGACAAGATACAGCCCCTTTAGATTGAGGTCTCGACCTGCGTCGGTGAAAGTGTGAACGCAGTCAAAGAACGTTTGATTTACGGAGGTGTAAGATGCTAATAAGCCCCGAATCCCTGGCAATCCTCGGAGGCGCAATAGCCTTAGCTGGCGGCCTGGCCGGCTCAGCCATGGGCATCGGTACCGCCGGCTCTGCCGGGGCAGCTACGCTGTCTGAGGAACCAGGACAACTCAGGAATGTGATTCTGCTGGCCTCACTGCCCATGACTCAGACCTTCTACGGTCTCATAACGCTCATACTTATTCTGACAACGGTAAGGCCTAACCTTACCGCCATGACTGATGGTGCTGGCATGGGTTTCGCTGTACTGGGCATTGGTGTCATAGTCGCCCTGGCTGAATGGTTCTCGGCAATGTATCAGGGCTCTGTGTGCGCTTCCGGTATCTCACTTCTGCCCAAGACGAAGGGACGCATTCTGACCAACTCCATGATGCTGGCCGTGTTCGTGGAACTGATAGGTGTGCTGGGGCTGGTATTTGCTATAATGGCGCTGGCTATGTTAGGGCTTTTTTAGGGGTCGAAAAGAATGGAAAGAATAAGCGAAGCGGTTGTTAGCAAAGTAAAGCTGGACGCGCAGAACATAATAAAAGAGGCCGAAGAGAAAGCACAAGAAGAGATAGAGAAAGCCAGGCAACAGCG
>CAYSBO010000198.1:0-1771 GCA_964429285.1 uncultured Dehalococcoidales bacterium | reverse complement strand
CTCTCGGCTGCCTCGACATCGCCACCCGGCTGCTGGCTATTAGTAGCGGCGCCAGCAACCGGATGGGGCGAGGCGAGAACCTTGCAGTCCTCGTCCTTTACTCTTCGTCTTCGATCACTAGGGTTGCGTCATCAATAATCGACTGAGGAATGGTTACCCCTTGCCTTACGGCTTCTTCAGGGTAGACATAAAGGAGATTCGCCGGTACAAAACCAATTGGAATTGTACCTGGATCCGTGCCCTCGAGCAGTATCTCAACTGCCATCTCGCCACTCAGATAGCCGACTGTGTAGTATTCCATGCCCCAGGACGCAATTGCTCCTCTCTCAACTGTAGCCACGTCAGAGGCAACAAGGGGAACATCATCTTCCCTGCAAACCGTTACCAGTGCCTCAATACCAGCCACGACAGTATTGTCGGTTGGAATCCATATGGCATCCACCCCGGCAGCCACAAGTGCCTCTGCCGCAGACGGGACATCCGCTCCTGTGCTCACCGTAGACTCCTCTACCGTGATGTTTAGACCCAGCTCATCCAGTGCCTCGGTAAGCTGTACGTCCACCTGGTACACCGAGTTCGATTCCCCGGCATTGTACATCACGCCCAGCGTATCAAAGGTGAGGTTGTTCGCGTCCAGGATGTCTATTATTAACTCCATATTAGGTACAACCGGCGCCACATCGCTGACCCCGGTCACCTGGCCACCCGGCTCCTCCAGGTCCTCAATCCCCGCATCCTCGGGATTGGTCACCGAGTTAAAGACCACAGGTATATCTGTTCCCTCAACCGCGGTCGTTGCCGCGATAGTACA
Organism: uncultured Dehalococcoidales bacterium; assembly: GCA_964429285.1. Taxonomy (GTDB): domain Bacteria; phylum Chloroflexota; class Dehalococcoidia; order GIF9; family AB-539-J10; genus RBG-13-51-36. The sequence goes on along the minus strand of CAYSBO010000198.1, from coordinate 960 downwards.
CGGGGTGGCTATAGCACATATCAGGTCCACGTCCTCGGCAACAAAATAATCGGCGATCGCATAAGCCTGATCCATACTACCTGCAGCGTTCCTTTCGGTGAACACGACGTCGGCTTCAGTGAGACCGGCATCTTCCAGGCCAGCCTTGAAGGCATCCTTAAAGCCTTCACGCGCACTATCCAGAGCGGGGTGGCTGATTATCTGAAATATGCCAATTTCAAGCGGTCCTTCGTCTTCGTCCCCGTCCCCCGGTTCACAGCCGACTGCGGCCGGCAACATCAGCGCTAGTACAACCGCAATACAAACACTGAGCCACAGCTTTGAGCTCTTATTTCTCATTCCAAGCCTCCTTCCATTCTAGTTGCTCAGGCTGTCTAGAGATTGTTTACACTGGAGCCCATCCCGGTCAAAGCCGGGAACCGATCACAGCCCACAACCGTCTCCAGCGTTTCAAACGAAACCTTCGATTCCCTGCTATCACCCCCTTTCAGCCACCAGGCTCCTTCATTTTGCTTGCCCGTTCAATTTCGGGCACCTAGATAACTAATTCAGGAAGCTCCGCCGCTTTCATAGGTGCGATGCCGGATAAGTCGGAGCTGATCACCACCAGCAACATCAAACCCCTACCCCCAGATTGGTTCTATTGAAAAGCACAACCTCACTTCCTCCAATCGTCAATATATCACCCGCCCACACGCCTGTCAAGTTCAGATGCTAATAACTGCGACTCATATGAAATTGGTACTGGGCTCACAGACTATGTACCTGGTGGGACGGATGACTCGGTTTCTTCGGCCATTAGGTCGGGGCAAGCGGAAGAAGAATGACCTACTGACCGATATTGTCCTAGCACAGATTGAATTTCTGAGCCGCTTTCTTGAAACCGGTAAGCGAACCTTCTGTGGTACGATCGTCAACACAGTATGCCACGCGGAAATACCCCGGCGTACCGAACCCGCG
>CAYSBO010000197.1:0-1772 GCA_964429285.1 uncultured Dehalococcoidales bacterium | reverse complement strand
GCTGCTGCGTCCCCATGCCTGGCCCTGATTCTGTTCAACCTTCCTTCCATGGCAGCTATGTTGATCTGAGCGGCCTTCACTGTGTTGTTCTTTGCCAGACCTGCCATGGCATGGAAATACCCGGTCTCTGATACATTCCTTGCGTGCGATATGGCTTCCTTTGCCTCGGAAGGCACCATATCGTATACCGAATCGAGTACAGAGAGATGCTTTGCCGTAGCGTTAGCGACCAATGCTGTTACGTTTCCTATTGCCAGGCCCCTATTCTGTGCCCGGTCTACCCTGGCTAATGTGGTGTTCAGAATGTCATCATATCCTTCTACAGCCGTACCCATATGCTGGGGACGCCCGTTTTCAGCCAATGCTTGCATTTCACCCACTCTTCGTTCGGCAAAGCTCAAGGCCCGTTCCGCCTTGACAATCTCGTTTCCGGGCAACATCATCCTCATCTGCTCGGTACCGAGCTTTACCGGGTAGAGCGTGTCCCCGGGCAGGCTGTCCTGTGAAGCATAGGCCGTGCCGCCGGCTGCGGCAGAGAGCGTCAACACTATTGCTAGGATTATACCTACCATGCTAAACCTCCTTCTCAGCGGTGCTGGGTTCATTTGTTTTTTATAACGAAACAATTGTCGTTTTGTTACAGCCTGCCTGCTATGAATCCGGTCCATGAGCCAGACTCGAGCCCTTATCTTGAAAACAGGAGAAGGTTCCACAGCCGGCGTTCCAGGGACCTCAAGGGCGATCCTCAGCAGCGGTTCCAATTGCTGACGGAGAGCTGGATATCGCTCCAGGCAGTCCTCTACGCTGGCCCTGTCGGCCTTGAGGTCATCAATACACTGGACGAGAATGTCCTCAAATTTTTCCAAATCCGTTTCCTCTCCTTTTACGAATTTCAAGTGCAGTCCTTAGTAGGGGTTCTAGTTGTTCACGCACAGACGGATACCTGTCCAGGCAATCCTCGACGCTGCACTTGCCTCTCTCGATGTCCTTGACATGATCGACGAATATATCTTTAGATTTCTTGAACAAGGTCCCCCTCCTTTTCCAGGATATTACGGAGTTTAACTAATGCCCGGTGCAGGATAACCCTGATATTTCCCTCTTTCTTCTTCAAAAGCGAGGCGATTTCAGTAAATTCAAACCCCTCCATCAAACGCAGAGTGACCACCTGCTGCTCATCGGCGCTTAGCTGCAGAATAGCCCTCCTTAGACGCTGTTCCCTAAAACTGGCTTCGGCTGCCTGTTCCGGGCTTGATGTCGAGTGGTTCGCCAGGACCTCAGCCTCGATATAAGCCTTGTCTTTTCTAGTGCGGTAGAAATCCACCACCAGGTTATGACTGATTGTCATCAACCAGGCGATAAACGGACTTGTCGTTTTTTTGTATCTATCAATTGCCTGCCAGGCCTTCAGGAACGTCTGCTGAGTCAGGTCCTCGGCGTCCGTTTGATTGCCTACCCGGTAGTAGATGTGCCTGTATACCCTGTCAATATGCATGTCATATAACTTTCCGAAAGCGTCGGCATCATGCCCGACCGCTCTCTGAACCAGGATAACTTCATCTGGTGCCTGTCTTTCTGAGCGGTTGTGGTACACCCGTCTACTCCTCATAACGAAGGGGTGGCCAAAATGTTACAGAAAATCCATCGCTTGGCAATTGTCCGTCCCTGTGATCACGTATGGTCGTGTTTTGGCTCTGGGCAAAGCATACTTCTAGGCAAGAAACATATACGGCGCACTAGCAGTCGAGCGAAACTCGAGATCGCTGTGGGAG
>CAYSBO010000196.1:0-1816 GCA_964429285.1 uncultured Dehalococcoidales bacterium | reverse complement strand
ACTCGATGGGGTCAAGTCGTGCTGCCCGGATGGCCGGGTATAACCCTGAGACAAGTCCGATAAAAATTGCTACACCTGCCGCCAGGGCAATAGCATAGCCGGGAAGCACAGCTTCAAATGCGAAGCCAGCACTTGTCGCCACGAGAGACATGATTTTGACTATAATCCACCCCAGGCCCACCCCAAGAGCACCGCCACAGAGACCCAGTGTGGCAGCTTCGATGAGAAATTGGACCAGAATATCTCGACGCTTGGCTCCTACCGCCTTGCGCAGACCGATTTCCCTGATACGCTCGGTCACCGAAACCAGCATGATATTCATAATCCCGATGCCGCCGACAAGCAAGGATATACCAGCTATGCCGGCAAGGACGAGCTGGAGTATTCCCAGCACCTGGGTGACCTGTTCCGCCACGGACGCCATGTTGAGAACTCTGAAGTCATTGTCTTCTCCCTCTCTGATGTTGTGGGTGTCCCGCAAAATAGCGGTGATCTCTTGATCGGCAGATTCTAGCTTATCGCCGCTCTCTACCTGGACGCTGATCTGGTTAACACTGCTCCCGCGGCTGCTCACCTGTGAGGTTGCCAGAGTAGTATAGAAGGTGGATAAAGGAATATACACCCTCATGTCTTCAAGCCCAAACCCCGTCCCCCGGCTTTCCAGTACACCGCTGACCTGGAATTGACGCCCACCAATCCTTAGGCTCTGGCCGGTAGGGTCCATCTCACCAAAAAGGGTTTCGGCTACTTCGCTCCCCAGGACGGCTACCCTCGACCTCGCTCCATAATCGAAGTCGGTTATGAAGCTGCCCTGTGCCACAGCGTAGTTGTCCACCCATGCGGCTTCCGGGGTCACCCCGGCAACAATTGTGTTGCTAAGGCTCTCTCCCCCCACTACAACCTGGGCGTAAGTCTGCGCCATTGGCGCCACCCTCTCTACAGAAGGGGCGTTTTGGGCAATCGCCTGTGCATCTTCTAAAGTCAGCGTTGACTGAGCTCCCACTCCACCCATGCCGAGTTCTAGAGGTGTGACGTATATTAGGTTAGACCCCAGGGTGGCAAAAGACTCCTCTACCATAGCCGCCTGCGCACTTCCCAGAGATAGCACAGAAATAACTGCAGCCACGCCAATCAAAATGCCCAGCATGGTCAGAATTGACCTTAGCTTGTTACCAAGCAAAGCCCGCAGCGCAGTAGAGAAACAATCCCAGAGTTTCATTCCGATGCCTCTATTTGAAATTCAAGTGTCACCCTGACCCTCAACGAACACTTCCTTCAATCTGGCCATCGCGAAGTTTAATGGTGCGCCGGGTATAAGCGGCAATATCTGGTTCATGAGTAACCAGGACGATGGTCATGCCCTGCTCATTCAGTTTCTTAAAAATCGCCATGATTTCCTGGCTGGTCTTGGTGTCGAGGTTGCCTGTGGGTTCATCAGCCAGAATGAGAGAGGGATTACTGACTAATGCTCGAGCGATGGCCACTCTCTGCTGCTCCCCTCCAGCTAGCTCGCTTGGTCTGTGAGTGACCCGATGAGCTAATCCCACAGAATCCAGGACCTGTAACGCTCTTTGCCGTCGGTTGCTGGCGCCGCTGTAAATAAGTGGCAGCTCCACATTGGATAAAGCCGTGGTCCGGGACAACAAGTGGAAGCTTTGAAAGACAAAGCCTATCTTTTTATTTCTTATCTCGGCCAGTTGATTATCGTTAAGCTCGCTTACCTCGGTCTCATCCAGGCGGTATTGTCCAGAAGTCGGCTTGTCCAGGCAGCCGATGATATTCATCAGGGTGGACTTCCCCGAGCCCGAAGGCCCTA
>CAYSBO010000195.1:0-1821 GCA_964429285.1 uncultured Dehalococcoidales bacterium | reverse complement strand
TGGTTTTCACCGCTATTCTACGGATGCGGAATGGCTTGTTCCCCACTTTGAAAAGATGCTTTACGACCAGGCTATGCTGGCCATGGCGTACACCGAGGCCCATCAAGCAACAGGAAAAGAAGACTATGGCAAGACGGCGCGCGAGATTTTCACCTATGTGTTGCGGGATATGACAACGCCGGAAGGCGGCTTCTGCTCAGCTGAAGATGCTGATAGCGAGGGAGAGGAGGGGAAGTTCTACCTTTGGACGCAGGCCGAAGTTCGACAAGCGCTCGGCCGAGAAGAAGCAGAGTTCATCGAAAAGGTATTCAATATCGAGCCGGGCGGCAACTTCACGGAGCAAGCTACCAGGAGGAAGAGCGGCGCCAACATCTTGCATTTAAGAAAGATGCCAAAGGAGCTTGCCTCCGACTTGAATTTGTCTGAACAGGACCTCCTCGCGCGTCTGGAAGTGATACGGCAGAGACTATTTGATTACCGCGATGGGCGTGTCCACCCTATGAAGGACGACAAGGTTCTGACTGACTGGAACGGGCTTATGATCGCTGCACTGGCCAAAGCGGCCCAAGCCTTTGATGAGCCAGTGTATTCTGAAGCGGCCTGCCGGGCGGCAGATTTCGTCCTCGGCAATATGCGAAAACCGGACGGCCGGCTGTTGCACCGCTATCGAGAGGGACGCGCTGGGGTGGATGCAAATCTGGACGACTATGCCTTTCTGGTTTGGGGACTGATAGAACTATATGAAACCGTTTTCCAGGTAAAGTATCTTGAAGTTGCTAGGGACCTGACCAGTGATATGGTAAGGCACTTCTGGGACGAAGGCAGTGGTGGGCTTTACCTCACGCCCGACGATGGCGAAAGACTGTTCGTCAGAAAAAAGGAGATCTATGATGGCGCTATTCCATCGGGAAATTCTGTGGCGATGCTGAACCTGCTTCGTCTGGGACGTATGACTGGAGATACTGATCTGGAAGAAAAGGCGGCCAGAATCGGGAGTGCTTTCTCCAAAACCGTCAAACAACTACCGTCGGCACATGCTCAACTCATGGTTGCCCTGGATTTCGCAATCGGGCCCAGCTATGAAGTGGTTATTGCAGGCAAGACACATGCGGAGGACACCAGGGCTATGCTGAAAGCATTAAGAACACGTTTCCTGCCCAACAAGGTGGTGCTTCTCAATCCCGGTGGAAAAGAATCGCCTGAAGTAGCTGAGCTTGCCCCGTTTATCGAAAACCAATCTAGCATCGGAGGCAGAGCCACTGGCTACGTCTGCATGAACTACAACTGCAAGCTGCCGACCACGGACATAGACAAAATGCTGGAACTCCTCGGCGTGGCATAGTCTTCTAATTAGTGAGATGACCCGGGTGTGTCGGGTTGCAAATAAGGCAAAGTTACTTGATAATGGTTTAGGGGGTGATTTGCATGTGAATGTTTACCTGCGGCGCTAAGGCCCAAATGTTAAAAAAAGGAGGGGAAACTTGGAAACATTTCGTGGTAGCGGTCATTTACCCGGAGCTCCGAGAGTATGGGATGTGGAATTGGATGCGGACTGGGAGAAGAAAGAATTCTCTGTGCGGATACCGGCATCTGGGTCGAAACTAACCGAATGGCCGGGACTAATGGTACAGACCATCCGGGACGAAGAGGCGGTATTCAGAACACGCGGCATACCACCGCTGGAAATCCACTGGTGGCATGTGGTAAGAAACCCCACTGGGGGTCTGTGGGCAATGGTGCTTGCGCCTCCCAATGAAGAGGGAATATGGCTCAACTGTGGCCTTCGCCTGGAAAAGACAGGTGGGTGACGGTCAGTTGCCA
>CAYSBO010000194.1:0-1822 GCA_964429285.1 uncultured Dehalococcoidales bacterium | reverse complement strand
GCGGCGTGGCTACCGGACCGATGGTGGTAACCTTCGTTCTGGCGATAGCTGTAGGTATTGCTTCTGCAATTGAGGGCCGCGACCCGATCATAGATGGTTTTGGACTGATAGCTTTGGTAGCCCTGGCACCTATCTTGACCATAATGGTGTTAGGGCTGATACTTCGTATTAGACTACGGAGAAAGGAGGAATAGACATGGCGGAAATTTTTCTCATTGTTAGCATTGTCAGGAATGGATGGGGCGACAGGGTTCTCGATGCTTCCTGCAAGGCCGGAGCAGAAGGGGGTACCATCATGCTGGGCCGGGGGGTGGGAATCCATGAGAAACAAAAAATCCTGGGGATTCCCATCGAACCGGAGAAGGAGATCGTGCTGTCGATAACCTATGCGGATAGGAGGGAGGCCATCCTGGAAGCGATCGTGGACGCTGCTGAACTGGACAAGCCGGGAACGGGAATGACTTTCGTACTTCCTGTGGAGAAGGTAGGAGGCGTGGTCCATCGGGGTGACCAGAGTTGTGCATAGTCCCATGCAATCCTCTCTGCTCCAAAGCTTCCGGTGGTGTCAAGCGCAAGTCAGCGGACTCAGTAAGCCACCCGGTACAATCTCGGGTATGATGACCTTCAGCGACGAAGGCACGGTACGGATAGCGACCGGGGTCCTGGTAAAAGGCTCACCATCCACATGGACGGGCAGTGAGAGCGCTGACTCGACAGCTATTTCCCGGCACTGGTAGTATTCTACGTTCGGGTCCTGGAGATGTCTGTGTGAGAGCAAGTTCATGGCCTGCTGTACAAAGGTGAAGAAACCGTCTCCCTTGAAAATGCATATATCCAGCTTGCCGTCGTTGACACAGGCCTTAGCCCCAATCGCTATCATGCCCCCGAACAGTTGAATATTGCTGACAACGATTAACGGCGTGCTGGCCTTCACTACCTTGCCATCCAGGTTCAGCGAAACGTCGGTGCCCACATACTTGCGAGTCGACCTGATTGCCTGGAGCACGTATGCCCAGGAACCCAATGCCTTTTTCTCCTTCAGCGATATGCCTTTGGCAATCGCGGCATCGAGCCCAATACCTGTCCACATCAAGAAGTAGCGACCGGAGACCTCGCCTACGTCGACGGCAACGGTACGTCCCTCCACCAGGACGCGAGCAGCGGCCAGGAGTACCTTTCGAGAATCGTTGGCAGGCAACGGGTGTGTCATCCTTTGCTCCAGGTCAGCAATCAGCTTGAACGCTTGTGTACTTAGAAGCACGGGGTTCAGGGTCGGGATACCCATCTGCAGTGCCCACGAGTTCGTCGTTCCCACCGGAAGTATCCCCAGCGCCACCTCGGTGTTGACCAGTCCATTCGCCACCTCGTTGACGGTGCCGTCGCCGCCGGCGGCAATAACAACCCTGGCACCTCTAACGACAGCCTGGCGGGCCAGTTCTGTCGCTTCCGACCGCCTGGCCGTTTCTCGTAGAGTGACAGACCAACCGCAACGGTCCAGCAAGGCAATCGCACTGGTAAGTTCGTGCCTGGCGACCACCTGCCCGCCAGAAGGATTGTATATCAGCTCAGCCTGCATCGAATTGTCACTTCTGTCTTGACTTTCTCCCCATCTGTTCAGCCCCATGATTTTATAGCATTGTCCGGAGGAAGGACAGAATCACGGGTGAGAATCTGCTTTACCTTTGAGGAGTTGCGGTGCTAAAATTGATATAAAGAGGAGCAATGTCAGGGCATTCTAAGTGGGCACAGATCAAGCGTCAGAAGGGCGTAGCTGATGCCAGGCGCGGGCAGCTATTTACCAAGCTTGCTCGAGAAATCATAG
>CAYSBO010000193.1:0-1827 GCA_964429285.1 uncultured Dehalococcoidales bacterium | reverse complement strand
GCATGAGAAGTTTCGCCAAATGGATCACTGTCATAATTCTGGGGATTGCCGCTACCGCCTTCGGAGTCGGCCTGGCCCTTGGTGAACCTCTTATAGATATGTTTCTCACCGCAGTCAGTCTTGCTGTCGCTGCCATTCCAGAAGGGCTACCAGCAGTAATGACAATCGCTTTAGCCGTAAGTGTACAGCGAATGGCCAAGCGCAATGCTGTGCTCCGCCGCCTACCGGCAGTAGAGACTCTGGGTAGCTGCAGCGCCATTCTGTCCGACAAGACCGGAAATGCTCGCTACTGGATAGAAGACGGCCGTTTCTCTCCCGAAAACAGCAGCCACAAGTCGACCGAGTCCACAGAGGTACAAGAAGGCAGCCCACTTCACCAGGCCCTGGTCGCCGGGGTGTTGGCCAATGAAGCATCTCTTACATACGACGGCGATAATGCCGTTAGTAAAGGTGACCCTACAGAGGTGGCTCTTCTGGCAATAGGGAGCAAAATCGGACTGGTTAAGGATGAACTACTGGAAGAGTATTCTCTCATGGAGCAGATACCGTTTGATTCAAAGCAGCGGTACTCCGCAACTATCCATTCGCGTAACGGCAAGAAAGTCGTTTTCTTGAAAGGGGCTCCAGAAAGAGTAGTCGAGATGTGCGATTCAATTGCCCTCTCAGACGGGTCAGCAAAACTGGATAGGGAACTAGTACTCAATGAAGCCGAGCGCATGGCAGAGGAAAGTCTTAGAGTGCTCGCCATGGCAAAAGCAGAGGGTGACGAAGGGGCGGATTCGATTCACCAAGGGAAGCCGAGTGGCTTCACTTTTCTGGGCCTACAGGGAATGATGGACCCGCCCCGCGAGGACGCAGTGAAAGCGGTCGCTTCCTGTCACAGGGCCGGTATCCGTGTCATGATGGTTACCGGAGACAACCCGACTACTGCTGCCGGGATTGCGCAGAAGGTGGGAATAAGCAGGGCGAAGCCTGAAGTGCTCACCGGGTTCGACCTGGAAAAGATGTCTGAACCTGAACTCCAGGAAGCCTTGAACAGGGTTAGGGTATTCGCCAGAGTGAGCCCTTCACAGAAACTGAGACTGGTGGATAATCTGCGTAAACAGGGGCAAATAATTGCTGTTACCGGTGACGGTGTCAACGACGCACCGGCTCTCAAGGCCGCACACATCGGAACAGCCATGGGAAAGTCCGGTACCGATGTAGCCAAGGAAGCAAGCGAAATGGTTATAACTGACGATAATTTCGCCACCATATATGCTGCGGTGGAAGAAGGCCGGACCGTTTTCTCCAATATCCGCAAAGCTACTTTTTTTCTTATATCGTCTGCGTTCAGTTCGGTAGTAGTCATATTGGCTAGTCTAGCAATGCGCCTTCCTTTGCCGCTCCTGCCAGCTCAGATACTGTGGCTGAATGTGGCAACCAATGGTGTTACGGATGTGGCTCTTGCCTTTGAGCCAGGCGAGGAGGAGCAATACCGAAGACCGCCACGAGATCCCACAGCCGGAATCCTCTCGCGGTTGCTCATTGAACGTTCGATTATTGTAGCGTTGGTAATGGCTGCGGGGGCATTGGGTGTATTCATGTGGGAAACCGGATGAGGGGCTAGTCTCGAGTATGCTAGAGTGGCCGCCCTTACCACCTTGGTAACGTTCGGACTGTTCCACGTTTTCAATAGCAGATCTGTCCAACGTTCCGCTTTCCGCAAAAACCCTCTGTCCAACAAGTTTCTCTTCGTTGCCACAATATCGTCCTTTGCCATCCACCTCGGCGCTATGTATTTTGAACCCACTCAGATGCTACTGCGAATCCAGCCGTTGACCCTAG
>CAYSBO010000192.1:0-1829 GCA_964429285.1 uncultured Dehalococcoidales bacterium | reverse complement strand
TCGGCTTTCGATGCCGAGATGCAGGACAAGGAAAGCTGGTTTGCCGCCAAATATCTCCACACCTTGGACGGTCCCATTGCCTACTTCTCAATGGAGTTTGCCATACACAACTCTCTTCCCATATATGCCGGTGGCCTGGGAGTATTGGCCGGTGATGTGTGCAAGGAAGCGTGTGACCTGGGACTGCCCCTGGTCGCGGTCGGGTTCATGTATCCCCAGGGATACTTCCACCAGCATATTTCTGCTGAGGGCTGGCAGGAGGAAATCTACAGGCAGTTGGATTTCGATGAAGCTCCCATCAATCCAATCAATCCGGTCCCTGGTTCTACCTGGTGTGGCCCTCTGATACAGGTCGAACTAGGTGATAGACCCCTACATATTGGAGTATGGCAGGTGCGTTTGGGACGGGTTAGCCTCTATCTTTTGTGCTGCAACGTTGAAGGGAATGCGCCCGGCGACCGGGAGCTATGTGCCCGGCTCTACACTGCCGATCGTGAGCAGCGCATTCAGCAGGAGATTGTGCTGGGAATCGGCGGCGTGCGTGCTTTGCGGGCACTCGGCATCAAACCCTCGGTATGGCATGCCAATGAGGGCCACAGCGCCTTCATGATGCTGGAACGTGTCAGAGAGGAAACGGAAGAAGGTGTGACTTTCGCTGAAGCCCTTCAAAACGTACAGGCAACCACCGTTTTTACCACTCATACGCCGGTGGCCGCGGGACACGACGTCTTTCCTGCCTCGCTTACAGAGAAGTACTTTCGAGGTTACTGGGAGTCTCTGGGGATCAGCCGGGAGACATTCCTGGAGCTGGGACGAGAGGGTGGCGCAGGCGACCAGACGTTCAATATGACCGTGCTTGGTCTGAGGATGGCCGACCATCGCAATGCCGTGAGCCAGCTTCACGGAAAGACTACCCGAAGGATGTGGCATGGGCTGTGGCCCCGGGTCAAAGAGGATGAAACGCCTATTTCACATATCACCAACGGGGTTCACGTACCCTCCTGGATGGCTCCGGAAATGAGTCGCCTCTACGAGAAGCACCTGGTTCCAGAGGTGTCAAAGAGACATGATGATGCTAGCCTTCGGGAGCTCGTGCTGAATATCCCTGACGAGGAACTGTGGGCAGTGCGCCAGATTCTGAAGCGCAAGCTTATGGGCAGCATGGTAGAGCGAGCACGGGGATGTTCTACTGAACGTGAGTGCCCGGCCCGGCAGGTGATGGCTATGGGTGCTTTGCTCGACCCTGACGTGCTGACCATCGGGTTTGTCCGTCGGTTCGCCGCATACAAGCGGCCGGAGCTAATTTTCCATGACGTGGACCGGCTCAAGCGTATTGTCACCGATACATGGCACCCTGTCCAGATAGTCTTTGCTGGCAAGTCTCACCCGGCTGACCTCCCTTCCAAGCAACTACTCCATGACGTTTACACTCTGGCCACAGACCGTGAATTTCAGGGGCGCATAGCCTTTGTGGAAGATTACGATATGCATATGGCTCGCTATCTGGTCCAGGGAGTGGACGTCTGGCTCAATGTACCTCGCCGCCTTCAGGAAGCTTGCGGTACCAGCGGCATGAAAGCAGCGGTAAACGGCGCACTGCACCTCAGTGTACGAGATGGTTGGTGGTACGAAGGTTACAACGGCAGCAATGGCTGGGCCATTGGCGACGGCGTCCAAGCGCTTGACTCAGGAGGGGAAGATAGTTCGGATGCCGCGTCGCTTTACCGTCTTCTGGAAGAGGAAATCATACCACTCTACTACCAGCGCGACCGAGCAGGAGTGCCACATGGCTGGCTGCACGTAGTCAAAGAGGCGATTGGCTCGATTGT
>CAYSBO010000191.1:0-1851 GCA_964429285.1 uncultured Dehalococcoidales bacterium | reverse complement strand
GATAGATTGTCAAGACCTTATGCTGGCTGACCACAAGTGCTGAAGTTGCCGATTAGGTATGATGAGCTTTGGCTAAGAGTAACTCGTTTTCTTAAATCTGGTGTGTTCTACCGCAATGGGGACACCGGACTGTCGGCTCTTTGAACTTAGGCGGTACTCGTAACTTAGCACCGCAGTCACATGTAATGGTGGTGTAGTTGCTGAGCCGCCACATCACATCTGAGGTCTCCCGGGCTCGCTGTATCTGGCCTGGTTCACCCGGTTCACCCTCCAGCTTCGTTGCGGCTATTGGGACTGTCTCGGCCGCAAGGCTGGTGGCAGGTATGACCCCTTCACCTCGCTGATGAAGCTGTCGGTAAGCCTGCTCATAATCGGCAAAGGAGGCACCGGCCATGGCTCGCAGGATGCGTATCCTTTCTGATATGGGGGGATGGGTGCTCGAGAGATCGCTGGCTTTGATGCCCTTCTTGCGGAAGGGATTGACGATATACATGGGGGCCGTGGCCTTGTTGGCTGATTTTAACTGCCCGGTTGAGGTGCCCAGCTTTTCCAGGGCTGAGGCCAGTCCCTCAGGATATCTGGTGTATAGAGCCGCCGAGGCATCTGCCAGGTACTCTCTTTTCCGAGAGACGGCGAAGTAAATAAGCTGCGCCATAATCGGCGCCAGTATCATAAATACGAGTGCTGCGATCAGGATTATTATCTGACCCTGGCCACCCCCACCGGATGAGGAGCTTCTTCTTGAGCCGGTCATGCTGCCGAAAATCATTATGCGCGACCCATACCAGGCCAGGATCACGATAGTGCCAAGGAGGATACTGCACATCGCCATGAGCAGCACATCCCGGTTCTTGATATGTGATATTTCGTGGGCGATGACCCCTTGCAATTCATCTCGGTTGAGTTTTTGTAGCAGTCCCGAGGTGATAGCTACAGATGCCCGATTGGGGTCACGACCAGTGGCAAAGGCATTCAATGCCGGGTCGTCAATGATATAGATGTCCGGCATTTTCTCCAGGCCGGAGGCAATCTTCATTTCCTCGACCACATTGTAGAGACGGGGGTGGTCATCACGCCTGATTTTCTTCGCGCGGGACATCCTAAGCAGGACATTATCACCCTGAAAATAGCCGATTAAACTCAGAACTGCCCATACTAGTATGGCGACGATCAGGCCCGCAGCAGCATTGTCAAAGAAGTACAGGCCTATGAAGTAGCCAATAAGGACCAGTAGCGCTCCCATGCCTATGGTTAGCACTACAGACCTTATTTGATTAGACCTGATTTGTTCCCACACGGCTGACGTATCTTCGTACTATGTAAAACTAACCTTGGGTGCTTCTCGTTCAGCAGCTAGAGTAACCTCAAAGAATTCAGTAGGCTTAAACCCGGTCATGCTGGCTACGATGCTGGACGGAAACATCTGTGTCTGGTTGTTGTACCTCAGGACTGAATCATTGTAGTACTGGCGGGAGAAACTTATCTTGTTCTCGGTTGAAGTAAGTTCCTCCTGGAGGGCCAGGAAGTTCTGATTGGCCTTAAGGTCGGGGTAGTTCTCCACTACCGCCAGCAGACGGGATAGGGCCGAACTCAACTCTCCTTCGGCCTTGGCTCGCTCGCCGGCCCCGGCAGACGAGGCTTGCTGGGCAAGATTACGGGCATTGGTTACCGCTTCCAGGGTTTCTCGCTCGTGTTTCATATACCCCTTGGCAGTCTCCACGAGGTTAGGAATGAGGTCATAGCGCCGCTTTAGCTGAACGTCAATCTGCGCCCAAGCGTTCTGTACCTGATTACGCCGCCTGACCAGGCCGTTGTAGGTGGCTATGAATATGATTGCAAGAACCACCACAA
>CAYSBO010000190.1:0-1854 GCA_964429285.1 uncultured Dehalococcoidales bacterium | reverse complement strand
AGCAATTACCGACTTTTTCACAGGAGGTTTGAGATTTAATGCACTGCACCGAGAACGGTATCTTCCAAACAACCGATACCGCACTAGCATCTCATCTTATTATCAGAGGACATAAGCTCCTGTCTATCAAACTTGAGGATAGTCAGGGGCTTTTCCTTTTCAATGCTACGACCGATCTGGATGATATAGTCGCAACATTCTACCGGAGTGACGTTTACCGCACGTTCTGCGCCTACAGGTCACTGCTCAAGAAGCTCAAGAGCAACGGAGGTAGGAAATGACAGCAGCCCTCGCGTGCGTGTATGCGCAATGCACGTACCCAACAACACATATAAAACTACATTCTATAAAAACTAAAAATCACACACTTAGTTTCCAGTTTTTGTGGTATATGAGATTTCGCATGTTGTTGGGCGCGTGCGTCATGCGCGCGTGTACATTATTATTGCGGAGGCAAAATGAGCGAATATTATGGTAAGGACGCAGGTAAATCCGAAAAACTGGGCATTATCGGGAGGAAAGGAATCATCAGCAGAATTGATAAAATGATTACCCTTGGAGGCATGGAGAAAGTATGGCATGAGGCCGGAAGCCTGAAGTTTGTGGCACGACACAAGAGGTTCACTTATGATCCCCGCGTAGTGCATGTCGTGCAGGGCACAATTCCCCTAAGCATCATCAGGGATGTGCTGTATGCCTCTGCTGGTGCAGGCTCGCCGGAGGAATATCAAAAGAGCATCGATGAGGTGTACGGCAAGCCTGTAGCTGGCGAGACTCTCATGTTCCTGCACTTTGGTGATTTCAAATAGGTAGTCATAATGCCGATATTTAACTTTGAGGGGGAAGTCATGGAGAGCAAATGGCTGGTGAAGCCGCTGATACCGCTTGGGCATTTATGCGTGATACTGGCTCAGTCGGGAATGGGCAAGAGTTTCGTTGGGGAGTATCTCGCCCTATGCTGTGCGTGGGAAAGGCCATTCTTGGACATGGAGACGCTGTCTGGGCCTGTTCTGATAATCGACCAGGACACACCAGCCGATGTGCTTGCCAGCAGGCTCAAGCGCATGGGAGCATACTTCGGAGGACAACCGCCACACGAGGTATATGTCGAAAGCATGGCGGGGCACAACATCAAGGACATTCCCAAACTGGTTAATACCTACGAGCCAAGACTTGTGATAATAGACAGCTTGCACAGCCTCTGCGGGAAACTGAATCCGAACCACACAAACGATATGAACATCTGGAGCTGGGTCAAGGGCGAATGCCTCACATCCTCGCGAACTATAATTATCAACCATCACATATCGGAAAAGCAGACAATCGCACTGGAGCAACTGATGGATCACACCCTGCACCTGTCCGGCATGGGCAGCTCGGCAATCAAGCAGCTATGTGATACGGAATACATCCTCACAAGCACCACGCTGGATAACAAACTGGATAAAATCTATGTGAGGCCAATAGCCAAGAGGCAGGCAGTAGGAGAGAAACCCGTGCAGATGTATCTGCGGGAGCCGGATAACGCGAATGGGAACGGGCCCATCTTTCTTGAGTTTGACGGGTATTACGAGGAAGGGGCAAGCGACTGCGAGAGCGACATCATGTTGCTCATGCAGCAGACAGGACAGGAGTGCACCATAGCACAGGCACGGGAGGCGATTGGTCGTAAGTGGAGCGAGAACGAGATCAGGAACGGGTTCAAGAAGCTGGAGAAAAAAGGCGAGGTAATCATGAGGAGAGGCGGCAGCAACCTGTTCAAGTATCGGATGGCAGACCATACAGAGTTAAACAAGGAATCTTTAAGCAAAACAACAGAAAGTATTGACACAGATGTGAAGGTATGATATAACA
>CAYSBO010000189.1:0-1861 GCA_964429285.1 uncultured Dehalococcoidales bacterium | reverse complement strand
ACGATACGGACAATATTGCTTATGTGCCAGCTGAAAGTGGAAAGAGTTTGCTCGATGCTCTGTTCGTCACCGATGTCGGCAAATACACCGTCAAACATGGGGATGTGGCTTTCGGGGAGGGCGGGGATGGGCAGGCCGGCCTGCGTCATCAAGCTGAGAAGTCCTATGGTCTTGAGAGCGACCGTCTTGCCGCCTGTGTTGGGTCCGGTAATTACCAGGGCGGAGAAATCCCGGCCGATCTCGACCGACAGCGGCACGGCCTTCTTTGGTAGGAGTGGATGCCTGGCTTCCACCAGCCTGAGCACGCCGGACAATCCGTTGTCGGTTTTTGTGCTTCTGTCGGCGGCAACAACGATGGCTTCAGTGGCTTTGACCTCCCCGGCATACCTGGCCTTGGCCAGCGCCAGGTCGATCTCCGCAACCAGTTCTATATTGCGAGAAATCTCGCGTCTGTGTGCCCCGGCATCGGAACTGAGCCCCGCCAGTATCCTCTCTGTTTCATGCTTCTCTTCCATGACCAGTTCCCGCAGTTCGTTCCCCATATCCAGGGTTGTCCATGGCTCGATGAACAGAGTAGCCCCGGTATTGGAGACATCATGGACGATGCCCTTCATTTCCCGGCGACGTTCAATCTTGACCGGAATCACGAACCGGCCTTCCCGCTCGGTGATAATGGGTTCCTGGATTATGTTCCGTCTTCTTGGTGACCTGATTATGGCTTCCAGGTGGGTAACCAATTGCTGGCGCAGTTCCCGTATCCTATGCCTCACCGACGCCAGCCTGGGCGAGGCCGTATCCAACAGCTCGCCGGTCGGACTCAAGCACCGCCCGATATCGCTTTCCAGCTGGCGCAGTTCCACAATGCTTTTGGCAAGACTACTGAGCAACGGGACCTCCTCTGACAGATTGCTTACGTTGATTCTCAACCGGTGGGCAGCGTTCAGCGTCTTCTGAATCTCCAGCAGGGTTTGAGGATCGAGGACTTTGCCGCGTGCCGCCATCTTCACCATGTCCCGAACATCAAAGACTTCCCCAATGTGGATGTCGGGACTGAGTGAGAGCAAGCGGCGTGCCTCCGCCGACTGCCTGAGCAGCAGCCGAACCTTTTCTTCGTCAGAGAGGGGCCTCAGGTCAAGGGCCAGCTGCCGGCTGGCCGAGAATGAAGTGAAGCCAGCCAGTATCTCCCGTATCTTGTGAAATTCAAGCAGTTCTAGGTCTCTGTCGCCCAAATTAACCGTCCTGCGTCGCTTATACTGTCGTCGCAATGCCGACCTTCAAGACAGTATAAAGTAATCGCCCGAATTTTGAAAAAGTCGCCCTGTTCATCTAGGTTGAACAGGGCCATTCTTCGGATTTGGCGAATTAATCAGTTTGGAGTGAGATTGCACAAATTTCAGGAACTATGAGTAACGTTCCAAGCCGCGCAGACTAAGGCGAAAACAAGGGCGGAAATTCAACCGGAAACAGGGAAGCAGATCCTTAAGACAGACTCTGGGTTCTGGCGACTTCGACTTTAGCGCCTGCGTCTTATCATGATCAACAGCACTATCAGTCCAATCAATATGGCTATAAGAAGCCAGCTCCACCATTCCATGGTAGTCCTCCTGCAGTTCTGCCATCAGAACATATCATTTATCATATAATACTCTGAACTCGTCTCAGTTACAAGCCTTGAATAACCACATTTTGACGGACTGCGAGTCACCAAACAAAACAAGTTATTGTGCAACAATCCGAGCGTTTGTGCCCTGGCAATTTGGTAATTTTGTTTGTAGCGTGACACCTTATTGCATCTTGTAGTAAGATAATTATTAGATTTTGTATTGACTGGTTAATGGCAGTGGTTTTGAGATTTAAGGAA
>CAYSBO010000188.1:0-1892 GCA_964429285.1 uncultured Dehalococcoidales bacterium | reverse complement strand
GGAACCAGTGCCTTGATACCGATGAGCAGATTAATCATATCTTCCTCACCATAGGGCTGATACCGTTTGTCCCGATACCAACCCTCTAGCTCGCTACCTTCGACGACCAGTGTGGGATACAGCTTCAGTCCGTCGGGTCGGAAGCGATCATCCTCAAATAGTTGACGGGTCAGTTCCAGGTCATGCTGAGGGGTTGACCCAGGCAGACCAGGCATCCAGTGATAGTGAACCTTGAATCCGTAGTCCCTTAGTAGCGCCGTGGCAGAGACAATTTCAGCTACGCCATGACCTCTCTTTGTGAGGCGGTGAACCTCGTCATCCAGGGTCTGTACCCCAAGTTCCACCCTGGTGGTTCCGAAGTCGAGCATAGTCCTTATCTCTGCCTCCCCGCAGAAGTCAGGCCTGGTCTCGATGCACAATCCCACGCACCGATGCTCGGCATGCTCGTTCAATTGCCTGGCTTCCTCCAGACTAATTGAAGGAACGCCGTTAAGAGCATCATAGCAATCCTTAATGAACTGGTATTGATAGTCGTGCGGATAAGACAGAAAGGTGCCGCCCATGACTATAAGCTCCACCTTATCCAGGGCATGCCCCATATCGGCCAGCGTGTTGAGCCTGACCAGCACCTGCTTGTTAGCGTCGAAGCCGCAACTTCGGGCCCTCAGAACTGCTGGAGACTCCGGGGTATAGCTCTTGGGCGCTTCAGGCGAGCTGGGGCAATAAACGCACCTGCCCGGGCAGGGAAACGGCTTGGCCATGACTGCCACGGGGGTTACTCCTGAAATGGTTCGAGACGCTTTCTTCATATGGCCGGGCCCCGCAGCAAGCAGGGCTTGTCGTGAAGAAGAACGGGCTCGATCAACTTCCATTTGCGGCATCAGCGTTTGACTGTAATGTGCTAAAGTGTAGCAGAGGTCATCTATGACCACAAATAGAAGAGTCTTCGAGCAGATAGCTGAAAGCTGGTATCGAGTCAGGCATTGGCCCCTCCTGAGAGAAGAACTGGAGGATGCAGCGGCAAGGTGGCAAAGTGGTAAACTGCTGAATGTAGGCTGTGCTCATGGACCAGATTTCCTGCCCTTCGCGCAAGGCTTTGAACTCTGGGGCGTGGACTCCTCCCCTGCTATGCTCAAGCAAGCACTGAGATACTGTATTAAGCATGAGTTTTATGTAAACCTGATAGCGGCCGATGCTCTGTCATTGCCCTTTTCCACCAATAGCTTTGATTGGGCCATATCCGTGGCCACCTACCATCATATCCAGGGCACCGGAGAAAGAGAACGGGCATTCGGGGAACTACGGCGAGTGTTGAGGCCACATGGCGAGGCTCTGTTGACCGTGTGGAACCATGGACAACCGCGCTTCTGGCTCAAATCCAAAGACCAGCAAGTTCCCTGGAGGCTAAGAGAGGAAACGGTCTATCGCTACTATCACCTCTTCTCTTATGGTGAGCTAAAGAAGCTACTGAGGAAAACGGGCTGGGAAGTCGTCAGTATGTTCCCGGAGAAGTCGTACCGGTTCCCCATAAAGGATTTCTCACGTAACATATGCGTTTTGGTACGGAAGCAGGCACAGGTAGAGCGCGGAAGGGGTGTTTAGTGTGCAGCCGTACTACTTGGTCGCCTGCTCGCTGGATGGGTCCTGACCTACGTTGACCTTATCGGGAAGCCCCGCTTCCACAATGCCAATGAAGGTCTCTACCAACTCAGGGTCAAACTGAGAGCCGGCACCACGGCGGAGCTCTTTCATCACCTTCTCGCTACACAGGGCGGGACGGTAAGGACGGGCAGCACTCATTGCCTCAAAGGCATCTGCTATGGCAAGGATACGAGCCTCTATGGAAATCTGTTCGCCTTTTAGGCCTTCGGGATAACCGGTACCGTCCCACC
>CAYSBO010000187.1:0-1901 GCA_964429285.1 uncultured Dehalococcoidales bacterium | reverse complement strand
AGTATTTTGTCTTCGACAAAGTTCCTGCCGGCGGCCTGTTCGAAGGCGGCCACGAGGTCGCCGATGGTGAGTCCCGCCTTTTGCTCTTTGTCCATATCGACAACGATCTTGCCCTGATGCATCATAATCAGCCTGTTGCCGTATTTCAGTGCCAGCTCCATGTTATGGGTAACCATTAAAGTGGTCATCTTCTCCCGTTTTATGACCATGTCGGTCAAATCAAGCACTGTTTTAGCCGTCCTGGGGTCCAAAGTGGCGATATGCTCATCAAGTAATAGTATCGCCGGGTTGCTCAGAGTTGCCATTACCAGTGCCAGCGCCTGTCTTTGCCCTCCTGAAAGTGTACCTACGAGAGCACCGAGTCTCTTCTCCAACCCCAGTCCCAGCGGAGCCAGAGCCGCCCGGAACGACTCCCTGCGCTGTTTGTTAGTGGCCGGTCGCAATCCCCTCGGCCGCCCCCGCAACAAGGCCATGGCCATATTTTCTTCTATGGTCATCTTGGCGGCGGTGCCGACGTGAGGGTCCTGGTAGACTCGGCCCACATGATTGGCGCATCTATATTCACATAGTTTGGTAATGTCTCTTCCATTAAGAATAATCTGACCGCTTTCCGGCGGGAATACCCCGGCGATAATATTGAGCAGGGTGCTCTTCCCCGCCCCGTTACTGCCAATGACGGAAATATAGTCCCCGCTGTTTACATCCAGACTAATTCCGTCCAGGGCCGTAACCTCATCTACAGTGCCCCTGGCGAAGATTTTGGTTATTGCCTTCAGCTTGAGCAAACTCTTATTCTCGCTCATGACAGCTATCCTTTCACCATCTTGCCGCCGGTGGCAGCCACTCCCGCCGTATTCTCTTCCGCAGGTACGGAACCGCCAGAGCTATGATCACTATTACTGCCGTAACCAGCTTCAGATCGCCCGGGGGCATGCCCTGTCTGAGAGCGATACTCAGCACCAGTCGGTAGATAAAGGCCCCACCGAACACTGCCAGCAGAAGTCTGACTATCCCCTTGGGCCGAAATAGTGCCTCGCCGATTATCACTGCAGCCAGGCCCATTATGATCATCCCTATCCCCATGTTGACATCGACAAAGCCCTGTGCTTGAGCTACTACCCCGCCAGAAACGGCAACAAGTCCATTAGCGATGGCTACGCCAAGTATAGTAGTCTTGTCAGTGTCTACTCCAGCCCCACGCACCATCTGCTCATTATCGCCCGTGGCCCGCAAGGCCAGCCCGATCTCAGTGCGCAGGAACCAGTTCAGAACGAAGAAGACTATTACTCCCAACACTACGACAACCACAAGTTGATATACGAGACGATTTTCCAGTCCCGGCAATTGAGCGGCTAGAGAAAAGATGGTTACCTCCCGAAGGAGCGGAAGACTGGGTTTCCCCATAATCCTCAGATTTATAGAGTACAGGCCCACCATCACCAGGATGCTGGCCAGCAGGGCCGGTATCCTCAGCTTGGTGTTGAGCAATGATGTTACCAACCCGGCACATACACCAGCCCCGATGGCACCCAAGGTTGCCAGGAATGGATTCACACCACTTATGATAAGGACAGCAACAACAGCAGCCCCCAGGACGAAGCTCCCGTCCACGGTAAGGTCGGGAAAACCAAGTACACGGAAGGTAAGGTACACGCCCAAAGCTAGAAATCCATACGCTAGCCCCTCATATAGTGAGAAGCCCAGTAGATGCCCGATAGCTGCAGGGTCTAACAATCCTTACCTTCCGGTAGCACCCTCTCGGCTGCCTCGACATCGCCACCCGGCTGCTGGCTATTAGTAGTGCCGCCAGCAACCGGATGGCGAGGCGAGAACCTTGCGGTCCTCGTTCTTTATTCTTCGTCTACGATCACTTCGTCTGCCTCGTCAATAATCGACTGAGG
>CAYSBO010000186.1:252-1911 GCA_964429285.1 uncultured Dehalococcoidales bacterium | reverse complement strand
TGGGATATGTGGCATACAGAACGAGGTCGATGTTGCCCTGTTTTGTCATCCACGTTGGCATGTACATGACGATGGTTCTTTTCGCCAACTCGTAGGGTCTCGTTGCGCCTCGTGCCCTATGCTCAGAGTGGTAAGTATGGAAGAACGTTCTCGGGGTGCACAATCAGGAGGATACCTATGATTACCGGCCACTGCAGAAGGTATATGATCAGCGGATGCCTTCCCGGAAAGGTGATAATGGAGATCACAGGGACACTGAGGTCAGGAATCCAGAGTCGTCGGGTTCCCTGCGGGTACAGCATGCTCCCTGCGAACACTCCGATAAGAAACAGACCGAACCACGGGAGCATCGGTATATGGTCGAACGCACGGAAGCCGTGTGGTCTCAGCCCCAGCCAGAAGAGCCAGGGGAAGTCGACGGAGGTGCTCTGGAACAGGAAACCCGTTGCCATGAGTGCGATGCCGAGTACGAGGTTGATGAAACGGAATCTCAGGAAGAGTGGCCCGAGTATGAAGGTGATCCCGAAGAAGTGAAGTATGCCGAACTTCACGAACTCCTGTGTTATGAACGCGTCCCCAAAGAAGCTGACCAGGCCGGATGCGACCGGCTGATCCAGTGTGATTATCCAGGTGATCGCCGTGATTATCATGCCCAACCCGAATATCCTCAGACCTCGCAACACAAATCCGGACGTCTGCCCGGTCCTGGAGTGAGCAATCGAGAGCGATACTCCTGCGAGGAATATGAAGGTGCCGCCGCCTGCTGCGAACCATAGCCAGAAATGGCTGTGCAGGTCGGTGTAGTGTATCCTGAAGAAACCAAGCAGATAGAGTGTGTGGAAGGTTACCATCACTACAATGGCGTTGGTACGAAGAAGATCTATCTCCCAGAAACGCCTTCGAGTAGTCATCTTACGTTTGCCTGACGGTCTTACCGGCCTCTCCAAGACGGACCTGCGGTATTGGCACACCGTATCCATATAGGAAGAGCGCTAGCGGTTCAAGGCTAGCGCTCCGATATTCCGTGGTGGAGGCGGGGGAGGGTCGAACTCCCCGTCCGAAAGAAGGTTGCCAGAATGTGCTACAGGCTTAGCCAACTCTTGTTATCTCACCTAGCCTTAATCTGCTGGCCGAATACGGCTAGACCAGCCGATGCTTCTTGGCCAACCCCTATCGGCGTGAGGATCGGCGCACCTCGATTTCTCTGACACCTAATCCCGACCTTCGAGGAGAACTCAGGTTAGATGTGACCCATTAAGCAAAAACAGGTTCGCCAGTTATGTTTCGCCACTTGTTTTATGAGATTAGTGGCACCTCAGCCTGCAATCCTGTAGGCCTTCCCCCGTCGAACCCACGCGCCCCCATGTCCTGGTTTGCTTTCCCGTCACCTCCTTCTATGCTTCATCGCCCTCTCCATCTCCCTGTCGGCGTCCCGCCGGGCAATGGTCTCCCTCTTGTCGTAGACCTTCTTCCCTTTGGCGACCCCCAGTTCCACCTTGGCGATCCCATGCTTAATATACAGCTTCAGCGGCACTACGGTCAAACCCTTCTGCATAACCTTGCCGGTAAGGTCGTCGATCTCCTGCCTGTGAAGAAGAAGCTTGCGTGTTCTTGTAGGGTGATGGGTGTTTTGACCGGCAGCGTCATAGGACGCAATGT
>CAYSBO010000186.1:0-242 GCA_964429285.1 uncultured Dehalococcoidales bacterium | reverse complement strand
CGTTGCACAGCCACAGCTCTTCGTTCTCAGGTTTGGCGTAGGCCTCACGCAGGCTTATCCTGCCAGCCCTGATCGATTTGATCTCAGAACCATTCAGAACTATGCCTGCCTCGATGGTCTCCTGTATATGATAGTCGTGATAGGCTTTGCGATTGACAGTTACCGCGCCGGAGCTCTTTGCCATGATTGAATTCTACCACCGCGACTGGAGGCCGGCAATTTGTGCTAGACTCTTCCGTGCC
>CAYSBO010000185.1:0-1923 GCA_964429285.1 uncultured Dehalococcoidales bacterium | reverse complement strand
GACGCGGGGGTTGGATGCTCCGTGGGACATAACCGCGGTCGCTCACGGCGAGACCAATGATAGTCACACCTGGAATATCGTTGACGGTGAGAGCTATCCGTTCTTGAGCGGAAAGCAATTCATTACCCACAACCTCACCATCTCCAGCACCACGGGCGGTTCGGTAGCTGTCCCTGGCGAGGGAACGCAGACTTTTCTCGGTGGGGAGACTATGAACCTCGCCGGTGACCCCGAGGCAGGGTACCGCTTCGTCAACTGGACCGGCGATGTGGACACCATCGCCGATGTGAACGCGGCCAAAACCAGCATCACCATGCAGGGCAACTACAGCATAACCGCCAACTTTGAACGAGAAGTCAGTGAGGCTGCTATCCTTGGGATTGCAGCGGCGGTGATAGTGGTGGGGCTGGTGGTCTTCCTCGTGCTGAGGCGTAGAGGGAGAGTTGCCGGAACTGAGGGTCTCTGAATTGAGATGTCCGGTCATTCTATTGACAGGGTGGTGTGGTGTAATATAGTATGTGAAGCACCAGAAATTTCGGAAAAGCCAAACCAATAGACAAAGGTATGGCATATACAGAAAGGGTGGCAGCGTCGGAGGGTGGCCACAGTGGTTGAATCAATACACCGCCTAGAGTATAGCACATCGCTTATCGTGAACGGTCTTGACTATCTAAAGGAACTTCAAGTCGGAATTATGCCGAGGAGAGCCCAAGAAAGGAGGAGACAATGAGCTTCAAAGTTATTAACACCTTTGCCACAGGTCTGGATTTCGGAGAAGACCTGCTGAAGCCTCTGGATGCCACACTGGTTACGGGTGTTTGGCGGACGGAAGATGAACTTATTAGCAATGCCGCCGATGCGGATGCCGTGCTGGGTTCCGCCCCGCTTCAGCCCTTCACCCGGCGGGTGCTTGGCAGCCTTCCCAGGTGTCGCATCCTGGCCAGTCTGGGTCTGGCTTACGACAAAGTCGATTTGGGAGCCGCCACCGAGTATGGGATAGTGGTTACCAATACTCCTGATTACTGCCTGGATGAAGTATCGGATCACGCCGTATCGCTTATGCTGGCCCTTGGCCGCAAGCTGCTCCAGCTTGACAAAGCAGTGAAGGAGAGGCAGGTCCTTTTTGTGCCTCCCAACAGGAAAGCGGTGGAAGAGATTGCTCAACCCCCGGTATTTCGGCTACGCGACCAGACTGTCGGCATCATAGGCCTGGGGAGCATAGGTACCGCCACTGCCCTGAAGTGTAGGGGACTGGGAATGAAAGTCATCGGTTATGACCCGTATATTCTGGGAGCGGTGTTGGCCAGCCGGGGGATAGAGCCGGTAGACCTTGACACGCTCCTCAGGGATTCAGACGTTGTCGTAATCCACGCGCTGGTTACCGCAGAGACGAGAGGCATGCTGGGCTACGAACAGTTCAAGAAGATGAAGCCTTCGTGTTATCTGGTTAACGCGGCCCGGGGAGACATTCTGGACCAGGAAGCTCTTATCCTGGCTTTGCAGGAGGGACTCATTGCTGGCGCAGGACTTGATGTCACTGTGGACGAACCCATCGCTACGGATAACCCGCTTCTCAAGATGTCCAATGTCATCCTTACCGGCCACAGCGCCTGGTACTCCGCCACTGCCGACTCGGGCCCGGAATTCTGGCACAAGCCCATGAGCCAGGCTATCATGGCCCTTAAGGGAGAATGGCCTCGCTATCCTGTTAACCCGCAGGTCAAGGCGAGATGGCTGGAGAAATGGGGCAAGAAATCTTGAGGAAAATCTGATGTTTCCTGGCCGATGAAAACATGAGTTGAAACGGAACCGGTAGGCTTTGCCAGGGAAAAGCATATTCTGACAAAACATCATAGACAGGAGGTTAACGAATGGGCAAATGGTTAAATGCAGGAGATGTGCTAAGGAACAATGCTTACCTGC
>CAYSBO010000184.1:0-1925 GCA_964429285.1 uncultured Dehalococcoidales bacterium | reverse complement strand
CATCGAGTAGGGTGCAGGAAAACAATTAACATAGTTTTCCTGCGGCCCTCTCACACCACCGTATGTACGGTTCCGTATACGGCGGTTCCAAAGGTTAATAATCGTTCGGTTCATAACATCAGCTGTCGCAGGGAGACGAGTCCCAGGCCAGCAAAGAAAGAATTGGGGAGAGCCTGATTCGTGTGGCTCGCCCCGGAGTTCCACCAGGGCCCCCGGCCATTGTACGCGCTCCTTCGTGCCCGGTCGCTGTCTAGACCGGCAGCAATCAGACGTTTCAGGCGCGTGCGGGGGCGTTTCCATTGACGCCAGGTAACCAGGCGTAGCCTCCGGCGTATCCAGCCGTCCAGTTCCTCGACCATTGTTTTAACTTTGCATAGCCGGTAGTAAGTGGCCCAGCCCCTGAGGAACGGGTTAAGGGTATCATGGATGAACCTTTGCAGATTCCTCCCCCTGCCCATCCTGAACAGAAGCTTGGCTTTCTTACGGAACCTCTTCTGGATTTCCTTTGGTACCTTTAGCCTGGCTTCCTTGCCTGGCAGGAACCCAAAGCCCAGGAAGGTGAGTCTGTGGTACTTGGTGATCTGACTCTTCGTGCGGTTGATTCTAAGCTTCAATTTCCGCTCGATGAAGTCCACCACCGAGTCAAAGACCCGCCCTGCGGCTTTCTCGCTTTTGACGAAGATCACAAAGTCATCGGCGTAGCGGCAGAAGCTATGTTCGCGCCTCTCCAGCTCTTTATCCAGCTCATCCAGCAGGATGTTGGACAAGAGTGGGGACAGGGGGCTACCCTGGGGCGTCCCCTGTTTGCGTGGACTAGCCACCCCGCCTTGCATGATGCCTGTGCGCAGGTAACGGTCGATCAGCTTCAACATCCGCTTATCGTTTATCCTGCGCTTGATCTTCGCCATCAGCACATCGTGGTTCACTTCGTCAAAGAACTTGCTTAAGTCCACATCTACCACCCATTGCTTCCCTTCCTGCATGTACCGCTGGCATTGTAATACGGCTTGTTCAGCGTTCCTGCCTTTGCGGTAGCCAAAGCTGCTTTCTGAGAACCATGGGTCAAAAAGTGGGTTAAGCACCTGGTGCATCGCCTGCTGGATCATGCGGTCCACGACCGTTGGGATGCCCAGTCCCCGTTTCCCGCCGCCTGGCTTCTCGATCTCCGCCAGTCGGACAGGCTGAGGGCGATAGCTCCCTTCCAGCAGGCTCTTCGCTAACCTGTCGTGATTCCTCTGGAGCCATATCCAGAGATCGCCGGCTTTCATGCCGTCTACCCCCGGACTGCCTCCATTCTTCACCACTCGCCAGCAGGCCTTCGACATGTTACGCCTGTCGACAACCCGTTCCAGCAAGTTGTTACTCTCCGGTGCAAGCGTGGCTGAAGTCCATAATTGATTTGATCCACTCATGACATACCTCCCGCTTTCCGAGCAGTACTTCCGCCATAAGTAACAGTCTTTTCATACTGTTTTGCTGTCTCTGCCTTCATGTTACAACTTCAGTGTCTTACACTTAATCTCTGGTTTGCCCCTTTGCCGCTTGTCTCTCGGCTCATACGGGCTCGGCTGACTCCTTTGATCCTTCTTGCAAGACTCAAAGGCCTCCCCGGGTAATGCGCGGGTACCTCCGCACTTATGCCTGTCTTATGTACATTGCATCTCTCCGTGTAAGTATTGGGCTTCAGCGGTTTATGACACCTTACCCAGATGCAATGCCTGATAAGCTTCCTGTTCGTCAGGCCAGTGTTTTGCCTTAGGCTTCCTTCAGACATCCCCTCACGAGTTTGCCCTTGCCATCGGCTAATACTTCCCCTTACCGGGTGTATAGAGGACTTGAACCTCCTAGTACCTGCGCCCTGCCGGGCGCACATAAAAAAACACCCGCATATACGGGCGTTCTTTCGTTCATACTTGTAAAGGAAT
>CAYSBO010000183.1:0-1946 GCA_964429285.1 uncultured Dehalococcoidales bacterium | reverse complement strand
AGCCGTTCTTTCTGGCCAGGGCGATAGCCCTTTTCTGGCAGTCTATGGAATCATGATCGGTTGTCGACATCAAATCGATGTTCCTGTTTTTGGCTTCCTGGAAAACCTCGTCGATGGAGAGGTTACCGTCCGAGCAGGTCCTGGTATGGATGTGCAAATCTATCTTCATTGCTATATCTGATGAATCAACCTTTATTGCCTGTCATTCCGAGCCCCCTCTTTTGTCATTCCGAGCCCTCTTTTTTCACTCTGAGCACTCTTTCTTGTCATTCTGAGCGACCTGTCCGCCTGCTCGCCGTACGACTTTGGCAGGCGAGCCAAGGCTTGGCAGGCGGGAGCGAAGAATCTCGCCCAGGGTAGATTTCGCGAAGAATCTCAGACGCTTCGCCATCACTCAGGGTGACACAGGGAATCACCTATCTCTTCTCAATGCCGATGATGTACCAATCTTGCGGCGCGTCGCACTGGGTATCGACTATCAGGTGTGTGATGTTGAGCCCGGGGTATGACCGTTTCAGGTCATCAATGTCCACTTCTTCGAACTTCCTCTTGTTGTTCAGGTATGCCCGTTCAGTAAGCGCATTTGACACGTAATCCTCTGTGGTGCGTCTGAGTACCCGGGCGACGGCCACTTCCTGAGGACAATGGGTCTCGAGGATGACCAGTCTCTTGTTATACTTGGCCGCTATTGCCGCGGCTTGCCTTCTCAACGATTGTGTAATGAAAGTGGCGTCCAGTATTACGCTATCTGCCTTTTCCAGTAGTACATCTGCCCGTCGAAACGTCTCATCATAGACCGCAGTCCGTTTGCTCATATCCGAGGCAATCTTCTCATCAAATATGTTTTCGCCTCTCAGCACATCCAGCCTGATCAGGTCCGAGCGGAGGATAGGGTAGCCCTTGATCCTGGAAACCTCCTCGCTCGTCTCGGTCTTCCAGGTGCCGGGCAGGCCGCACGTGATAAGCAAAGTGTCAGCTCCCAACTCGCTTTCCACGAACTTGGCAAATGGCTCTCTCAATCCAGGCTTCATCTGTAATCTGACTTCATCGCCTTAGATTATAACTGCTCCGACTGTGCTTGTCATCGGGAAGGGGGTGTCCCTTAATTTGACCACGTAGTCCAGCCGATGCTAGACTGTTTTCGGGCAGCGTAGCTCAGCGGTAGAGCAGAGGACTCATAAGCCTTTGGTCGGTGGTTCAAATCCACCCGCTGCCACCAGTAGACATAAACCGTATCCCACTAACCTGCCGCCAGAAATTCCATCCACTTGACAGCCCACAGAGCTGAAACGTAGTATGGTGGAAAGACGATAATTGGAGGTGTTGAAGATGGACGCTATCGTACTCATTACGATTATTGTTGTGGCTGTCGTACTGGTAGTCTTAGCACTATTGGTTTGGAGGAGGCAAAAAGAGGAAAAACGAGAAGGAATGAGCAGTAAACGGAAGAGAGTATTCTTCACACAATGGATAATAGGGATTGCTATAGCACTAACAGCTGCCATTTTTATGTTCGATGGCGATATCCTGGGGGAAAATACCACCGGTATTTCCACAGTCATGGTCATTGTCGGAATCGGGTTGATAGCGACTTCCAATGTTAACCTGCTGCCTCTCAAGCGTAAGTAAAGCAGATTAGCGAACCAATCGGGAATCATACCATAAAACAGCGCCTAGGCAATTATCCGGTAGACAATGGCTGAGTAGTCACTTTGCTGGTGGTTCAAATACTCACGCCACCACTTGGTCCAGCTCCAGTATCTTCGACTTTCCTTTTCTTGATCAGGGCAATATGTACCGTAACCCCGGTGGCGATACAGACTAACACTAGTCTGATAACTGTGTTCTGCACTGCAAAGGCCACGCTGAGGCCGATAGTTAGCCAGAGTAGAGCAATGGTAGATATCTTTATTCTTACAGGCATCCCTCTGCCTTCGATGTAGTTC
>CAYSBO010000182.1:0-1970 GCA_964429285.1 uncultured Dehalococcoidales bacterium | reverse complement strand
GAAGCGGAGATTTCCTAAGTTGTGTCAAGTTCTTTAACAATCCATAGCGAGCCCTGAGCTCATCCAGGTTGACCCCTGAGAGGTCGAATGCGGTGCTTGCGAATCCGGCTCGATCCAATATACTGAGGATTGGAGGGGGTTCCTAGCTTGAGGTGGTCGATTGACCAGCCTCTAACCAGATAGGAACCTTCTCCGTTCCACTCAGGGATTCCGCGCTCGCCTGCTCCGCCTCACAGCCTTGGGCACCTGATATTTCTCCTGGATGATCTTCCTGCCCTCAGCGTTGGTGATGGGGTTGCCGGCGCAATCTCGTAGCTCGTAAAGACGATCCTCCTTCAGGACAGCAAGTAGACGATCCAGCAGATGGGTAGCGCAGGCACACACAGCCTGGGTATGGTGTTTTCCTTTGTTCACCATCTGATCCCAGTAGATACGGCCGATCTGGGGGTCCCATTGCCTGGCTATGTCGGCGCAGAGGTAGGCGAATTTCTTCACCAGATTGGGACCTGCTTTGGTCATCGAGACTCCCTTCTGGTCTTTGCTCGAGCTCTGCTTCGAGCCGGGGATCATACCGTGCCATCCTCGAAACGTATTCTGATTGAAGCGGTGTGGGTCGCCGACGTAACTGGCCAACACGGGCCCTCCTGTTTCCCCGATGCCCATCAGAGAGCGAGCGAGCTCGACCGATCGGGAGCCCTGAGAGATACGCTGGATCTGACTCTTCACCTTCTCCTGCAGCTCCTCAAGCTTGTCCAGGTGCTCTTGCTTAATCTGCGCTTCAAAGCAGAGCATCTCGAAGTCTAGATGAGGCGAGGTGTCCTCCTCGGGTGGGGAGTAGAGCTCGATGATGGCCAGGGAAGCTCGATACAGCTTCTCTGCCGTTGACTGGCAATCTTCCTCTCCCGTGAGCTTCACCAGATACTCCTTGAGCCCCGCTACACTCAACTCGCGCACCTGCCACGGATCGTAGAAGTCTCGGCGGAAGGATCGGGCGGCTTCGGAGAAAGCGTTGCCGAACGCAGACCCCAGGACCTTGTCCCATCCCGCCAACCGGTCCAGATCGTGGAGCCGGTTCTTGATCGCGGTGGCTTGGCTCACCAACTTCTCTCTCTGACGACAAAGGCGGCGTAGGGCCTGTTCCTCGGCCGTCGGCAAGTAGAGTGAGTTGAGCCCTTCCTCGTCCACAAAGGGGATCTTAACCAGGACCCGGGTATCGATGCGATCGCTCTTGGCGTGCTTGCGGTAGAACTTCCGTAGATCGGCCGCCTTCTCACTCTGCACCAAGTGGCAAACGACCTCCCGATGAGACATGTAGATAGCGATAG
This sequence comes from uncultured Dehalococcoidales bacterium, assembly GCA_964429285.1. Taxonomy (GTDB): domain Bacteria; phylum Chloroflexota; class Dehalococcoidia; order GIF9; family AB-539-J10; genus RBG-13-51-36. Next base: position 645 of record CAYSBO010000182.1, on the reverse strand, counting down.
GCAGCCAAGCGTTTGCTGTGGGCTCCATGATCACCCGCAGAGATTCGTCATCGGGCATCCCCTCGCAGGCTCGCTCCATCAACGCCTGCAGCCCTGCGGCCGTCTCATCCACCTTGAAACTGGAACCTATGAAACTCCCATCGTGACCCGCCACGATCGCCTCACTGGGTTGCTTGATGGATAGGTCTAGTCCAATCGTGCGCATCATCATCCTCCTCTCTACTCAAGTCCGTTCATACCAATGAGAGGATTCGCAAGCGCCAAGAAGTTGCCATACTTGCTGTTGATCAGAGGCGCCACCATAGCCCTCAATTTCCCTAATCGGCTCAGCTTGCGAGGAGGGCGGCAATCTCCGCTAAGAGGCAGCTCTCGCTCCTCAGTGGAGTTCGTTCGCCAGCTCCTTCCTCCCAAGCCTATCATACCATCTTCTTGGCGTGAACCTTGACTCGCTTGGACTTTCAATATACAAGTGGAGGAATCTCTACGATCGTCATCAGGTCAAATCTCACCCCTCTTCCCCGCACTCCCGCCTCTGACACTCCGGACAGACGAACGTCCCCCGCTGCCCCACCACAATCCGCTCCACCGGCGCCCCGCAGCACGTGCACGCCTCTCCCTCCCGCCCGTAGACTGCCAGCTCGCTTG
>CAYSBO010000181.1:0-1979 GCA_964429285.1 uncultured Dehalococcoidales bacterium | reverse complement strand
GGGAGCGACCATAAGTAGTCACTCTATTCAGGCTGGGAAAGGTTTCTCGCAGGAATGCAATCACTTCAGTAAGCTCCGGAGTGCGCATGACGAGGGTATTGGAATCCTGAAGAAAGGCTGACTTGCCTCCTGTCACAAGCCACCTGGCAACATGGGTCACACACGGGCCATATTGAAATTGAGCAGCTAATGCTGCAGCTACTTCTTCCACCCTGTCGCCGCGCCCTGACTGCCAGGCTATCTCCTTAATACCCTCGCTGATATCTTTCACCGCCTCAATGTCTTTCATGATCTCTTCCACTGGCCTCAGCTCGAACTTGGTGCCTTTATATACAGGGCAAAAAAGACATCTATTCCAGGGGCAGTTCCGAGTGGCCCTGATCAGCAGCGACTCGGCCTCGCTGGGAGGCCTTATTGGACCCAGCTCAAAGGAACGACTCAATTTTTCTGTAGTTGACTGACTTGACATTCTGGGTATTATAGCCCGCTGAGAGGCAGCAGGCAAATAGACTTTGGCCTCCCTGCTATGGTAATATCAGTCTGCAAATGAAGGAAATCGAACTAATCTCTTTCGATGCCGAAGGAACGGTGGTAACGCCCGATTTCAGCCAGGCAATATGGCATGAAGCCATCCCCGCGCTTTATGCCCGGAAGAAAGGATTCGACCTTACTCAAGCTAAGAAGTGTGTTTTTGAGGAGTACGACAGGATCGGCGACCAGAGGCTCGAGTGGTATGACATCGAATACTGGTTCAGTTGTCTCGATCTGGGTCCTTCTGAGCCGGTAGTACAAAGCTGTCTGGGTAAGATAGCTTATTATCCGGAAGTAACCGATGTGCTTTCTTCCCTGGCTCGTGAATACAGGCTCATTATCTCCTCGGGCACGCCACGGGAATTGTTGCATTTCTTGTTGCAGGACATCGAGCCTTATTTTGATCGTGTTTTCTCCTCCGTCTCACACTACAGGCAACTAAAGAACCCGGACTTCTATCTCAGGATATGTGAAGAAATGGGTGTCAAGCCGGGCCAGGTCATCCATGTGGGCGATAGCTGGCAATTTGATTTTCTCAACTCCCGACAGGCCGGCATACATGCTTTTCATATTGACAGGTCAGTGAACAACCATCAGGAATCTCTTAGCAGTCTAACCCAGTTAAAGCACTTTCTCCATCCGCGGAAATAGCATGATGCCTTCTGGTTGGAGAATCGATTAGCACCCATAGACATTGTAGACCCTGCTGAGTTACAATTCAGTCCTCACGGAATGCCAAATCCTAGTGAAGCATCGTCCCGAAGCGCCTCTGCCGGTAATGCATCCAATCTCTCCACGGCAGAGCTCAAGGAACTTGCCAGGAGGCTACGCCGCCACGTAATCACCATGACTGCTACAGCAGGTAGCGGACACGCTGGCGGGTCCCTGTCAGCCGCTGATATTGTCACTGCGCTTTACTTCAAGATATTGCGGCATGACCCCAAGAATCCCCACTGGCCGGACCGCGACAGATTCATACTCAGCAAGGGACATGCTGCCCCAATCCTATACGCTGCCCTCGCCGAAGCCGGCTATTTTCCTGTGACGGAACTGACCACTCTCAGAAGACTGGGCAGCCGCCTACAGGGACACACCGACGCAAGACTCACTCCCGGGGTGGAGATGTCATCGGGCTCCCTAGGCATGGGCCTATCGTTTGCTGTTGGCATGGGCCTGGCGGCTAGGTTGGATTACAAGGGTTACCGAACCTATGTCCTTCTCAGCGACGGGGAATGCGAAGAGGGCCAAACCTGGGAAGCGGCGCTTTCAGCAGCGCAGTTCAACCTGGACAACGTTACGGCTATCGTTGACTGTAACGGAATGCAGCTAAGCGGGTGGACCCGAGACATTATGAACCTGGAGCCACTCACCGAGAAGTGGCGGGCCTTCGGCTGGCACACTATTGACATAGATGGCCATGACTTTGATCAGATTCTTTCCGCCTGCCA
>CAYSBO010000180.1:0-1984 GCA_964429285.1 uncultured Dehalococcoidales bacterium | reverse complement strand
AGCAAATGGAACCCGCTCTCGATCTCTCTCATAGAAAGGTATGGCTTCATATTTCTTCATAGCCTTGTTCACTGTAATATCCACATAGTTGTTGGGAGGGTTTCCCGCGGGGGGACCACCTGCGAGCGAGACATCCACTGGCCGGGGTGGATAGCCTATACATAGTTGGCTCAATCGCTCTATTATCCAAACTTGCGCAAGCGTCGACACGTCAAGACCAAACTGTTCTTGGGCTACCCTCTCGAGTAGCTCCATAGTGCCTGGCGGAAGAGTTACCTTCAATCGTTGGTGACTCTTGTTCATTTCGTATTCCTCCTTTCCTCTCTCTTCAGAAGCCACAGCAATTCCTGAAGTGATGTGTCCTGCTCTGTTCCTGTTTTGCTTTTGTGATTGGAATTCCCAAATACTCTGGTCGAGGTCAACTGGTCGAATAGGTCTATTCTTGGCAGCAGATAGCGTGGGGGCGGCCAACTGAACAATCACCCTCGCCGTATTGTATTGACTTCGTCCTTTTACGTCTGCGTCTTTCAGAAAAGCTCTCATGTATGAGTCAATCGCTACAGCATCAGGAATACCTACCATAACCCTATAGTAATCCGCTGTCTTGTCGCCTACTTTATCTATTCCAGCTCGGTCACCTCGAGAGCTTTTCGTTATCAATCGATCCCTGTTATCATCCGACGCTAGCCATCCACGAAGGTCATCAGAACTATCAATTCCCTCACGATGGAAGAAATCTACAGTCTGGCGAAATCTCTTTTGTACGTCGGTTCCTTGCCAGTTCAATAACTGTTGAGCCTTGATGGTTTGCAGCAACGTCAATATACCGGAGATGGTGACAGTCTGTGGGTACTCACTCTTGATGCGTTGCACCCGAGGACCAACATGTGTCTTCCACCGGTGTCCAACCTGTAGAACTGCATCAGTTATCATTGCTCCAATATGAGTCTCCGGTTGTGCCATTACTATTTGAAAGTCGTTTCCCAGCGAGACAATATAATCAACTAGCCTTTTCGCTTCACGTTGTAACCCGTGATTGTTCAAAATAGCCTCTCCCGCAATACCTTCAGGTTCATCACATCCTCTCTGTTGTACTCGAGCAGTGTAGCCAGGGCATCACAGTCACCATACTCCAGATATCTCCACCACAGCCGCACTGCGTCCAGTCCGCTAATGCCCTGAAGCTGCCGCGGAATTCGTAGTTGTTTCTCTACTGCCTTGAGGCCGCCAAAGAGATAGCACCGCCAGCAGTCATACATCAGGTCGTGATGGTTAAGCACAGTCGCCAGGTCTATGCCCAGCGAGCTACAGATGAAGGGCAGGTCAAATCGGCTGCCGTTGTACGTGTAGATTCTGTTCACACCGCTGAGTGACTCAAGGAGATTATCAGTGGTGACATCCTTACCCACCAGTTGCACCAGCCTGCTATCACTCCCATTAACCAGATAGATGCCGACAACTGTTATCTCTGCATATTGGTACGACAAACCGGTGGTCTCAATATCAAGATAAGCGTCAATCAACATCCGCGCCTCTGAACCGGCACTCTGCACATACATAGTTCAGGAAACGGTACTCATCCATTCAGGTCTCGACGCACATCAAGGCCGTCTGCTGGGAACCGGTCGTCCAGCGAGTATACGACCTCGCTGCCGGCCGACCGTGCTGCCGCCCAGACCATAGCATCCGCAAACGAAGTCCGGCCCGATGACCGGCAGAGTAGCAGAGCCTGCAACACGATGGCCTTATCAAGGGCAAACGACGAGATGTTCTTCTTCTGAAGGAGCGCTACCAGATGGTCGACGACTACGTCCCGGGAGACGCGGTACACCGACGTCAGAACGTATGCGGTCTCGGCCAACACCACGTCGGTAACCTGGAGGTTCTCGTCCCCGTCTACGATCCGGGCAGCCTGCTCCGCCAGTTCCGGCGGGTCGCCAGTGAGATAACGAACTATCATGCTGGTGTCCAGAAAGCCGCTCAT
>CAYSBO010000179.1:0-1993 GCA_964429285.1 uncultured Dehalococcoidales bacterium | reverse complement strand
AGACGGTCTGCCACAGGTCGTCGGGTAAATGAATATGGGCGCGGTGTCCTTTCCACGAAGACTAGGAAGGCTAGAGTAGATGAAGTGGTTCCTCCCTTGATGAGGGAAACCCGGCTGAAGCTCGGGGACTTCTGGGGCGCCCGATGGTTATCGTCCACAACACTCGTACCAGATAAGGCCGACACGAGTACGTCTTTGCTACAAGAGTGAAGGCAGGTACGTTGACATGGGGGTTACTGCGGTATACACTGATTACTGCCACAATTGGTGAGGCGGACAAAGGGCAAACTGAGAGAGGGCTGCTCTATGACGAAGGCAATGGTCAGTGGGACATCCCGGAACCAGGGGCGCTCATCAATGAGATTTTGCTCTGGGACTCTGTGAGGGAGGACTTTCTGGTGGAACATGATCTCCCCGATGTCGCAGGTCGCGTGTAATGCTAAAGCCCCGCTGTTTGCAGTCAGAAGATGAGGGAGCACCGAAGGTATTACTGGTGATGTTGGATGTGACTGGACCGATTACATTGCAGAAGTAGCCAGTTGAGGTAGTGAGCTTATGCTCGATGAACAGAAGAAGAGTGACAGGAGGAGGCCGGGCCGGCGGGCTGAGAAGAAGGTAAGCATGCCTCCGATGGATGTCTCTGAACTGACCCACGAAGAGGCTATCAGACTGGTCAACGAGCTTCAGATACACCAGCAAGAGCTTGAGACACAGAATGAAGAGCTAAAAATGGCCAGGGAAGAGCTGGCCAGATCTCGGGATCGCTATGCCGCCCTCTACGACTTTGCTCCAATCGGCTACCTTGCCTTAAGCAAGCAGAATATGATCAGGGAAGCCAACCTCACAGCCTGCCGGATGCTAGGTTTGAACAGAGAGAAATTGCTCAAGAGAAGGCTAACTGAATTCATTGCCCCGGAGAGCCAGGACGCATTCTATCTACACCGTCGAGAACTCCTGTGCGCCGGACAGGGCCAGAACTGCCAGGTGGCTGTGCGCTGTCCGCGTGGGTCCTTCTGGGCTCGACTGAATACCATTCCCGATTCAGAGGGGCTGATGGTAATGATGACCGATGTGTCTGAGCGTAGAGAGGCCGAAGCCTTTGCTAGAGAAGAGACAGAAAAATTGCTGGCCTTGGTGAACAGCATTGTGGATGAGGTGTGGTTCTGTGATAGGGATGGCAACTTCGTACTGAGAAACGAGGCTGCGCTTAAGAAAATCGACGTCCACACCTCTGACACTGTAAGTGTCGATAAGATATTGAATGAGATAGAAGTCTATCGTCCTGATGGCAGCCCGCGACCGCCCGGAGATGCACAACCTTTGCGTGCTCTAAAGGGAGAGACCATTAGTAATGAGGAGGAAATTGTGCGCATGCCGTCCACCGGTGAGATTCAATATCGTCAAGTGAGTGCCTGTCCGGTGAGAAATGGCGACGGAATTATCATAGGATCGGTTTCAGTGGTACGTGATGTGACCGAGAGCAAGAAGGCGGAGCAAGAACTGGAGAAACACCGCCAGCATCTTCAGGAGTTAGTGAAAGAGCGTACGGCCGAACTTCAGCAGTCGGAAGAGAATTTCCGGCAGTCCATAGAGAATTCTCCTTTGGGAATACGAATCGTAACGGCGGAAGGAAAAACCCTGTATGCTAATCGGTCGCTGCTTGATATATATGGCTATGACACTATAGACGAGCTGAAGAATACGCCGGTGAGCGAACGCTACAGTCCGGAAAGCTATGCTGAACATCTGGAGAGGAAAGCGATGCGGAAGCAGGGTATTCCCGTGCCGGATAGCTATGAGATTAGCATTGTGCGCAAGGATGGTGAGTTAAGGCATCTAGAAGTGCGTCGCAGAGAAGCCCTCTGGGGAGGACGAACCGAGTTCCAGTCTACCTACGAGGATATCACCGAACGCAAGTATGCGGAGGAAAGGCTGGCGGCTCTATCTCGGAGACTTCTGGAGGTGCAGGAAGAAGAACGCCGCAACATTGCCC
>CAYSBO010000178.1:0-2006 GCA_964429285.1 uncultured Dehalococcoidales bacterium | reverse complement strand
AACTGGGCTCCTATAGGTGCGATTGCCGCTGTGAATGAAAGCGTGTGGGAACACCTGAAGCTAGCTTTTTGGCCGGCACTGGTATACGCGGCTCTGGAATACGGCCGCTTTGGGAAGTCGGCAAACAACTTTTTCTTTGCGAAGACTCTGGGAATCTATCTGATGCCTATCACGATTGTGGTCCTCTTCTATTCATACAAAGCTATCCTGGGGTATGGTCTTCTGATTGCCGACATTATGATTTTTGTTGTGGCAGTGATAGTCGGACAATTGGTAAGCTACAGGTTACTGGTTGCCTCTCCCCTACCAAGGAATATCAACCGTTTCGCCCCGATTGCCCTGGTGGTTCTGGGCGTTCTCTTCGTGCTATTCACTTTCTATCCGCCGCATGTGCCGCTGTTCAGAGACTCTCCCACCGGCGGCTACGGCATTGTTGGATAGTATCGGGACTAATACCAGCACAGTGTGCAAGGCAACAGAGTGACGGTTGGTAAGTTGTGTCCAGAGTTCTCGGGTTTCGATACTGGATTTTGCTGTTGGCCAGAGTTATGATTGATACACTGTAGCAGAGACCGTCAAGTCGATTGCAGATTATCGTGTGAGAGGAGAAAAACATGGCAGAAGAAGGAAAACGTTGGTACCGCCGCCCCTCCCCAACTCTGGTAGGCCCTATCTGGTTCATTGGCTGGCTGTTCACAGTCGGTTATGTCGGCCTGGTTTGGTGGAAGATAATACTTGCCATAGTGATCTGGCCGCTCTTTCTAGGCCAGGCGCTGGGTTGATGAGTTAGGACTGCGGGCTCTGGTTTCGTGCTGGAATTTTGGTTCCGGCTACGCGTGGGACCTGGATTGGCAACACGCCTACCTGGCATTGCTGTGGCGCGGTTCCTGCATATTGTCAGGCTGCCTGTCACTCAAGGCGGTGAACACCGAATTCATTGACGGAGGAAAACCATGTCGCGAGTCAGCTTAGTGCAGAAGCATCAAGCATCACCGGAGGTGGGTCAGTTGTTCCAGCGAATAGAGGATAACGGGGCTCGCGTCTTGAACCTGTACCGGGCGGTGGCGAACAGTCCTCAAGTCACGCGCGACCTCATCAAGCTGGGGAACTCTCTCATCAGTAAGACAGAACTTTCACCGAAGCTACGTGAGCTGGCTATCATGCGTATAGCCAGGCTCTATGACTGCGGATACGAATGGGCACAGCACAAACCTGTTGCTTTGGAGTACGGCGTAAGCCGGAATCAGCTGGACGCAATTGACTCCTGGAAAGAATCGGATACTTTCACTGATGAGGAGCGCGCTGTATTGCAGTATGTTGATGAGGTTAGCCAGAAGGTCAAAGTGGAGAACAGGACCTTCGAGGCGCTGAGGCAATATCTCGACGAGCGCAAGATTGTTGAGCTGACCCTGGCCATTGGTTGGTGGGGGATGCTGGCCCGATTTCTGGTGCCGTTGGAGGTCGAGATTGATGAACAATCGGCGGGTTCGGCAGGTGACTTGATTGGGCAAGGTCCTGAGTGAAGGTGAGCGATGCGAACTCGCTATATAAGTCACCGGTGGCGGCGATCTGGGTCTAACTGGTGGCTGAACTGCAAATGGTATGATGATATGATTGATATCATACTGCTCGGAATTGGCAATGCCGCGTAGAAGAAAGCCTGTATCGTTCCGTATCTCAGAGGTATCGCGCGTGGTTGGGGCTACGCATAACCAGCTTGAGTATTGGGACAAGACAGGCCTGGTGAGCCCCAGCGTAAGGGCGGCATCCGGAAGAGGTTCGCGCCGCCTCTATTCCATAGAAGACATTTTCGAACTGAAGGTCCTGGTAAAGTTACTGGAGAGTTCTGTGCCTCTACAGCGGATACGCTCGAGCTTCCGGTTCATAAGGAGCCAGTCCAGAAATCTGGCATCGTTCGTAGTGCTTACTGATGGAAAGACTGTGTACTTCTACGAGGACTACAATGTCCTCGTTGACACCTTGAAGCAAGGGCAGACAGTGCTACG
>CAYSBO010000177.1:0-2012 GCA_964429285.1 uncultured Dehalococcoidales bacterium | reverse complement strand
TGTAATCCCTTCCGTACCCTGACCAGCATCGTTTGTTGTAACCAAGTCACGACTCTCGAAGCTTTCGCCGATGATAAGTTTCACTTTAATTGGTAGGCCCAATTGATTGGCAATTTTTTCTATACACTCCTTTGTGTTGCCGTTATGCAAGGGACTAAGCACGGTCTCAGCGGGAATATTTTCCTTTATTCCCAGGAACCCAACTAACTCATCGATGGCATTGCTGATATACTTGTTATCTACTCTCTGCAAATTATCCTACCAATATGCATAGGCTAAGCTCGACTTGATTCTCCTAGATTTCGGCAATTATTCCCTGGGCGGCCTCCTCCTTTCTTCCAATATCTCCTCCAAGCGTCGCCTCTTCCGTACCATAGGTTCAACGAGCGCCCATGCGACAACTGAAATTATAGCTATTAATAGCCACCACCACGAAGCCCCTCTAATTAAGGCTACTCCAGTCACACAATTAGCGACTACCAGAAACACACCCCTCACAATATCGCCTCTAGTGCTCGGCCACAACATCCTGGGGCCATACCTGCCTGGTGGCCACATTCGTATCGTTCCATAGAGAAACCACAAAGCCACAAGAAGAAGAATTATTCCGATAGCTAACTTCATTCCGGTACTCCTTCCAAATCTGCTGTCTCAGCTACTGATTAGCCGCAGCATACCTCGTAATCATTTTACTCTACTTCTAATTCGTCAAGTGCTGCCCCTAGAGCCTTCATTCCCTCTCCTACGTAAATCACTATCTGTAGATTCCGAGTGGCATCTGCGTAGCGTTCACCATGAAGGTTATTTTGAACTAATTCTCCCAGAGCCATTAGGTTCATGTCTGTGCCCTTCTTAATTGCTTCTCTATATTCACCATACTTAACGTTTAGCAACTCCAGCCACTGCTCATAGTCCTCAACAGTTTCTTTGAGAAATTGGTCGAAGAACCGTCTGTGGAAAATATCCAAGCAATAATTGCGATGTTCCGCATCTCTGAACTTGCTTTCGCAAACTGCAACTACTATCCATAGATTCAATGCGACGAGCTCTAAAAGAAGTTTACTGAGCTCTTCCCTCTTCGATAGATTCAACCCGAACATCTCCTTCCCTTTTTTCATCATATCGAGAGCTTTTGCATCTTGCTTTATTCCTTTTCTACTAAGATGCATCGCAACCCAGTGCAGCAAGAATTCGACAAACTCTTCCTTTGAAACCTTGACTTTTTTTGACACTACATACTCACCATATCAAATCTCATTATCCGTAGCAGATATCGTAATCTTTATTGTGTCGCTGGCCGACGAATTACTCGCTTCAGTTGGCCAATCCTTTGCTTGGGCCATTTCAGCCTAGCCCCGATTGACCTTTGACGATTCAGCCACCGTGACCACCATGGAAGGTTAGCTCCATGATGTATAGCCTTGTTTCAAGACTACAAACCATCTGCCCTCCCTAGGGAAACTTCCCTCGTCTAACTCTATGCGCAATTGGCATGAATACAAAGACCACCAGTAACCAATATATGGCTAATCCAGCGAGCCCCCACTTCCAGCCTGCCGCTATGAATAGCATTATGATACCGGCCAGAAATGGCAAAAAACTCCCGCATATAAGAAGACTCTCGTGCATCAAGAAAGCCACCGGACGCTCTGGCCGGGGCACTCCAAGACAAGATGTGTAGTAAGCTGTTATAGGGCTAGACAAGAGTAACAGCACTATTGCCAGAATTAGTAGCCACATTGACGCTCATTCCTTTACCAGTGCTGGAAGCCGTGTCCACACGTGAATCTGCCATAGCGAGGTAATCAGAAGGACTAGCCTCTTCATTTCCACTATTTCATTATATGACCATCTTGTCTGAAATAGAAGACTTTCAAAGCAAGAGGGTGGTTTTTGTCTACCAACAGCGTATCAAAACGGAAGTAATAGACGGCCAGGGCTGGGGTAAAGGAGCTCGAGGAAAACGGGTACGGGGTTGTCCTCGAAAAAAAGGGCGAGGCCGCTAAGGCCCC
>CAYSBO010000176.1:0-2023 GCA_964429285.1 uncultured Dehalococcoidales bacterium | reverse complement strand
CTCGACGGGCAACGCAAGCAATTGCGTCAACAGCGATTCGATATTGTCCTTCTCGTTGTAGGTGGGAATGATGACGGTTATGCGTGGTGGTGTCTTCGATAGGTCCATAAACTGAGATCAGTCCTGGCTTGGGCATTGTAGGGGCCTGCCCGCAGGAATACGACGACGCAGACGCGAACCTGAGACGATAGACTCGCGCTACCTGTGGACGTGCCTTGGTTAATGAGTCGGGAGGCCCAGGCCTTTTCTATCTATACGGCCGATTCACCTCCTGCAGCTTTTGCCTCAGCTGGCTCTGCATATCGGTTGCGATGGGACCTGCTGAGGGATACAGATTCTCCAGTTCCTCTGGATCGTTCTCTAGATTGTACAACTCGTATTCGTTCTCGTAGCCCGGGTACCCGAAGTAGTGGATCAGTTTGTGGGTACCGGTAATCATCGCGACGGTCGCCTGCGTCAAGGGGCGCTTCATACCGTTCCGCTTCGCCTCGACAGCGAAAACAGTACGGTCTTTGTCACGTTCTCCTCCCAGCTCTGGCAACAGCTGACCTTCGATCCAATCCGGTACGGATTGCCCTGTGAGATGGAGGAGTGTGGGCAGGAGATCCACGCCGCTCGTGAGCGTGTGCACGTCCTTGCGATACTCTTGCTGCGGAGCAGAGATAATCAGCGGGACGTGAATAACAGGGTCGTAGAGGAGTTCTGTGTCGTGACCGAGCACGCCGCGCTCAAAAAGCTCCCCATGGTCGGACGTAATTACGACGTAGCTGTTGTGCAGCAAGCCGTTACTCTGCAGAGAGTCATACATCCGCCCGAACTCGGCGTCGACGTGCGCGATGTATTCGTCGTACCAGGTGTGCTCTTTGTCCAGGTTCTCCTCTGAATGCCCTAGAGAGAAGAAGTGTGGCGGCTTCGTCACGGGTTTCCAATCATCATCGAAGACATCGATGAATTCAGTGCGAGGAAGGTAAGGGCCGTGCGGCGGGAAGAGATGGAGATAGGCCAGAAGCGGTTGGCACGCCTCGTTCAAAAGTGCGGTAGCACCTCTCAAGACATCTTCCACGAGGAAATAGGCCCTATAGTGACGAAGATAGGGGATTCCCCTGGGGTATAGCTCCTCTAGCTCCCGCTGATTGGATCTCATCGAAATTAACGTCTTGATTTCGTTGACGAGGGCTAGAAAGGGAGACCCAGGCATGCCGTTGTTCTGGAAGAGGAGTTCCTCCAGCGCTCTGAAGGATATCTCCTCGTCTCCGGAGAGGAATTGAGTATAGAACATGTCATCAAACAGGCCGAAGGTCTGAGGGCCCAGATAGACGTCGATGCTCTCTCGAATCTGGTTCAATAGCACGTACGCATACACTGTCTGGGGAAAGGCAACTCTGTTGTACGAGCTACTCAAGAGATCAAAGAGGGTCTTCCGCTCAAACGCTTCGTCCATCCTTCCGGCGGCGTTGAACGCGCGATGGGTCCAGGGATAGGCCCCGGTGAGGAGAGAGGCAGTTCCAGGGGTGGTGAAGTTGGCCGGCGAATAATGGTTATGGTAGACTACCGCGCGCCGTGCGAATCGAGACAGATTGGGTGTCGTCTCGCGATGATATCCGTAGAGCGACATGTGACGGGCGGAGAGAGTGTCGAACAGGAGGATGATTATGTTAGGTCTGCTCTGTTCCTGACAGAGATCGCTCCTCGTCACCCGGTCAAGCAGTGGCTTGATAGGGAGCAACGCCAGGTGTTTTAGGAAGTCTCGTCTCTCCATTCGACCTCTATCCCTCTGCTCACGCGGGTTAAACTGGCTTGAAGATTGGTGAACCAATCCTTCGCTCCGGGGGGTCACAGGATATTTCTCGCGATCACAACCAGGATGCCCAAAACAAACAAGGGCACGTACAGATACACAAACACGGTCATCCGATCGACAAGGGCTTCAATGCGCGCGGCAAAGAACCCCGAGAGATGGACGAAAGCCCAGGAGAAGACGAGGGACAGCAGATAGACGACCGCGCACAGGACGTACCGCCCC
>CAYSBO010000175.1:0-2026 GCA_964429285.1 uncultured Dehalococcoidales bacterium | reverse complement strand
GCCGAATTCCTTTCTCAGAACCAGGATAGTGCCCCAACTGGTAATCGGACCTACCAATAGCAGCACCATCCCGGCGCCGATATTCATCCCCTGCGAGATGAAGGCATGGACCAGGGGAACACTGGCTGTAGCGCAGATATACATGATTAAGCCGAAGCCAAGGCTGAAGAGATACCCCAATCCCCGTCTGAGGTAAACTCCGACAAATGTTCCAATGGGCGCAATTGCCGCTATTAAAGCCGCCAGGGCCAGACCCAGAAGCAACTCCGGCCCAATGTGCTTGGGCAGATCCACGAAGGCATATTTGAACACATGCTTTACTCGGTGAGCAACATTCCGAGAATAATTTCCTATATACTCCTCTGGACTACCTTCAAAGGCTTGCTGGCAATGGGAACAGCAAAAATAATATGTCTCCCCACTATATTCTGCTTTAGCCACTTTCCCCACCTCGACATTCATCCCGCAAACTGGGTCGAGGGCCTGCTGCACTGGAGAAACAGGAGCTTCAGCCCTGCCCTTGACCATATTTCCCACCAGCCCCACAATCAAACCTATCACTATCACGGCAAAGAATTCGAATATGGTGAACTTTAATCCCAGGAATCTATAGGTGACCAGAAGAGCAGTGACGGATGTGGCAGGGGTTGCTACCAGGAAGGCTAAAACTGGTCCTAACCTTGCCCCTTTCTGGTGCAGGCTCACCGCCACCGGCAGGGAGCCGAAGCAGCAGATGGGAAGGATTATCCCGGCGAGGGTGGAGTAAAGGATTGGCTTAATGCCCCCTCCACCGAGGCGTCTCTCCATCCATTCCGAGGGAACGAATTCGTGAATTAAGCCACTGAGTAAGAACCCTATTGCCAGGATGGGCAATACCTCGATGAGATAATCCTTGAATACTACCAGATACTGGACTGCCAACTATTCACCCCCGGGGTATTGAATCCCTGGTCGGTAGAAGAAATTACTCGTCTTCTTACAGAGCCATACCAAGAAGAGCATGAAGGGGACTTCTGTCAGAACGCCGACTACTGTAGCCAAAGCCGCCCCTGAGCCCGTGCCGAAGAGTGTGATAGCTACGGCTATAGCCACCTCAAAGTGATTGCTGCCAGCAATTATTGCTGTTGGCGCTGCATCCTCATAGGGAAGGCGTAGCAGGCGAGCGGCGACATAGGTGAGGGCGAAGATGACCAATATGTTGACGAATATGCCCAAGGCAATCATGCCAATAACGGAGGGGAACTCTACGAGGTGGTATCCCTGCATGCTGAAGAGGGCTACCAAGGTCAGGAGGAGGGCGCCAATAGATATCTTGCCTAGAAGCGGCGCCAGCCTGCTCTCAAGCCAGGCGCGGCCCCTCGCCTTTATGACCCGGCGTCGGGTTATGTAGCCTGCCGCCAGGGGGCTGATGATGTAGATGCCTACCGCTATGGCTATGGTGGCCCAGGGCACCAGGATGCCCGCTATTCCCATCAGAAAGACCGCCAGCGGAGCGTAGAAGAAGACCATTGCCAAGGAGTTCACGGCGCTCATCACCAGGGTATGAGCGACGTTGGCCCGAGCCAGGTAGCTCCACATCAGAACCATAGCGGTACACGGCGCTACACCTAAAAGTATCAAGCCGGCTCGATATTCCTCAACCAGTTCTGGCGTTAGAAACCGACCAAAAACTAGACTCAGGAAAAGCCAGGCAAACAGAGCCATGGTGAACGGTTTTACCGCCCAGTTGGCAATTAAGGTAAGTGCTAATGGCTTAGGACTGCGAGCCGCCCGCTTAACCTCTTCAAAACTTATCTGAACCATTATGGGGTAAATCATGGCGAAGAGGAGCACCGCAATGGGAATATTAATGTGGGCAATCGACAGAGAGTCCCATAAGTCCTGGAGATGGGGAAAGCCCCAGCCCAGAGCTGTCCCGGCAATGATAGCCAAAGCTACCCACAGAGGCATATACTTCTCCCAAACCCCTAGTCTTCTCACTTTCTCCTGGGACATCGTGCGCCTCCCTCTGTCACTTGAGGCTGTT
>CAYSBO010000174.1:0-2026 GCA_964429285.1 uncultured Dehalococcoidales bacterium | reverse complement strand
AACGGGGATGGCTGCATACCGGAGATATGGCCAGAATGGATAGCGATGGTTTCATCTATCTTGTCGATCGAAAGAAGGATGTGATCATAAGCGGCGGGGAAAACATTTTCCCTGCTGAGATAGAGGAAGTGTTTCGAGGTCACCCCAAGATATACGATGTAGCAATGATCGGGGTCCCGGATGACAGGTTGGGCGAAGTGGTTGCAGCTGTAATTGATGCCAGGCCCGGGATGAGCCTGAGTGAGGATGAGGTGAAGGAGTTCTATCAACCCCGTTTACCCAAGTATAAGTGGCCACGACGAATCATTTTCGACACGGTGCCACGAAATCCTACCGGCAAAATAGAGAAGCCGAAGCTGAGGGAGAAGTACTCGGGCAAACAGGAAGCCTTCTAAGACCTAACCTTGTCTTTCATTCAACACAGGGACACCCCCCATCAGAGCAATAGAGAGGTATTCCTGCCATTTTCCGTATAGTTACGGATAGCCACGGGTGCTTCCTCATCTGATAGCATAAGATTACTGCTATGTCTGGTGACGTATATTTGGTAGCGAATCACGTGGAGATAGCTGGTGACTTTGAGGGATGATGTGTGGAAGGTGGAAATACGAGGAAACGGGAGGTGCACTATGACATTGACTCTGAATAGCCCGGCATTTGGGCAGAGGGAGAACATTCCTGCCATGTATACGTGCCAGGGGTCGGACATCTCGCCACCGTTGACCTGGACTGAGTCCCCGGAGGGTACTCAGTCATACGCACTGATTATGGACGACCCGGATGCACCCGGTGGCGTCTTCACTCACTGGCTGATATACGACATCCCGGCTAGTGTGAATCAGTTGCCGGAAGGGATGCCGATAGAGCCCCAGGTTTCTAACGGCATACAGGGGCAGAATGATTTTGGGAGGACAGGCTATGGAGGTCCGTGTCCTCCTCCAGGAGGGCCGCATCGTTACCGTTTCAGTTTGTATGCACTTGATCAGAAACTGAACCTTGAGCAGGGTGCATCCAAAGCACAACTGCTGGCCAGCATGGAAGAACACATTCTGGACCGATACGAGCTTACGGGTCTGTTTCAGAGGTAAAGGAGGTGGGGTCAGGCTATGCGAATAGGAGTACTGTCGGACACGCATTCGAGCAGATTTGAAGAAATTCCCCAGGCTATCGTGAACGGTTTGCAGGGGGTGGACTTGATTATCCATGCTGGAGACTTCATGGAGGAGCCAGTGTTGGATGGACTCAGGAGAGTTGCGGAAGTCAAGGCAGTCCAGGGCAACATGGATTCGGGCGTCATCAAGAACTTGCTACCTGAGGTGACGAGCTTCAAGGTGGGCAACAAGACCGTGTGTGTGACTCATGGCTGGGGAGCTCCGGAAGGGATTGTGGAACGGGTAATGCACAGATGCGACAAGGCAGATGTGATAGTGTTCGGTCACTCTCATGAGCCATACAATAGCTATCATGGGGAAATCCTGTTATTTAATCCCGGCAAGGCGGCGAACTCGTACGGCATACTGCACATTAATCAGAAGGTAAATGCTCAGATCATACCTGTGTAGTTCGAGGTGAGCAGCACTAGAAAGAGTTTGGAGGTGTGAATATGGAATATGAAGAATTCATAGACAGGATAAAAGAGTTGGACTTCATACCCAACGAAGATACTGCGGATGCCGGTATCAAGGCTGTACTGGGCATTCTAGCCAGCAGCATGAGCGAGACGAGAGCAAAGGATTTGCTGGGGAGACTACCGCATCCTCTGAACCTCGAGAAGCTCCGGGGCCATCAAAAAACGCCAACCCCTGTTTCTGTAGATGTTTACATAAGTGAGATTGCCGAACAGTTTAGTCTTACCCATGACCAGGCACGGACATTGATAAATCAAGTTATGACGATTTTGGAAGAAGCTACAGGAATAAACACTCGCACGTTGTTCGAAGCGTAGCAAGGTTGACATCCGTAGTCCTTCGTAGACGGTCTGCCACAGGTCGTCGGGTAAATGAATATGGGCGCGGTGTCCTTTCCA
>CAYSBO010000173.1:0-2039 GCA_964429285.1 uncultured Dehalococcoidales bacterium | reverse complement strand
GGCTTAGCAGTCTCTATGCCCCTTCGTCGGGAAGGCCTGTCTCGCCGGAGGAGTTTCTGGTACGGTCAGTTATCGGGGTTGGTCGAACCCATAGCCGGAGTTATCGGGGCTGCCGCTGTCATTCTGGCAAGGCCCATCCTGCCGTATGCTCTGGCTTTTGCCGCCGGCGCTATGATCTTCGTTGTCGTTGAGCAGCTAGTTCCGGAGTCTCAACGCGGCGGCAATACCGATCTTGCTACCATGGGAGCGATAGTGGGCTTCGTGGTAATGATGATGCTCGATGTTGGCTTTGGCTAGTCCTCTTTCTCGATGGAAGTGCTAAGCTGATTGTGGTATACAAGATAAGATTCTGTACTTAGTTCTGGTATCGATATGGTAAACCTTACGTTCTACGGAGGCGTGCGAGAGATTGGGGGCAATAAAATCCTCCTCGAAGATGACAGGGGGAAGCTTTTCCTCGACTTTGGTTATCCCTACAGTAAGTATCGGGATTTTTACGAAGAATACCTTAAGCCTCGACCCGGAGCAGGACTGCTGGACCTGTTAATAATGGGGCTGCTCCCCCACCTTGAGGGCATTTATCGCACTGATTTGGAGGCAGAGAATCTCTGGCAGCGATTTCGTCGAGCCGAAAATTATCGCAAGCTTGATGGTGTAGATGGTATTTTGCTGACCCATGCCCATCTCGACCACTCCGGCCACATATCATTCCTGAGAGAGGACATCCCGGTATATGCTACTGCAACCACAGCCTTTATCGCTAAGGCCATGCAGGACTCAGGCAAAGCGCCTTTCGACCAACAGGTGTGCTATTTCACCCCCAGGGTAGAGGAATGTCTGGAGGGATGGAAACAAGGGGCTTACGTTACCAGCAGTAGAGAGGACCGTCAACGACGATTCTGCATCGCTGACAGGCTCGAACTGAGTGAGGAGGCCGAAAAATTCTGGGAAAAAACTACTCGAAGGAAAAAACTGGAATCACAACTGCTGGGCGATATTGATAGATGTAGCTTTAATCTGCGCTGCTTCCCCGTGGACCACTCAATTCCCGGTGCCTGTTCCTGGGGTATTGAGACAAGCTCCGGTTGGGTGATTTACAGCGGCGACCTGCGGCTTCATGGCAGGCATGGCAAACTTACCGAGTCAATGATAAAGGAGGCAGCCCGGCTACATCCCAGGGCATTAATCCTGGAAGGCACTAATGTGGACAAAACCTCGAATGTTTACGAGCAGGAAGTGTATGAAAATGGTTTCAAAGCTATTAACGGTGCCAGGGGCCTGGTGATTGCCGATTTCTCTCCCAGAGATGTAAATCGCTTGCTCACCTTTTTGCATATTGCCAGAGACACAAAAAGGAAGTTGACCATTTTGCCCAAGGACGCTTACCTTTTGAAGACTATGCGCCTTCTCGAGCCGGAAATACCTGACATCGCCGAGGAAGATGCCGTTGCCATCTATCAAAAAACAACCGCCAGTAAGAGTCCTGATTCATGGTTGCGAAATATTTACCAGGACTATTCCAGCAAGATTGTCCTGGCTAAGGATGTCAGTTCTAATCAAGAAGACTTCATACTCTGCTTCAGCTTCTGGGACTTGAATGAGCTGCCCAGCATACAGCCCCGGGCCGGCAGCCTTTATGTCTTTAGCTCCAGCGAGCCTCACAATGAGGAACAGGAGATGGACTTCTGGCGCCTGCACCACTGGCTTGAACACTTCCGGCTACAGGCGTATGGCCTCCCTCTGTACAGGAACGGCAAATGGGAAATACCGGAGGCCGAGAAAGGGCTGCATGCCTCGGGGCACGGCTGTGGCCCCGACCTGTTGAGGATCGCACGCGAGATTCAACCGGAGATGCTTATCCCGGTGCACTCTGAGAAGCCCGAGTTCTATGTGGACAACCTGCGCGACAGCGGAATAAGAGTCACCCTGCCCACCGAAGGTGGGACGGTGGAAATATAGAATTAGAAATTAAAGATCAAAAATCAAAATGACAACTCAAAACGCAAAAAATTTGACCTTTGCTCTGTCATTTTGCACCT
>CAYSBO010000172.1:0-2050 GCA_964429285.1 uncultured Dehalococcoidales bacterium | reverse complement strand
TCCCGGGAACAGGCGGCGGCTGAATATACCGAAGTGCTGGAAAAAGCACTGAGTGAGCTGCCCGACCGGGGCCTGGTCCTCTACATCCAGGACCTGGAGCTCATGGATTTCGGCGACATCGCCCTGCAAATAATGGAGCAGGCCTGGAAAAATGTCATCAGCAAGAAGCTCGCCGATGTGCGCTTCATGACTCCTGATGACTATCTGGAAAGCCTGGGTGACACGGCGAAGCTGCCTCGCGTCCGCTTTCACCAGACCTCCTGGGCCCCCGAGATGCGGCTCGTCCTTCGCTACGATGGACACTATCCACCCCGTGACGCCGGGGAGTTCAATGGTGTGGACCTCGAGGATACCGTGTTTAAACAGCTACCATTCGTCCTCTGGGAACCCGGTCGTTTCCTCACAAACATGTACGGAGCGGTGCTGGACGCCTTCGGCATGCCTAGGCGGCTGGCTGCGGATGCAGCCTCGCTCCATGATACCAGATATGCAATTCCCCGCTTTGATTTCAAAGAACAGG
Organism: uncultured Dehalococcoidales bacterium; assembly: GCA_964429285.1. GTDB lineage: Bacteria > Chloroflexota > Dehalococcoidia > GIF9 > AB-539-J10 > RBG-13-51-36. Next base: position 1,530 of record CAYSBO010000172.1, on the reverse strand, counting down.
TTGGCTTGCACTACCGGCTGATGAAGCGGGCCTGCAACTGGGGCTGGAGGCCGGAAGAAGGACGGCAGAAGCGGCCCTTCTTGCACGGCTATCGCCTTTCAGAACTTCTTCTGGGCACTGAACCCGAGGATATTGCCTTTGCTGCCACCCGATACGTGCACTCCGGTGACCCCGCTTACATGGGAGCGGAACGCATTCTCGAATTCCTGCTTGACACCCGGTTCGACTACCTGAGGGTTGGAATCGAAGAAGGCGGGCTTGCCGGTGAGGACAAAGAGGCAGCCTTGCTGGAGCTTGAGCGAGGACAGAGCCACCGTGTGATTGCCACCGAATTCATTCACCGTGCCCTCGAAGCCAGCCGCTCCGTCGAATCAGCAGCTACCACCGACGGAAAGGGCGAAGCGTTAAATCATCTTATTCGGGAGTTGAAAGGATACTGCCGGGAGGTCTTTGTCGCCACCGACCACATACAGCGTGCCTGGGGTTATATCAACGACATAGATTCTATGATTTTGACCATGTACGAGCACCTGTACAGAATCTACCCCCCGAAGTTTCCCATGATATTCCAGGAGCTGCTGCCTCAGGAGTGGGAAGCGCGAGAGAATCCCAGGTTGCTGTAGACTGTTGGTCCGTGAAACAGGGTCGAGGTTGACTCCTCGACCCTGTGTTGTTGCCCTGCAGGCAACTGTCTCATCAACTATGACCCGCCTACTGCTTTCCCTCGAACCGCTTGGTACGAGTCAATTACACCAGAACCAGTTCTCTACGGCGGGAGAAGGTATGTTACAGTCAGTGTAGGACACCAGTCGGCACAGTCATTGGCCGGGTTCGTGTCTTCAAATCCCTCCCCCACATCAATACAGGCCGTGCCGGTCAGGTTGAAGGTCACCGCGTCCCATGCATCCGGAACGTCGAACATGACATCCATGTCCTGCAGAATCATTGTGCCCATCGGCGGGAAACCGATCCAGTTGATTGTCTTTGTATAGTTATTGCATACTACCAGCTCCCAGCCCACTTCTACATCCAGAGTCACGGGCTCGCAGTACTCGAGAACAAGCTCATAGCAATAGTCGACAGGGGCTCCGTCCACCGTGGCTTGCTGGTACAGTTTAGTAGCAGAAGGGTCCATCTTCACCGCACCCGGGGCGTTAACACAGTGGAGCGTAACCGGCTCCCCCTCCATTTCTCCCCAGGGACCGATGTTGTGAACCTGTAGCCAGGCGGTCTGGTCTACCGTGACGGTCGCGTCTTCCTCCCCGGAGACGTGTTCTTTGTACTCGATATCAACCCAGTCGCCCGGGTACACAACGTGCCAGCCAGGGGCAACAGGCATACCATTTATGGTCCAGGTGTCGAACTCAACGGAGGCATCTACTTGCTGTGGGGACTCGAAGTTGAGAGTGAAGGCGATTGTGCCGCCGGCTGCCACACTTTGACTATCGGAGGGTGTGATGTCAACAAAGATTCCGGGACCGCCGGAGACATAGGCGCAGGTCCAAGTATCTGGAGCCACGGTAAAGCTGT
>CAYSBO010000171.1:0-2065 GCA_964429285.1 uncultured Dehalococcoidales bacterium | reverse complement strand
CCCAGGTAACCTGCCTGGATGAAGGTCGACTGAAAGTTGGGAACACTGGCCAGTTCAATATATTTGACTTTGGAGGCAATAACCTGGGCCTCCGCCCGCTGCTTGAGCGAAACCAGAGCTAGCTTTGCTCCCATGCCGGCAGCGTTTCCTGCTTGACGGAACCGATTCAGAGGCAGCGGTGGCAACATACCCACCGTCACTGCACTGGCTACATCGATATAGGTACCAAAGGCTCCGGCGATGATGACCTGCCTGATATCTTTTGCAGTGTATCCGCTCGCCTCCAGAAGTGTCTCGATGCCCGTGCGAATAGCTGCCTTGGCTAACTGCAATTCTCTCACATCGTGCCGCGTGATAGTGATGGCGGGTTGCCCGCCTCGTGTCTTTTCGTCCACCAGCACAAACTCGCGCCGCTTCTTGTCGCTACGAACCCCAGGGTGATTATCCCTTATTCTACCGCCCTCATCAATAACTCCAGCCAGGTGAAGCTGGGCCAGGGCATCAAGTATACCCGACCCGCAAATGCCGACAGGCGGTGCCTCGTCAATAGTCTGGTACTGGATGCTACCGCCGGTTATTCGCAAGCGTTCAATAGCGCCCGTAGCAGCTCGCATACCGTGCTTGATATGGCCGCCTTCGAACGCCGGACCGGAGGCACAGGAGACGGCGGTGAATCCTCCATCATGTACCAGAGAAACCTCAGTATTGGTCCCGATGTCCAGAGCCACTACAGGTCCTTCAGTTTGCCTGAGCCCTGTTGCCAGCAACATCGCCACGTGGTCACTACCAACGAAACCGGCGATGTTAGGCAGCAGGTGCAGATAGGCTCCCGCAGCAATGCCCAGACCAAGGTCACGAGCCTTGAGCTCCAGGGCCCGGCTAATCGCTGGAACAAAGGGAGAAAGGGCGAGCTGTCTTACCGGTAGACCAAGGAACAGGTGGTGCATGGCAGTATTGCCAACCACCACTACCTCAACAACTTCCCCGGTATTGGCACCGGCCTCGGCACACAGGTCGGCACACAGCTCATTCATAGCTTCAACCGCCAGTTTCTGCAAAAGCACGCCTTCGTCCGGTGACCTTATTGCCCTGGTCATACGGGTGACAATGTCTTCCCCATAGCTAATCTGGGGATTCATCACTCCTCTGGCAGCCAAAGTCCGACCGTTGCCGAGGTCAACCAGATAGCCGGCGATCTTGGTAGTCCCCAGATCTATTGCTAATCCCAGTAGGCGGGTTGAGGGGGCCAGTAGGGCTATTACTTCGTCATTGCGGACTACGGCCTGGCACTCCCAGTTCCATGACCGCAACTGGTCAGAAAGGGTGCGCAGAACGCCAATGTCTATCCTGCGGCAGCGCAAGTCATGCTGCTGATTTAGAGTCTCAAGTAGCCGGTCGGCATCAGCCTGCGGCGCCGACAGGGACGGAGCTACCAGCCGCAGGCGGTAAGCTTGCACCGGTGGCTCGAGAGCAACTCCTACCTCGACTCCCTCCACCTGGACCCGCTGTGGGGTCGTCATTGACTCAGGGGGCACCGTCACTCTGCAATTGCTGGCGGGGTAAGTCTGACAGGCTAGACGCCATCCCATCTTCAGTTCCTGAGGGGTAAATACTTCCTGTTCACTGGGCGTGGGGCTGGAGACAGTACCATTCAAGACCTGTACCCTACATGAGTGGCACGTTCCCTCACCCCCACATATGCTGCTGATACCGATACCCAGCCGGCGAGCGCAGGCCAGGAGAGAATCATTCTTCCGGCACTCCCCTCTTAGACCTACCGGCTCAAACTCAATGGTAAAATCACTCATTTTCCTTCTAGTCTGCTACTCAGTCGTGGCATCTTTCCCTGAGATCGCAGCTACCGAGCCAGCAAGAACGAGGCTAGAGATCAAGAATATGGTGATTAGACTTACCAGAACCACATTACTGTACTTCACTGCATGACAGTACATCACGCACCCACCACGCTTGTCAACTCTGTTATCCGTTGACAAAAGGGGTTCACGGGCTTACCATACCCCATTACTTGTTTGCCCGGAAACACCAGACTCCCGATTGTGCTCCC
>CAYSBO010000170.1:0-2068 GCA_964429285.1 uncultured Dehalococcoidales bacterium | reverse complement strand
AAGCCAGCAAAGCTGTCTCCAAACTCCCGGATTCTGAGGAACTAAGCCTGGAGGAAAAGATCAGGATGGCACTGCAGCAGATGACGAGAGGATAGACTGGCCGGAATGGAGCCAGTCGACGAGAGGCACAGAGGCTCCCTTGGCCTTAGTGAAAAGTGTTATAATGCAGTTCCATTCTATCGGTTCAACAACCTGCAAACAAGGAGGTAGATTTGGTGGAGACGGCAGATACGAACATTTCCTATCTTTCCAGCACGAACGGGAGGGCGCACCATGAAGTTTGTGAAATGGTTTGAAGAAATTGGCGCAGGCGACGTAGCTTCAGTCGGGGGCAAAAACGCATCTCTCGGTGAGATGATAAGAAATCTGGGCGAGAAAGGGGTCAATGTACCCTCGGGATTTGCCATCACTGCTGAAGCATACAGGTACATGGTGGACAAAGCCGACATAGGCCACAAGATCAGCGACACGCTGGCTGGTCTGGATACCCATGACATGAGAAATCTGGCAAAGAGGGGTGAGGGCATAAGGAACCTGATAAGAAATGCAACCTGCCCTGCGGAGCTGGACCAGGAAATAAGAGCTGCCTATCGGGTAATGGAAAGCAAATATGGAAGGAATGTGGATGTTGCTGTAAGAAGCAGCGCCACCGCGGAGGACTTGCCCACCGCATCGTTCGCAGGACAACAAATGACCTATTTGAACGTACGGGGGGAAGATGAACTGGTGGGGAAAGTCATGGAGTGCTTTGCATCTTTGTTTACGAACCGGGCGATTTCCTATCGGGTGGACAAAGGATTTGACCATTCCAGCGTTTACCTCTCGGTGGGTGTGCAGAAGATGGTTCGTTCTGATCTGGCCTGCTCGGGCGTTATATTCTCCATAGATACAGAGACGGGCTTCAGGGACGTGGTCTACGTAACTGCCGCCTATGGGCTGGGAGAGAATGTGGTGCAGGGAACTGTGAATCCCGACCAATTCTACGTTTTCAAGCCAACTTTGAAGACGGGCTTCAGACCCATTGTGGAAAAGAAGCTGGGAACGAAGGAAAAGAAAATGGTCTATAAAGGGGATGGGATTGGAACAGAGCAGAAGAGAGTACCTGTGGAAGCGCAAAGAGAGTTCGTGCTAAGTGAAGATGAAGTATTGAAGCTTGCCGAATGGGCTTGCATCATAGAAGAGCACTACGGCCTGCCCATGGACATCGAATGGGCAAAGGACGGAAGGACAGGAGAACTCTTCATAGTCCAGGCCCGGCCGGAGACAGTGCATTCACAAATGGACACAGCTATGCTCAGGACCTACGTACTCGAAGAAGAGGGAGAATTGTTATTAACAGGGGAAGCAGTGGGTACAAAGATAGGACAAGGTGAGGTGAATGTAATAGAGGAGAGCAGTGAAATCCACCAGTTCCGGAGGGGGGAAGTCCTGGTTACCGATATGACCGACCCCGACTGGGAACCGATAATGAAGATCGCCGGTGGCATAGTGACAAACAAGGGTGGCAGAACCTGCCATGCAGCTATCGTTAGTCGGGAACTGGGAGTGCCCTGTGTCATCGGCACCGTCAACGGGACCGAGGTATTGAAGGGCGCAAGGCAGGTTACGGTAGATTGTTCGCAAGGCCAGGGAAGAATCTACAAAGGTAATTTGAAGTACAGAATAGACGAGGTGGAAGTAAACAAGCTCCCCAGACCCGACACCAGGATAATGATGAATTTCGGCATTCCTGAAGGCGCGTTCATCCAGAGCCGAATTCCCAATGACGGCGTTGGCCTGGCCCGGGAAGAGTTCATCATCAATTCCTACATCGGGATACACCCCATGGCCCTGATAGAATATGATAGGTTGAAAGAAGAGGCGCGCAGGGACACGAAACTGGCACAAGTAATCAGGGAGATAGACCAGAAGAGCATACCGTACAAGGATAAGAAGCAGTTCTTTGTGGACAATCTTGCCATGGGTATAGCAAAAATAGCGGCGGGGTTCTATCCCAACGAAGTCATCGTTCGGTTTTCCGACTTCAAGACAAACGAGTATGCCAATCTAATTGGAGGCTATCGTTATG
>CAYSBO010000169.1:0-2102 GCA_964429285.1 uncultured Dehalococcoidales bacterium | reverse complement strand
TCGGCTTTTGTGCTGTCCAACCGAGGGCAGGAGATGCTGCGGTAGCCGAGCTGGAGCGCTGCGCCAGAGCCGGGGCCAGGGGACTTGGTGAAATGAGGTCTGACATGCAGGGCTTCGACCTCACCGACGAGGCCACGATGAAGCCTCTGGTTGACGCCGCGCTGAAGCACGACTTGATCTTTCTGACCCACTCTTCCGAGCCCGTAGGGCATGGGTACTCGGGCAAGGGCAGTATCACGCCTGACATCCTTTATTCCTTCGTCACGACTTTCCCGGATCTGAAGACTGTTTGTGCTCACTGGGGTGGTGGCCTGCCCTTCTATGCCCTCATGCCCGAGGTAGAGAAGGCTCTCACCAACGTTTTCTTCGACACCGCAGCCACCGTTTTCCTGTACAAGCCCCAGATTTTCGAGCAGGTAAGTCAGATTGTGGGCACTGACAAAGTCCTTTTTGGCACCGACTATCCTCTTATGCACCAGAATCGAGTGCTTGCCCAGATCCGGTCCTCACGGCTTCCTGCGGAGGATAAGGCCAAAATCCTGGGGGCCAACGCTACAAAACTACTATGTCTGGATGAAAAGCGCAGAAGTGTCACATAGCAGTAGTATTCAAATAGCAGAGGAGGTAAGCAAATGGGATCCAAGGGAAGAAAGAATGTGAAGAAGCCCAAGCAACAAAAAGAGAAGAAGCAAGGCAAGTAAGCGAAGAACATCGTCCCTCCCACAAATACAACGTTGACACCAGGCATAGAGTATTGCCTTTCTCCCGTGAAGAGAGAGCATTGAGGTGAGGCCGAGAAACGGACAAGGGAGCCAAAATGTCACATGATACTGAGCAAATCCGCTCCTTTATTGCTATCGAACTTCCCGACGAGGTCAGGCAGGGACTGGCCAGGCTGAGAAATGAACTGGAGAGAGACGAACACAGGTTCGTCAAGTGGGTGGACGCTGAGGGAATTCACCTGACCTTGAAGTTCCTGGGCAATATTCCCGCCCGGCGGGCAGCAGAGGTGACGCAGGCTATGGAAGGAGCTACTCAGGGGATTTCACCGTTCCGTTTGCAGATTTCAGGCCTGGGGGTGTTCCCCAGTCTTACGCAAGTCCGGGTGTTCTGGGTGGGCATCGGTGGCGAAATGGACAAGCTTTCCAGATTGCAGCAGAATATTGACTCTGCTCTTGCTGATCTGGGATTTGCCCGGGAGGAGCGTCCCTTTGTGCCCCACCTGACCCTGGCCCGCATCAGGCAAGGAGCATCGCCGTCGGACAGAAGAAGCTTTGGCGCGCTTGTGGACTCTGCCGTATTTGAACATGAATATGACGTTGAAGTTAAGGCTGTTAATCTGATGAGAAGTCAGCTGACACCTGCCGGCGCTGTTTATAGTCGTCTGTCGGTTGTTGGGTTGGGTCGTTAATAGGGTTCAGAGACAACGAAAAAAGTTGAGGCTTTCCCGAAGAACAGCCTTGCAAACCGATTTTCCATAGTATATACTTAGTTGTTCCGACACAGACAAACAAATCTAATTGGGGAGGTGGAACTTGGAACACGATTCATTACCAAAATGCCAAAAATGTGAAAAAGGGGTTTTGGTGCCTTTATCCGACTTCGGCAGTCAGGGGGCACCGATTCACTATAAGGCCTGGGTGTGCACGGACCCTGATTGCGGTTACAACATAAAGATCAGGAACGGTGAAATATACCTGAACGAGCCTATTCTTAGTGGAGCACTTCACACTCGCACACGTCGAGAGTATACTCCTTAGCCAAGGATTTGCTTCGCTTAGGTAAACTGGTTGAGCTGGCGGTTGACTCTCTCTTTCCACGGCGGTGTGTTGGCTGTGGGAGAATAGGCGACTTTCTCTGCTCTGAATGTCTGGGAAACCTGCCGAGGCTACCGGGGCCACTTTGCCCCAACTGTGGCAGACCACAGGCGAGCGGTATTGTGTGCCCGAGCTGCTGGCAGAGACAGACTCAGATAGACGGCATTCGGTCTCTATTCAGTTTTGACGAGGTAGTGCGGAAAGCCATTCACCAGCTGAAGTATCATAACCTCAAGGCTATCTCTCCTTGCCTGGCTGAGCTACTGGCTGATTATCTCAGGTCAA
>CAYSBO010000168.1:0-2118 GCA_964429285.1 uncultured Dehalococcoidales bacterium | reverse complement strand
ATGGCGGAAGGTGTCAGGGAAGCCGGTGTGGCGGAAGAGGAGGTCACGATCATTCCTAACGCCTCGGATCTGGATCTTTTTCGACCGGATGTCGATGGAAGTGATGTGCGAAGTCGATTTGATCTTGAGGGGAAATTCGTTTGTTCTTACTTCGGAACGATGGGAGAGGCGAATGACCTGACCTATGTTGTGCAGGCGGCGAAGTCTTTGAAACAACAAGAAGATGGAGAAATCGCTTTCATTCTGCATGGCGGCGGAAAGCGCCGACCTCAACTGGAGAGTTTCTGCCAAAGGCATCATCTCTCAAATGTCGTGTTCTCGGACCCTGTTCCAGGCAAAGACGCTATAGCGCGTCTGGCGGCCGCTTCTGACGTCTGTATGACGATCTACAAGAATGTGCCGATCCTTTACACTTGTTCGCCCAACAAATTCTTCGATTCCCTGGCGGCCGGACGTCCGGTACTGGTGAACACGCCCGGGTGGCTCCGCGAGATGGTCCAAGAATACAGAATTGGTGTCTACGTCGAACCGGAGAGCGCCGAGTCAATTGTTGAGCAAGTGACCTATCTGCGCGACCATCCAGAGATTTGCGAACAGCAGGGACGAAACGCTCGCAAACTGGCTGAAGAGCGGTTTTCGAGAGATGTGTTAGCTCAAGAATTGGAGGCCATTCTATTGGAGGCTGTTGGGTGTTGATGAGAGCTACACCACAGCGTCTGTAGAGTCCAGGCCTGGGCTTGATCCTGGCTATCCGTCACAGCGGGCAATCTACTGTTGGATGAACAGCGGGTCACGCGCTCACGGGGGCTACTGCGAAGAACAAGTCTTGATGAGCAGGCGGAGTCGTTCAGCAGGGTCGACGGCAAGATCAGCTCGGCAGAATTGTGTGTCTGCTGTCGATGTTGGAATCTCTGCACACTCGGAAGCAGGCGGCGGCAGAGATGGCGTGAATGCCTGGATGCGCCGCACTGAACTCCTTTATTAAGCACGATGAATGAAAACCTGTATTTGGTCTGGAAGCGAGTTTTCGATACAGCTGTCTCCACTGCTGCTTTGGCGGCTCTCTCACCGCTAATGGCTCTGGTCGCTCTGGCCATCAAGCTCGACTCACCGGGGCCGGTCTTCTTTCGCCAGGAACGGTTAGGAAAGCAGGGGCGTATCTTCAAGATCTGGAAGTTCCGCAGCATGGTCGTGGAAGCAGAGAATATGGGAGCTGGATTGAACGTAGTTGAGCAAGATCCTCGCATAACCCGTGTGGGACGCGTGCTGCGTCGATTCTCTTTGGACGAGTTGCCTCAGCTGATTAATGTGCTCAAAGGGGAGATGAGCATCGTGGGACCACGACCAGGCCTTCCCTTACATCTTGAGATCTACAACGATTTCCAGGTGCGCCGACTGGAAGTGAAGCCGGGAATCACCGGGCTCGCCCAAGTGACAGGCAGAGCAGCAATGCCGTGGTCGGAACGCATTAAGTTGGACATTCAGTACGTAGACAATCGTTCGCTGATGCTCGACCTGTTACTGATTGCGCGAACCTTTCGGGTGGTCTTGGGGGCGGAGAGCGTGTACAATCCGGAGGGAGGGGGATGGAAACCTGAGGAGATTCCAGAGCCCTTGGAAGAGAACCCTGGGTAGGAGTTCTAGTACGCAACCGTCGCCTGGCTGGTTGTCCACGAAGTCGCGAGAACATCAGGTTCCAGGAGTGAGTGAATCATTGCGACGTGTCCCCCTGGTAGCCTTCAGCAGGAATGAGAGAGGCTCAGATGAAAGACCTTCTTGAAGGGGAAAGGATCTACTTCAGACTGATAGAACGGGAAGACCTCCTGCAGAGGGTGAAATGGATAAACGATCCGGTGATTCAGCAGACCCTGAATTATGACTATCCCACCTCTTTAGCACGAACGCAGAAATGGTTTGATGGCGTCGTAATGGATTCGTCTAGAAGAGATTTCTCGATCTTTACTCTCTCGGATGATTCCTACATTGGCTTTTGTGGCTTCATCAATATCGACCAATTGGTCAACAAAGCCGAGATGTATGCAGTAATTGGAGATCGAGACTACTGGGGCGCAGGCTATGGGACGGAGACTTACCAGGTTCTGATGGACTATGGGTTCA
>CAYSBO010000167.1:0-2125 GCA_964429285.1 uncultured Dehalococcoidales bacterium | reverse complement strand
GCTTTCTCATAGCGGTAGTGAGTACCTCCTTCCTGTTTTTTCGCTAACAGAAAGAGTACTCGTTGCCGCTAACTATTTCCACACCTTTTGAGTATACCCCCCGAGGTGACGCTCAGACCTACTAGCCGCAATCAGCAGACATGATTCTTCGCAGTACGCGCAGTGCCAAAGAGCGGAATCTATTGTAGCACGGCTGCCCGGGGTCCGTGCGCTGACCCGCAGCACATCAGTTCTGCCTGCCACACCGTCTACCCAAGATCGTATGACAATCACTCAGACCATTCGAATGACTTCGATGATACGTGGCTTCTGCAAGAATCACGCACAAGACATCACACTGTGCATTGGCCGCAATACAGCCCTTGTTGTCCTGACCCGCCTGCCCGAGTTTCGACGTACATAATGCGCCTGATTTCAGGGACTCGGGGACACCATACCTATTTCGCGCGCTACGGACCAGGCTGCCTGTCCGACGAATCCTGAACACAGATCGTCAGTTGTGCGATATGGTTTCATTAGTTGAAGCTGACCCCGCTGATGGTCCAACGTTCGCTTTTCCTTCCAGCCCACCCCCCGCTACCAGGATCATCAGAGGGAAATAGTGATGCTCCTCTCCCTTTGTTAGCAGATCAGTTAATAATGGACTATACTACTAACTCCATCCTGTAAGTTTCTATCTTCAGCCATGGCAACCAGAGTTTTCGTTTGCGGCACACTCCAAACCCCATTTTCTCATATAGCTTTATAGCTATTTCATTATCATGGGAAACGTATAACCAAAGTCGCCTAGAACCGGCATGACTTGCTTGCTCCTTTAGCTTTTCCAGCAAGAACGACCCTGTTCCACGCCCACGATATTCTCTTCCCACCACAACATTGCTAATGTAGATATCGCCGGGCTTCAAGTCCTCTGGCATTATTATCTCCAATAAAGGAATCCCGAGGAGAATGAATCTCATCTTGTCGCAGATACTCATTACTCTCAAGAATGCCATTAGTTCCCTTAGTTGCGACCAACTGGCTTTATCCTCATAGGAATAAGCTACCACAACCCCCAGCACCTGGCTATCATGAGAGGCAACATGGATATTCTCATGCCCGTAGCTATTTCTACCCATCGATATCAGCCGCTTCACCTTGCGTACTGCTCTGTTCCTATCACCGCCAAAGAAAAACTCTGATAGCTCTGTATCAGTATCAACGATTAGCTCAGACACTGTGTCGATGTCATGCTTGTTTGAGTCAAACTTGGTGTAAAGCAATTGGCTTGCTCTCCCTTTCTTCGCAAATACCTTGTGTGAGTTCATTCTATCAGATGGCTGTTATGCTGCAAACCACGAGAATCATGTACCCGACTATCGTTGATTTAGCTCAACCGTCAATACTACGAATTGGAGGGCCTGTTAGTTAGTCCAGCTTCTGTGTTTGCACAAGAAGCCAGATGGCGTACCGAGGCAAAGAAGAGATCACGGCAGGTGATCTCTTGACCCGGCTTTGCGGACCTCAAGTAGCTTGCCGGACAATCGCCATTCTCCTTCAGGGGCATCATCGGCAAAGGAAAACTCGCTGGCAACCAGGAGATCATCGTTTGGATTCCACTGAACACCTCTGCCCCGTGGGTGTACAAGTCTTCTAGAGTTTGGGTACACCATACCAATATCCGGAATCCCTCGGCATTCCGGGGATACCACACGAACCTGACCCGCCGGAGCGGACGGCCTGCCCGCAGGTGAAAAACAGTATGATGGCAACTATCCTGAGAATACCATCAACTATCCGGTCGATAGGGGCCTTGAGGAGACGGCGAGACGCCTCAAGAGCTTCTATGCCGGCGAGAAGAAGGAGGACAAAGGACAGCAGGCACCCGTCTTCACCTGTCCGGGATAAGTACTCCGCGTCGGCCAGGCGGGGAGTTCGCCTTCTCCATGATCAGACGTCGCGCGCCTGAGACAGCCGTCAGCCTGCGTCCGTGAGGCTATTCAGCACCACAGGTATCAGCTCGGTAATTGAAGGATGGATATGCATGCCCGTTTGTATCTCATCGATCCCGCCGCCGGACGCCATAGCGTTGATCACCTCCTGGATCAGGATAGGAGCATACGGGCCGATGAGATGGAATCCCAGC
>CAYSBO010000166.1:0-2141 GCA_964429285.1 uncultured Dehalococcoidales bacterium | reverse complement strand
CTTTCAACCTCGCAGACAAGTACCAGATACCGGTGATTCTGCTAACCGACCATCTTCTTGCCACTTCCTACCAGACTATCCCAGTTCTTGATTTCCGAAAGGTGAGGATAGACCGGGGGGATTTGTATGAGGCAAACGCAAATACTAAACCGGAAGATTACCGAAGACACAGGCTTACAGATTCTGGAATCTCGCCCCGCGCTTTTCCCGGCTTGAGTGAAGCCCTGGTAGTGACGGATGCCGATGAACACGGCGAGGAGGGACACCTCGTAGAGGATGCAGGGATAAGATCCAGCCAGGTGGAAAAACGCCTCCGCAAGTACAACGGTCTGCGGAGGGAGATTGAAGCGCCGTTGACCTATGGGGCCGATAAACCGGACGGTATCCTTGTAAGCTGGGGCAGTACGTACGGAGCCGTGCGTGAGACTGTTGATATTCTGAATGAAGGGGGGACTTCCGTCGCTATGCTGCAACTGAACCAGCTGTGGCCGTTCCCAGCAAAAGAGGTAGCGGATGCATTGGGCAAAGCGGACGCCAGCTACGTAGTGGAAGGGAATGCCAGCGGCCAGCTGGCCCGACTTATACGTACGGAAACCGGGATAAAGGTGAATGGGAGAATACTGAAGTACGACGGCCGTCCCTTCACACCGGCATACATAGCCGAAAGAGTAAGGAAGGGGGAAATATCAGCATGGTGACTATGAAAGACTACGCCGGGCTGAAGCCTGCCTGGTGCCCCGGATGCGGCAATTTCGGCATTCTGCAGGCCGTCAACAACGCCCTGGTGGAGTTGAATCTAAAACCGCATCACGTGTTGATGGTTTCTGGAATCGGCCAGGCGGGAAAGCTGCCTCACTACTCCAGAGCCAACGTATTCAATTCCCTGCACGGAAGGACACTGCCAGTAGCAATCGGAGCCAAACTGGCCAATCCGGAACTTACAATCCTGGCCATAGGCGGTGACGGCGACGGTTACGGCGAGGGTGGCAACCATTTCCTTCATGCGCTACGCCGCAACCATGACATAACCTACCTGGTGCACGATAATCAGATCTACGGTCTGACCAAGGGTCAAGCCTCGCCCACCAGTGACCCGGGTTTCGTTACCAGCACCACGCCTGAGGGCGCAATTTCGGCGCTGAACCCGGTCGGCCTTGCTATCACGGGCGGTGGCAGCTTTGTGGCCCGTGGCTTCGCCGGCGATGTCGACCACCTTTCCGCCATCATTCAGCAGGGCATCCAGCATAAGGGGTTTTCCCTCATTGATATATTGCAGCCCTGTGTGACCTTCAATCGCAAGAATACCTTCCAGTGGTACCGTGAACGGGTCTACAAGCTGGAAGATGAGGATGGCTATGACCCCACGGATAAAAGGCAGGTGAGAGCAAAGGCCGAGGAATGGGGGGAAAGGATACCCCTGGGTGTAATCTACCGGGAAGATCGAATTGCTTTCGAAGAACTGCAGCCCGCTCTGCACAAAGGCCCACTTGTGAAGCAAAAGGTTGAGCCGGCGCAGGCCAGGGCCCTGATTGAGGAATTCCGCTAGCCAGAGTCCGGGGGAAAGGAGAGTATTGAGATGTCGCTTGAAGGTAAAAAGATAGCCATACTTGCGGAAGCCGACTTTGAGGATGACGAGCTTACCGCACCTCTCCAGGCAATGAGAGACGCCGGCGCTGAGGTGACAATCGTAGGCACCAAACGAGGAGCGAAGTACCGCGGCAAGAGGCGTAAGGCTGAAATAGTTGCGGACGCGGCTGCGGATGGGGTTAATCCACTTGACTTTGATGCCGTCATTGTGCCCGGCGGATATGCCCCTGATAAGATGCGTCTGCACCAGGCCATGATCGATCTCGTGAGAAGCGCTTATGATAGCGGGAAATTGATCGCCGCTGTGTGCCACGGGCCGCAACTACTGATCTCGGCCGAAATCGTCAAGAACAAACGAATGACCTCGTGGCCGTCCGTGGCGGTGGACTTGAAGAACGCCGGAGCAGATTGGGTGGATGAAGAGCTGGTCAGGGACGGCAACCTGATTACCTCGCGCAGGCCGTCAGATTTGCCCGTGTTCAACAAAGCAATTATCGATGCCCTGGGAGGCTGACACAAGGTCACTCTGCTCTATGGCTCGAAGGACACCGAGC
>CAYSBO010000165.1:0-2149 GCA_964429285.1 uncultured Dehalococcoidales bacterium | reverse complement strand
GAGGAGAGCGATCGCAGCCGCAGGCACTATCTCCGTCGCTACTACCACGTCGATTGGGACAATCCCCAGCTCTATGACCTGGTCCTCAACACCAAACGCCTGAGCGTCGCCACCGGCACGGATCTTGCTGTAGCGGCCTGGTCTCAGGTCCAGCAACAGACCGGCGTCCAAGGAGCTTCAACAGGAAAGGACAACCCATCTTGAGCGATCCCGAAAACGTCAGCCCTCCCTTCGCCCACTCCTCCGAAGAGACGTTCGCCCAGATTCTGGACTACTATGGCATCGATTGGGAGTATGAACCCCGAACATTCGTCCTGGAGCAGGACGAGAACGGCAACGTCCTAGAGGCCTTCTCGCCCGACTTCTATCTTCCTCAACAGGACTTGTATATCGAGCTGACAACCCTACGCCCCAAGCTCATCCGGATCAAGAATCACAAGATCCGACGTGTCAAAGAGCTCTACCCGGAGATCAACATCAAGCTCTTCAAGCGACGTAATCTCCGGGATCTGATGATCAAATACGGCATCGACGAGCAGGCTAGAGAGATACTCGGCAGAGAGGCACAATGACCCAAACGATGACTCATGGCGGCTGGTACCCTCCTGAAGCGTACGGAGATCTCGCAGAGGATGTCCGCGAGATTCTCATCTCCGCGGAACAGATCAGGGAGCGCGTCCTGCAGCTAGGGCAGGCGCTCTCTGACGACTATCGCGGGCGGAACCCACTGCTCGTCGGCGTGCTGAAGGGCGTGGTCCCCTTTATGGCGGATCTGCTGCGCGCCATCACGATCCCAGTGGAGGTGGACTTTATGGCCATCTCCAGCTACTCACCGGAGGTGCGAGATCGCGGGATGGTACGGCTAGAGAAGGACCTTAGCATGCCGATCACCGGGCGCGACGTGCTCTTTGTTGAGGACGTTATCGATACGGGGCTGACGCTAAACTATCTCCTCAGGGCCCTGCGAACCCGCGAGCCCGCGAGCCTCGAGGTCTGCGTCCTGCTGAACAAGCCGCAGCGTCGCCTGATCGATATCCCGATCAAGTACAAGGGGTTCGACCTCCCGGATCGCCTGGTGGTCGGATGCGGGCTCGATTTCCGCGAGCGCTACCGCAATCTGCCCTTCGTCGGGTTGCTGGAGGCCGAGGTCTTCCAATCTGACGTCACTGAATAGTTGGGGTCTCTCTAGAGCTGGCCTGATGACGCGACAAGGGGCGCGCCGCCCCTTCACCTCCGCAGCAGCGCGCCCCTTGCCCAAAAAAAGAAGGGGTCCCAAGTAACCTTTTGCTTCCCTATCTTCCTTTCGGCATTTAGCTTTCTCTAGATACTGCTTCTACAACGTCTAGAGCGCTGCCTCTGCCTACTCGTCTTCTCTCTGCTCTGCTTCTTTGATTTCACTTCGAAGTTACCTTGTCATCGGTAACTTCTCAGATCCATCTTTGAAGCTTCTTCGCTTCGAGATCACCGTTACCATTGGATTTCCTGATGTGCTCAAGACTTATCACTCTGCTTCGAGACACGTCAGTTGATCTTCTGGCTTCGGTCTTGATAAGGTCGTCATCCAATTACTCGGGACTCCCTTACTCATTGGAGATTTGCTCGTACGTATGTGCATCTCTCCCTTGAGCATCCTTATTATACCAAACATACATACAGTTGTCAAGCATTTTTCACCCGATCGAACGAGGCCATCGCTTTGACACCTTGGAGAATCGCCGTACAACAGTGCGATTGGTGAACATTTGTTCAAGACGCGGAGTGGAGACCCGTGAATATCTCCTTGAGAAGCTATTGGGATCTGTTGGCGCGGCACATACGCCCCCAGAAGGGGCGGTTTGCCGTCCTCACGGTGCTCTTGCTAAGTAGCATCGGACTTCAGGTCGTCAATCCCCAGATCATGCGACGGTTCATTGATGCCGCGCTTGCGAGCGCTGAGCTCTCAGTTCTGCTGAGCGCGGCTGGCCTCTTCATCGGCTTGGCGATCTTCCAACAGGTCGTCACGATTGGAGCCGCATATTTCGGCGAGAACGTCGCATGGACCGCCACCAACTCGCTGCGTGCCGAGCTTGCGCGCCACTGCGTGCAACTTGACATGGCCTTCCACAACGAAACCAGCCCCGGCGAGCTCATCGAGCGCATCGACGGCGAC
>CAYSBO010000164.1:0-2158 GCA_964429285.1 uncultured Dehalococcoidales bacterium | reverse complement strand
CAGACGTCTGCGCCAGTCCGCAAGCCAGGTCCGCCGCGGCCACGGCCGGTGACGGACAAAATTGCACCGCGCATCGATGAGATTTTGAACGAGTGGGCGGGGCGTGTTACGCCGAAGCAGCGTATCACCGGCAGCCGCATCCATCGCCAGCTTCGCAAGGAAAACTACCAGGTCGGCATCACCGTTGTCCGGGACTACCTCAGGGAGAAACGTCGCCGTGCGGCGGAGGTATTTATCCCTCTGGTCCATCACCCCGGCGAAGAAGGACAGTTCGATTTCTTCGATGTAGATGTGGAAGAAGACGGCGTCTTTCGCAAAGCCTGGAAGCTGGTACTGCGCCTACCTTATTCAGGACGCGACTTCGTTTGGCTTTACGACTCCTGCGAGCAGCTGTCTTTCCTGGACGGTCATGTTAGAGCGGCGGCTCATTTTAAAGGCCTGCCGCAGCGGATAATCTACGATAATTTAACGCCAGCCGTGAAACGCAGAATAGGGCTTCTCCCGGAGCTCACCGAGCGTTTCAAGGCGTTGGTCAGCCACTATCTGTTCGAGCCGTGCTTTACCAGGATCGGCGAGGGGCACGATAAGGGAAGCGTGGAAGGTCGAGGCAAGGGTTTGAAGCTCCAGCATTTGACACCGGTGCCCCGCGGCAAGAGCCTGGCGGAGATGTCCTCCACGTTACTTAGCGAAGTCGAAGAGGCCTGGCGGGAGCGGATCCAACGGGATGGTCGCCAGTGCTGGGATCTGTGGCATGAGGAAAGGGCAAACTTGCTATCACTCCCAGAGCGGCCGTTTGAGGTACGGAAGGCAGTGCCGGTGTCAGTATCCAGCAAGTCGATTGTGAAGATAGAGGGTGCCACCTATTCGGTATCATCCGGCTGGGCACGGCTGGAAGCTATGGCTTACGTGGGCGTCGAGGATATACGGTTGGTCTGCCGGGGTGAAACGGAAGTAGTACCGCGGGAGAGGCGTGGCGGCAAGCGCATCAGATACACACATTACCTTCGGGAGTTGGCGAGGAAGCCTCAGTCGGTGCGGCAGGTGGCTCCAGAACTGGTGGCGGAAATGGGTGAGCCCTACGACCGACTCTGGTCTCTCCTGGTGAGCCGCTACGGCTCCAGAGAGGCAGGCCGGGTGCTGTCTCGGGTACTGGGAGCTGTGGTAGACCACGGCTCCCAGGCGGTCGCCGAGGCCCTTGAGGCCGCTCTTGCTGCCGGGCGCTGTGACCTTCTATCCATGGCCGAAAGACTCCAACAGGCTGATACCGTGGTCGAGGTGCCGGCGGCACTGCGAAGTTACGAAATCGAGGCAGGCTCACCGACTGACTACGACATCCTGCTCCAGGGAGGTGTATGATGAGCGAGGTCGCCATCCGCGAAGCAGTAGTAGCCGAGCACCTGCACAGCCTGAAAATGCCTGGGGCGGCCAAGGAATACCAGCCCCTGGCCCGCCAGGCCCGTGACGGCGGCTGGGCTTACGAAGAATTCCTCCGGCAGGTGCTGGAAGCCGAGATGCGCTCCCGCCAGGAACGCACCGCCACCCGCCGGCTGCGGGAAGCTCACTTTCCCGATATCAAAACCCTCGATCAGCTGGACTGGGATGCGCTCAAAGGGATATCACGGACCAAACTGCTGGAACTGGCCACCTGCGACTACCTCAACCAAGCGGAAGACGTCATTCTAGCTGGCCCCATCGGTACGGGCAAAACGCATATAGCCATAGGCCTTGGTGTGGAAGCCGCCCGTCGGCGTTTCCGCGTCAGTTTCACCAGGGCGGCGGAACTGGTGCGCATGCTGCTTGAGGCCCGTGACGAACGCCAGCTGCGCCGGTTACACCGCCGTCTGGAGAGGGATGACCTGTTGATCGTAGATGAGCTTGGCTTCGTACCATTTGACCGCGCCGGCGGCGAATTGCTCTTCAACCTGCTATCCGAGCGATATGAGCGCCGATCGACCCTTATCACGACCAATTTAGCTTTCGGTGAATGGGTGCAGGTCTTCGGTGATGCCAAGCTCACCACGGCTCTACTGGACAGACTGGGCCATCACTCACATATCCTGACCACAAAGGGCATTTCTTTCCGGAGTCGGAACCGGGAGCATCAAGAAACCGTGATAAAGCCAAAAGAGAAGGAGGTGGATGACAACCGATGAACGAT
>CAYSBO010000163.1:0-2243 GCA_964429285.1 uncultured Dehalococcoidales bacterium | reverse complement strand
GGACCGGTGGGCAAAATTCTGCAGCTGATGCCGCTTCTTCGTCCCGGCCAGGCCATGTATCCGGATTATTGCCGGAAATACGGGATTCCGACCGAATAGTTGAACCGAATAGTTGAAAGGGGGTTTTGATGAAATATTTCGATCTGAACATGGAGCTGAGTGAAGAGGATATGGCGCTTCAGGATGCGGCCCGGCAATTTGCCGAAAAAGAGATGCGGCCGGTGGCTAAAAAACTCGACTTGATGAGCGCCGAAGCAGCTGTGGCGGAAGATTCGCCGTTATGGGAGTTCTTAAAAAAATCATATTCACTGGGATACCACAAGATCCTGCTTCCAGAGTATTATGGCGGGCTGGGATTATCTCCGCTTCAGACGAACCTCATTTTTGAGGAATTGGCCTGGGGGAGTTTCGGGCTGGCCTTGTTAACCACTGTGGTTTGCTTTCCGTTTTATCTTATCTGCGTCACAAATGACGAAGAGTTGATAGAACAGTTCGTCGTTCCTTTCTGTAACTGTACTGATGGCAGTATACGCGGCTGCTGGGGAATCACCGAGCCGGAACACGGCTCGGACCATGTCAATATGGGTGAGGATTTCTTCTCTTCGCCCAACCTCAAAGGAAACGTCCGGGCGAAACTCGCTGGCGACGAGTACGTGATTAACGGCCTCAAGTGCTGGTCAACAAACGGACCTGTCGCCTCTCTCTTCACAGTGTTTGCTTCGACCCAGCCCGAGTTGAAGCATAAGGGCATATCAGTCTTCATGGTTCCAAAGAGCAAGAACGTGAAGATCGGACACATCGAGAACAAGGTCGGACAGCTGAATTCGATTCAGAGCGAGGTGATTTTCGAAGATGCCAGGGTGCCTGAAGAGTGTCTTGTTGGAAAAGAGGGAGATGGCTTCAAGATTGCCATGATGACCCTTGACAAGACAAGAGCAGGAATCGCAGCCATTGCCACAGGTGTTGCACAGCGAGCTGTTGACGAGGCCGCCAAGTTTGCCAATATTCGTCATCAGTTTGGGCAGCCTATTGGCCGGTTCCAAGGTATTAGCTTCACATTGGCAGACATGGGAGCGAAGACCGCTGCAGCAAGATGGCAGACGCGACACGCAGCATGGCTTGCCGACCAAGGATTACCAAACTCAAAGGACTCTGCCTTCGCGAAGTTCTTCGCATCTGATACTGCAATGCAGAACGCCATCGAATGGGTCCAAATCATGGGTGGTTATGGATACATCACAGAATATCCGGCTGAGAAGCTCATGAGAGACGCAAAGCTCTTACAGATTTACGAGGGGACTAATGAAGTCCAGCGTCTGGTTGCCGGAAACGCCATTCTGAAGGAAAGCATCAATCTAGATACAGGCTTCCGCTTCAAGTACGATGGCAAGGACGCCCCAGCTCTGTAGCTAGGCGGGCGGGCTGAGAGGATTTACTCTCTATAGTCAATGGTGATTCCTTTCGAAATCGCAGAAGGGCTTGATCAGAGCGTAGATCTGGATTAGCGTCGCTAACTCGGCATCTGGTCTGCTAGAAGGGTTCAGACGAAACCGCTTGTGACAATGCTTTTCGTAGATGTTAAATTGGTACGGAAGTCATAGGTTGACATACGCGGGATAGGAGAAATGAGATGTGACCAGTCTTATTGACATTAGCACAGAGAAGCTCTCAAAGAACTTTGGGAGTATCCAAGCACTTGTTGACCTGGATCTTGAAGTCAAGCGAGGAAGCACGTTCGGGCTGCTGGGTCCAAACGGTGCTGGGAAGACAACTACAGTACGGATATTGTCTGGACTATTACGCCCAACGAGCGGTAATGCCACAGTCTGCGGCTTTGATGTGCGTACAGAAACCGATAAGATAAAGGCGACCACAGGCCTCCTGCCAGAGGCCCCCGGTCTCTATTCGAAGCTGTCTGCAGTGGAGTTCCTCGAGTTCATTGGTGCTCTGAATGACCTCTCTGGTGAGAATCTCCACAGACGAATCGACCAGCTAATGGCACTGATGGGTCTGGAGAGTCGCCAGAATGACTTACTCGAATCATATAGCTCAGGCATGAAACAGAAAGTGCTTGTGGCATCCACGATAATACATGAACCTCGCCTTGTCTTTCTGGACGAGCCAATATCAAGACTGGACCCTGCGGCCAGCGCCCTCGTCAAGGAGCTAATCCTTATCATGGCGAAGGAAACAGAAACAACCTTCTTCATATGTACGCACATGACGGACTTCGCGGAGGATGT
>CAYSBO010000162.1:0-2274 GCA_964429285.1 uncultured Dehalococcoidales bacterium | reverse complement strand
ATGATGGGTGAACCAGTCCTTGACCAGACCATTGCCAGCTAGAGCCTTGCGATATCGATTACCTTTACCCAGGACTATCACCGTGCCTTCTTCCCAATTAAAGTCCGAGGCTTTCACATTAGCTACTTCCGATAGCCTCATTCCCGAGTACCATAGCAGGTTGAGAATGACCTTATCCTTTTCTGATACGCAGTGATTGAGTAAGATGCCAAGCTGGTCTTTGCTAATCCAAAGTTCCACGTTCAGTAGCTTCAAAATTCCTGTATATGTAGCCACGAATAGGTCTTGACAAACCGCCCTTTTTGTGTTATAGTCTACGCATGAAAAGAATTGAAAAGACCGTAGCCAGAAAAGAGGCATCACCAGAGCGGGTCCATGTGGAGACTATCCGCAGGACGCACCGGGGACGGATGTACAAGCAACAGCTACTCCGAAGCAGCTACCGCGAAGGCGGCAAGGTCAAGCATCGCACTTATGGAAACCTGTCACATCTGCCGGAGGACATCGTCGACCTGATACGCCGAGCCCTGCGAGGAGAACAGTTTGTCCCCGTCACCAGCGCCTTCGAGACCCGCCGCACGCTGCCCCACGGACACGTAGCCGCCGTGCTGGGTACGGCCAAGCGGCTGTGGTTGGACCGACTGTTGGAGCCCCGTCCCTCGCGCCGGCGGAATCTCGTTCTGTCAATGATTGTTAGCCGGATTATAGATCCCGCTTCCAAGCTTGCCACGGCGCGGAGTTTGCAGGAGGAGACCCGGTGCACCAGTCTGGGAGAGGTACTGCATCTGGGTGAGTTGGATGAAGATGATCTGTATGACGCCCTGGACTGGCTGGAAACCCGGCAGGCCGGCATCGAGCGCAAGCTGGCGAAGCGGCACCTCAGCGAGGGCTGCCTGGTACTGTATGATCTGACGTCTGTCGCCTACACCGGCAGCCACTGCCCCCTGGCTGAATTCGGTTACCCGCCGGAGCATGCAGGCCGAAAGCGCTACCGGCAGATGCGCATCGGACTGGTGTGCACCAGGGAGGGGATACCGGTGTCGGTCAAGGTCTTTCCCGGCAATACAAAGGACGCCACCACGGTCCACGGTCAGGTGCAGAAGCTGCGGCAGAGCTACCAGGTGGGACGGGTGGTGCTGGTGGGTGACCGAGGCGTCCTCGCTGATATCCGCCTGCGTGAGGACGTGGCCCCCGAGGGGCTGGACTGGATCACCGCCCTGAGGGCGCCAACCATCGCCAGCCTGGTGAAGGCAGGGAGCATCCAGCTATCCCTCTTCGACCAGCGCGACCTGGCCGAGATCACCTCTCCAGACTATCCGGAAGAGCGCCTCATCGCCTGTCGCAATCCCCTTCTGGCAAAGGAACGGGCCCAGAAGCGGGAGGCGCTGCTGCGGGCGACGGAGAAGCAACTGGATGAGATTGTGGAGGCGACACGACGGCCACGGCGGCCCCTCCGGGGACAAACCAGGATTGCCCTGCGGGTGGGGAAGGTAATAGACAAATACCATATGGCCAAGCACTTCCGACCGGACATCAGCAACGATCGTTTTTCGTATGAGCGGAACACCGATAGCATCAAGGAAGAGGCGGCTCTGGACGGCCTCTACGTCATCCGCACCAGCGTTCCCGCCGTGGAGATGGCAGCAGAGGAAGCGGTACGTGCCTACAAGGACCTGTCTGCGGTGGAGCATGCCTTCCGTTGCCTGAAAACCATCGACCTGAAGGTACGTCCCTTCTACCACCGCCTGGAGGCGCGCGTTCGAGCCCACGCCTTTCTCTGTATGTTGGCGTACTATGTGGAGTGGCACATGCGCCGCGCCCTGGCACCACTCTTGTTTGACGAAGAGGACCAGGCGGCAGCTGAGGCCCAGCGGCAGTCGGTGGTGGCTCCAGCGCGGCGGTCACCCCATGCCCAGCGGAAGGCGCAGACAAAGCGCACCGCCCAGGGGGAGCCGGTGCACAGCTTCCAGACCCTGCTCAAGGACCTGGCGACCGTCGCCATAAATACAGTCGTTGTCAACATCAACCACTCAGATATTGAAGATCGGCCAACCTTCCAGAACCTCACCGTGCCGACGCCTCTCCAACAGCGGGCCTTTGACCTGCTTGGCGTAACCCTCAAGTAGCCAGAATCGTCACAGGCCCATAGCTATGAGGCAAAGCTAAAGTTGGGGGGAACTTTGGATTAAACAAGATAGAGAAAGGAAATGTCAG
This sequence comes from uncultured Dehalococcoidales bacterium, assembly GCA_964429285.1. Taxonomy (GTDB): domain Bacteria; phylum Chloroflexota; class Dehalococcoidia; order GIF9; family AB-539-J10; genus RBG-13-51-36. Next base: position 60 of record CAYSBO010000162.1, on the reverse strand, counting down.
ATGACCACAGAAGAAAAGATCATCAAGAACAAGCTCGGGTTAATCAAGCTAGACCGCGCA
>CAYSBO010000161.1:0-2292 GCA_964429285.1 uncultured Dehalococcoidales bacterium | reverse complement strand
TATGCGGATTGCGTTTTGAACGTAGATTTTTCGGGTATACGTGCGATTATGCATTTCTGTTATGCGCAACTATTTATGGCGTTACATATAGGACTATCTGTTTGAGCTAAAATGTATTGTCTCTGCATGAAAGGTCTGTAGGATAAGCCTTCCATACCAAAGGTACCTATGGAGGTGAATTTAAGATTGCTTTCGTTGGTCATAGTGTTTGTCATCAATCAGGGCCGGCAAGAGTTACCGCCAGCCTGATTGAGAGGGTTTGTGAAGACCACCAGATTTCGGTTTTCTCGCACACCATCAAGGGAGTTGACCTGTCCAGAATCAAGCATCATAAGGTGCCAGGAATTACGTGTACCGGGCTCTTACAGTTCATTACCTTCTTGGTGTCCAGTACCATCATCCTTGGTATTCTTTCCCTCTTTAGGAAAAGAGGCTTTGATATCATCCACTCATCAGGATATGATTGTCCTTTTGTTGCTGATGTTATCACCTCTCATTTCTGCGAGAGAGAGTGTCTTCGCCTTGAGAAAGCTAACACAATTGAGACACCATGTGAGAGTACATTACAAAAATTGAGAGCCCTTGAACATAGGATATATCGTAGATTAGCTGTCTTTATCGAGGGCTTGACGCTTGGCCGCAATAGTTCCAAAGCGCGCATCGTAGTTTCAGAGTTCATGAAAAGGGATTTCGTTCGACACTACGGCGATGCCGCCAAAAGTATTATCGTAATCCCCAATGGAGTAGATCTGGAAATATTTACCCCAGCCAATCGGCTACTCTACAGAGAACAGATTAGACAAAAGCATGGCATATCAGACGACACTCCGTTGCTACGTTTTGTCGGAGGTGATTGGGAGAGAAAGGGAGTGCGTTACGTCATAGAAGCGCTTTCGCTACTCCCACACACAGATGTCAAGCTTTTCATCGTTGGTAGCGGAGACAAGGAATTTTATGGACAGCTCGCAGAGCAAAGACAGGTGCGGAGGAGAATACTCTTTATTACCGACCACATTAATATTTGTGAATACTATGCTGCTAGCGATATATTCGTTTTTCCTACCATATACGAGCCTTTTGGTCTAGTTATTGTCGAGGCTATGGCCAGTGGCTTGCCAGCAATAACTAGCCGGTCAGCAGGGGCTGCTGACTTTATGACCGATGAGGTCGATTGCCTCCTGTTGAGCGACCCCACTGATACAAATGACCTGGCAGCAAAAATTGGATTGCTACTAACTAACGTCGAACTAAGAAAGGCTATGGGCAAGCGTGCTAGGAGGACTGCAGAAAAACTTTCATGGGATTCTGTAGCTGAGAAAACGATAGAGGTCTATAATAGTGTATTGAAGCAAAAGAGAGGTACTTAACAAATATGCCGAGGGACTTACCTGTGGGCAACGGCAACCTGCTGATCAATTTTGATACTGATTACAACATAAGGGATATCTACTATCCTTATGTCGGCAAGGAGAACCACGCCGAAGGTTGCGTATCACGTACTGGCATCTGGGTTGACGGAAAATTCGCCTGGCTTAACAGCCCCGAGTGGCAGAAGGAAATGGCCTACGAAGGCGACAGTCTGGTCACCCGTGTCACTGCCACCAATCCTGCGTTAGGGATTACTCTCACTTTTTCTGACCTCGTAGACTTTCACAGGGACATCTTTTTCAGACGGGTTAATGTCACCAATAAGTGGCACCAGCCCCGCGATATACGCCTGTTCTTCCATTATGAGATACGAATTCTGGGCAGGGAAATAGGCGATACGATATACTACCACCCAAGACTGAGAGCCTTGGTGATGTATAAAGATCAGCAATACTTTCTAGCAAGCGGGCAGGTGAATGAAAGGCTTGGCATTGACGACTGGACAACCGGAAGCACAAAATCAAAGGGTAAGCAAAGTGCATGGCGTGACGCTGAAGACGGTCAATTGAGGAAGGGACCCCTTATATGCGGCTTCGCAGAGGGCGTTATCGGGCTCTATGATAACTCTGTACCCCCTAGAGGAGATTCAACCATTTATCACTGGCTAGCGGCAAGTGACCACTTCCATGGAGTAGAGGAACTTCATGGCTTGGTCCAAGAACGCGGACCTGACTCATTCGTCATCCGCACCCGTGACTACTGGCGAGCTTGGGTGAATAAGGAATCACTGGACTTTGCTGACCTGCCGACCTCTGTATTGGACTTGTATAGGCGCAGCTTGCTTACTATGCGTGTGCAGACTGATAACCGCGGTGCCATCATCGCCGGTACTGACTCAGACATCTCTGAAGTGTTGGGGGACAC
>CAYSBO010000160.1:0-2299 GCA_964429285.1 uncultured Dehalococcoidales bacterium | reverse complement strand
GGTAGGTTCCGCAAGACCTGTGTCCTATGGTGAAAGCTAGACTGCATAAATCCCAATCCCCAGTGGAGAAATCGGGCTCCCGCAGGAAGGATGGTTGTAACCTGTGCTCTTGAGGGGTGAGCAAACTATTTGGCTTTGCCCACCATCTTCCCGGTCAGGAGACAGCCTGTAATGAACAGGCCTAAGGGGATGAATGGGACACCTAAGGGACACCAGATACAGACTCAGTTCAACGTACCACGAGATGGCCTAAGGGGCGCGAGCCCTATGGTCACGGAGCTTCCATTGTAGTCGGTGGAGTCACGACCACCCAGGGAGTTCGGAAAAGCCGAATACAGGGCGAAGGGAAGCAGGTTCATCCGACATAATCACAGGGAGGTATGCGAAATGCAAAACGCCGAAACTGTATTGAATGTCATCCACGCGCGGGGTAAACGCGGCCTCAAGCTGAGGAGAATTTACCGACAACTTTACAACCTTGATTTGTACCTGTTGGCGTATGCCAATCTATATGCGAACAAAGGTGCACTGACCCCAGGAGTGACTGAAGAAACCGTAGATGGGATGTCGCTCAAGCGAATTCACAAGCTGATAGATGAGCTACGGTATGAACGCTTCCGGTGGAAACCGGTTCGACGCGTGTACATTCCCAAGAAGGGCAAGAAAGCCTCCCGCCCTTTAGGGCTACCTACTTGGAGAGATAAACTCCTCCAAGAAGTCATCCGCTTGTTGCTAGAGGCTTACTACGAGCCCCAGTTCAGCGAGCATTCCCACGGGTTCAGACCACAGCGTGGTTGTCACACTGCGTTGCTGGAAATCAAACGCACTCACAAGGGTACAAAGTGGTTCATCGAAGGCGATATTGCCAAGTGCTTTGACAGTCTCAATCATGAAGTAATGCTCAATATCCTACATGAAAGCATCGAAGACGCTCGCTTTATCCGCCTTATCGGGAACCTTCTCAAGGCCGGGTATATGGAAAACTGGAAGTGGCAGAAGACCCACAGCGGCACGCCGCAGGGTGGTGTTCTCAGTCCATTGCTCAGCAACATATACCTGGATAGGTTGGATAAGTTTGTCGAGAACGATCTTATCCCTACCTACCATCGCGGAGAAAAAAGGCAGAGAAACCCGGAGTACCGGCATTGGGCGTACAAGAAGGGTCTGGCGAAAAAGCGAGGAGATAAACGTGCCTACCGCTTGTATGACAAGCGGATGCGCGCTCTCCCTGCGCTGGATCCATACGACCCGCACTTCCGTCGCCTGAAATATGTCCGCTACGCCGACGATTTTCTGCTTTCCTTCGCAGGGCCAAAAGTGGAAGCCGAAGAAATCAAACAACAGCTCACTACGTTCTTGGGCAAGGAACTGCGCTTGGAACTTTCACAAGCGAAAACTCTCATCACGCATGCCAACACCGTTCCGGCCAGATTTCTCGGCTACGATGTGCAGGTTCAGATATGTGATACCTGGCGTGACAGTCGTGGCAGTCGTAATGCCAATGGCGAGATCGCCCTCAAAGTTCCACCTTCTGTCCTGCAAACTCTGTGTGCCAGATATATGCGAAATGGAAAATCTATCCACCGCAGTGAAAGAATCAACAACAGTGACTACGATGTTGTCTTTCAGTATCAAACTGAATACAGAGGCTACGTGCAGTACTATACCTTGGCACAAAATCTGTATTCTTTGAACAAACTGCGCTGGGTGATGGCATCCTCGCTGCTCAAAACGCTGGCAAACAAACATCGGTCAACGGTTCAGAAAATGGCAAAACGTCATGCCGCCACCGTAGATACCAAATATGGCTCGATGAAGGTCATTCGTGTTTGTGTAGAACGGGAAGGAAAACGTCCCCTCGAAGTCCACTTCGGGGGCATTTCCCTCCGCACGAAAATGACCGCCAAAATCACGAACAAAGTTGTGCGCTTCGGTTATGAGCGGAATGAGTTGATTGACAGGTTGCTTGCTGAAAAATGTGAGATGTGCGACAGCACAGAAAACCTGGAAGTCCACCACATCCGCAAACTCTCTGACCTCAACAAGACGGGGCGTAAGGAAAAGCCGGCTTGGGTTCAGAAGATGGCCGCCATGCGCCGTAAGACCCTGGTTGTTTGCAAGCCGTGTCATCTAGCAATTCATGCCGGAAAAACACGGAAAGTATGGGTCAGTGTGGATGGATGAACTGGAGAGCCGTGTGAATGAAAACATTCAAGCACGGTTCGGAGGGGGGCAGTGGGAAAAGTACCAGATTGTCGAAAGACACTTGGCAACTCGCCTGCTGCCTACCCTACTACAC
>CAYSBO010000159.1:0-2301 GCA_964429285.1 uncultured Dehalococcoidales bacterium | reverse complement strand
TGCCCAGTGTATGATTTCATCTACGCTTCTTGAATGAAGCATCTTACCTTCATCGACAAGCTGCTGGTCGACCGCAAGCAGCCGCTCGGGAAAGAAGGAGACTGCGGTTGTCCCCAGGCAGGCAGCCTCTCTGGCAAACGTTCCCGAACCGGTCAAGACCGCCCGGGAGTACCAGCACAAATCCAGGCCGTTCAGCGCCTGTGTGGGAACGAAAAGGTGTTTATCCGCTCTCAGTCCTTCTACGTGCTGTAAATCGGCGTCTATCCGGGGCAGATAAACGACATTGGTGTTTTTGGCGACAAGGGCCCTGGCCAGTTCAGGTACTATGCTTCTCGTCTCAGTCACATAAGCGGCAAAGAGAGCCTCGGGCCTGAGGACTACGAAGTCTTTGAACGGCAGCCTGGCCGGAAAACCGGGGTCTGGTTCGTAATCGGCGATATAGACATCTTCTTTGTAGCCATCGAACCGGTGGATGCTCTGTGGCTTAGCGCCGCGCCCGGTCAATACCTCGGCGGGAAAGGCTGAGGGTACGATTATGTGGTCGGCTCTCGCCATGATTCTGGTTTCGAGCCTTCCAGCCCAGGTTGCCTCTGTGAATATCAGGTCATTGTCGTTGAAAACGACCGATGGTTTACGGCGTGCCCAGGCCACCGTAACGCTTGTGGAGCCGCCAAAAGCAAGGGCCACATCGAATCGTGGTACTCTTGCAAACAGCTCAAATGTCCTGAAGACGTGATTGGCCGCCTTTACTGTGCGATTGCTGTAGTCTCTGCCAATGACCGCCGGGTCCATACTTAACTGACGTGCTAAAGACACCGTTTCTGACCTGTCCCTGGCCGTAATGTATGTCTGGTGCCCCTGATGAATGTCCTTCATCAATGATTTGAAGAAGATTGGATGAGATGTGTTTATGAGGTCGATCCAAATTTTCAACAGGTTCCTCCCACCTGAGCTACAACTCCAACATCTTCGTCAGTTTCTGATTCACTTCTCGCCTGGACTCGGCGTCAAGCTCTCCCAGTTCGCCCACGATTAGATCTTTCAATACAGTTGCAATTTTGTCGAGCTTTATGAGTGAATCGACCTTCAATCCGCTCTCCTTGAAACCCACATCCTTCTTGCTTACCAGAACATCTGCCTCAGAAAGCTCAGACTGCACTTTCGAGGATATAAAGGCCACCACTACATCTTCCTTGCCTTCATGGATAATCAATGCCGGCCTGAGCTTTGCTGCAGTTAAGTCGGTGAACGGAAAAGGGAGGAGAACTATTTTGCCTTTCATTTGTATCGGACCTTCAGGTCCTCTATTTTGTAAATGTCCGGCTCGCTCTCAATAAATTTCGATAACGATCCCTCTGCCACTTTCATGATCGAGACAGTTTCCCTTTCCTGCAATAGCTCATCCACCTTTTTGGAGATCTCGATTATATGCTGCTTAATATCTCTAACCTCGGCCTCTATGTTCATCACTCTCATTCCTCCTTCAGGAACCTTTGTCTCGAGTACTGATCAGTCAATAGTCTAGAGAGCGGAGTGGGATTAGTCAAGAGAGAAGAGTTCTTTGAGTTTGTTGAGTTTGTTGAGTCTGTTGGGTTTGTTGGGTTTGCTAAAGCTGGAGACAGATGGAGACAGGGGAGACAGGTAGAGATAGATAGAGATAGGGGAGACAGATAGAGACTGGTTGAGTTTGTTGGGTTTGTTAGCTTTTGCGTAACCACTCGTCGCGACTTATACCAGCACGGTTGAGTATCTCCTTCAGCAAAGGGACACCAATCTCCTGGCGATGAGGATTCGGGACGGTTAGCTTAAACTCACCCTTTACCATGAAGTGGTGTTTCCCGGTACGGTAAGGACCGCTGAAACCCATACTCACCAAGGTTCGCACCAGGTCATCCCAAGATACAGGCGTAAGACGCCTGCTCACCCTGAACTGACCGCCTTGACTTGCGTGTTTAAGTCAATGTCACCTAGAGGGATGATGTGATGCCCCAGCTTGAGACCTAAGATTAGCCAGTCTTCGACTACTGATTCCAGCTCTTCCCTGCATTCTTCCAGGGTCCCAGCAGTAGCCCACACACCCGGCAGTTCCTCAATCCACCCATAATAGGTGCCATCTTCCAGAATCTTGTATTTCGCCCGCCGCATTGCTTCACGCAGGTATTCGACAATCATTGAACTTATCTCCTTATTCTACCTTTCCCTCCATAATGTAACGTATAACACCATGCGGGTCAAGGACGTTGTTGGGTTCTTTGAGTTGATTGAGTTTGTTGAGTTTGCTACAACTGGAGACAGATTGAG
>CAYSBO010000158.1:0-2301 GCA_964429285.1 uncultured Dehalococcoidales bacterium | reverse complement strand
AAAGGGCGGTTCTTCGCAGGCGAGGTTTGCCCGGCACCGGGAAAAACAGATAGACTACTTCCTGGGCCGCGTTTGCGGCCACGTGCAGGAGCACATTGGGCCCCACGCTCAATCACTAGACTATCTGGTCTACGGCGGGGCGAGAAGCACCATACTCTCACTACGAAAGAGATGTCCCTTCCTAGGTCAGTTTGAGGACCGCGTCCTGCGAACACTGCTGGACATACCTGAGCCCCGCAGGGCAGTGCTGGACAAAGCTCTGAACGATGTCTGGTCAACCACTGTCATTGAGTGGCGCGAGGATACAGGCTGACTGTATAACCTGCACACCGCCAGATAGGAAGTGCGGCCTGCCACGCTTTTCCGGCTCTTGAATCGACGAACTCTCTTCCGTAGACTGGCCAGTCATCATCTGTTTACTAATTCATACTGTCAGGTCTATACTATGGTCGAGGTTGGCAATGGCTAGTAAGATCCTTATTGTTGAAGATGACCGAAATCTCCTGGATACCCTGAAATACAATCTTCGCAAAGAAGGGTATGAGGCAGTGACTGCGACCGATGGCGCTGAGGGGCTGGAGATCGCCCGTCGGGAAAAGCCCGACCTGATCATCCTCGATATAATGCTGCCCAAACTGAGTGGTTTTGAGGTCTGCCGCATCCTGAGGAAGGAGATGATCATTCCTATCCTGATGCTTACCGCCAAGGACGAAGAGGTTGACAAAGTGGTCGGGCTCGAAATTGGGGCTGATGACTACATGACCAAGCCTTTCAGTATGAGAGAGTTGTTGGCTCGCTTAGGAGCCATGCTTCGTAGAGCCGACATGGCCGCACTGCAACTTGCCAGTGAGCGAAAGACCGTGAAAATCGGTGACCTGGAGATAGACTTCGGTCGCCACCAGGCCTTTTGCAGAGGTTCGCGACTGGACCTCACTCCAAAGGAGTACGACTTGCTGGCTTTCCTTGCCACGAACAAGGGGCTCGTGTTCAGTCGGGACCAGCTACTGGACAAGGTGTGGGGATATGATTATGCTGGTGACACCCGGACCGTTGACGTCCATATCCGCTGGCTGCGGCAAAAGATAGAGAGCGACCCTGCAAAGCCCAACCGCCTGATGACCGTCAGGGGCGCCGGTTACAAACTGGAGGGCTAGGAATGTTCCGCAGCATTCAATCGCGCATAACCGTTTCGTTCGTCCTGGTGGTGCTTATCATCATGGGCGTACTTGGCGTCTATCTGGTGAACTCCACCCGTGACTCTCAGCTTGACAGCCTGCGCTCTCAGCTGGAGAACGAGGCCAGAATTATCGCTGAAGCCAGTTTGCCTGGTTTCTTGAGTACGGTTGAGCCGGTCAATCTCGCCACCCTGGCCGAGAAACTAGGCACAGACATTGATGCCAGGGTCACTATTGTCGCCCTCAACGGCACCGTGCTGGGCGATTCTGAGGAAGACCCCTCCACTATGGAAAATCATGCGGAGCGTCCCGAAATTGTGGACGCCCTGGCGACAGGGATTGGGGAAAGCACAAGATACAGCACCACCCTGAAGCAAAGGATGATGTATGTGGCAGTTCCCATCTCATACCACGATGTGACTATGGGTGTAGCCCGTGTCTCGCTGCCGCTTACCGCCGTGGAAAGCGCCGTGCATCAAGTTACGGTGACTATCATTATCGCTATGGCCGCGGCTACGGGGTCGGTCATTCTTGCCGCCTGGATCATCGCGCGCACCACCACCAGGCCGATACGAAAGCTTACCGCTGCTTCCCGCAGAATCACCTCAGGGGAATTAGGACAGAGGATAGCCATAGAAGCCAAAGGTGAAGTGGGGGAACTGACCTATGCATTCAACGAAATGTCCGCAAAGATAAAGGAACTCGTGGAGGCAATCTCCGAGGACAGGACCAGGCTGGCGACCATCCTCGACAGCATGGCCGACGGTGTCATCATGACCGACACTGAAGGGCACATCTCGCTGGCCAATAGAGCGGCCGAAAAGCTGTTCAACCTCAAGGAGACCATGGATAAGCCGCTCATCGAGGCGGTCCGAGACCACGAGGTCGATGAGTTGTTGAAGCTGTGCCTGAGAACAGGCTCTACGCAAGCTGCCCAGTATGAATCCGGTTTATCAAAACGGTATCTGCGGGCGATAGCCATCCCTATTACCGAAAGGGGCGTACTGCTCCTATTCCAGGACCTTACCGAGTTGAGAAACCTGCAAACGACCAGACGCGAACTGATCGGTAACATATCCCATGAACTCAGAACGCCGCTGGCCGGCATCAAAGCGATGGTGGAAAC
>CAYSBO010000157.1:0-2314 GCA_964429285.1 uncultured Dehalococcoidales bacterium | reverse complement strand
ACCAGGTTGAGGTTGGCACCTGATGCGGGAGCTCCCAATCGTGTCGGGTGACCAATGCATATCAGCACTTAAGCATAGTGGTTACAGGATTGCTCGCACCAGGGGAAGTCATGTCAGGATGAGATGCCTCGGGCGCAACCCGGTCACAGTTCCCAAACACCGTGAGCTAGACCGGGGCACTCTGCGAGCCATACTTCGCACTGCTGACATGAGCATTGACGAGTTTATCAAATTGCTGTGAAATACCATCCTGGAAGAATGTTGAATATTGCGTGGGGACAAGGCCTGCCCCCACATCCTCTCCTGTCATTCTGAACGGAGCACTCCGCCTTCGCTATGCTCAGGGCTTCGGTTCACCGGAGTGAGACCTTCCATTGTTGTTGCGAGGAGCGAGATTCCTCGCTTACGCTCGGAACAGGCTCCGCAATCTCTGCGGTGGGGGTCAGATTGCCGCGCACCCTTCGGGTGCTCGCAATGACAGAGAGAAGGCGGTGCTCGCAATGACAGAGAGAAGGCGGTGCTCGCAATGACAGGAAGGGCATGTAATTGCGAATCCTCTGCCTTTCCTTCGACTATCTGGTGATAGCCTTCTCCACATTGTACGTTAATGAAGCAAGCTCATCGGCAGATAGATATTCGCTAGCATCCAAAATCTCAATGGCGACTAAGTTGCCTTTATCGTCGTAGTCCAACAAAACCCCTTCCTTCACCTCGTCACTTTCATAGTAAGCAGTCTCTTTTAGTCTCACATAGAGGGAATCCGTTCTTTCATCGTAGCTTATTCTCATCATCTCCTCCTATACTTAGATACCCTTGATGTCCAATACACTGTTACTACCTCCCAGTCACCCTGTTCAAAAAATACAACCCTCAATAGAAAGTCTTTGCCTTCTCTTTGGTAAGTTCGCTGGGCGACTTTTCTATTCTTGCCTGCCGTTACTATTTGTTCGGGATTTTTCAGGGTCTCTTGAACCAGCTCCGGCTCAATGTTTCTTTCCTTGAGTTGTTGCTCAGCGTGTTTAGATAATTTCATTTCAAGTCTTGCCGATGAACAAGACCTTTCTTATCCTCCCTGCACGCACCAAGCAGAAGCCATTCGCCTCTAAGTACTTCACCAGTTTCCTACGCTTGACCGATAAGCTGCCACTCTATGAGTAACTGCTCTATCAGGTCCCCTCCAGGGGGGTTTTTCCTTGCTCTCCTGTCTGTATATCTCCATCATCTCCTACAAAGCATCCCTGAGCATGTCTCTACATTTTTCAATGGTTCTACCCTCGGTAGTCACCTCAGGCCATTCAACAACCTGCCCTATGTAACCGCAACTTGTTTTGCCATATTATGCAGCATAGCGCCTCACCACTGGAGGCTTAGCTCTTCACAGTTCATCAGGCTAATTATAACAGCTCTCGACTGCTGTATAAACCAGCGTAGCTAAATACCTCTGCTTGTCTCTGCGAGGAGCGGGATCCCTTGCGCGTGCTCGGAACAGGGTCCGCCATCTGAGGGGCAACCGGGGGCAGCCGTGAGATCCTGCAGCGGTCGAGGCCGCCGACGCTAGTGGAGATTGGTAGAGATACAGAGGTGCAAGCGTTTATCGGGAATACTAGACAAACCTACTACGCGATGGTATATTACTGACAAGCTGAGTAGCTTGTGAAAGTGAATAGGACAATCCGGTCCAGTCAAGTCAAAAAGGATAGAGAGATGACCAATGTCAGAGACCTAACCATTGATGAGTTGGAGTACTTGATAGAGCAGAAGATTGTGGAGGTTATTGGCGACCCTGATTCGGGGCTAGACCTCAAAGAGGAATTCAAACAGGAGCTAAGGAAACGCCTGGAACATCCGTCCGGCAGGATTGCACATAATGAGGTAGTGAAGAGGATTGGCTAAGATAGAGTGGACCGAGGCAGCAGCAAGAGACCTCGAGAAGCTTGACAGGCCGATAGCCCGCAGAATCCTGAAGAAACTGACGTGGTTTTCTAACAACTTCCAAAGTGTTGTTCCTGAACCTCTAAGCGGTGGATTCAAGGGGACATTCAAGCTCCGCATAGGAGACTGGAGAGCGGTGTATACTCTGGAAAGCGACACAATCGTAATCCAGTCTATCAGTCACAGGAGCGACATCTATAGAACCACGTAAGTGAGAATCCGGATATGATGATCCGCAGAGTTACCACCCCACAACCCCGTGTTACCAACTTGACTCGCTGAACAGAACTTGAAGCCCCCGCCGATACCGCGTTGTTCGTCATCTGAGCCTTGTCATTTATCATCGTGCCATCTCCAGTCTCAACAAACTCTACGAACTCTA
>CAYSBO010000156.1:0-2335 GCA_964429285.1 uncultured Dehalococcoidales bacterium | reverse complement strand
GCTTCTGATCTCACCTGTAATTCTTTCGTCTTCCTTGAACACCTCGGGATGGACTATCTCATTTAGCTTGGCCACCTTTTCTTCGTCGGAGAACACCGTTTTAGCCAGCTTCTCACGATTGATGGTCAGGTCTTCGTTCAGAAAGTCCTTTCCAAAATGTTCTACTATTCCTTTCCAGGCCTTCGAGTGAGGACGGACCACCTCCCGAGCCAGTTCATCCCAGTCAATTACGTAAGCCCCCAGCTCTCTAAACAAATCGGCTACCGTGCTCTTTCCTGTGCCCACGCTTCCTGTCAGACCAACGATTACCATCTGTTTCCTCTTTCTGCTATTTCCCTTAACGGTTGGTGTTGTGGGCGGCCCGCAGTGTTTTGGGGAAGGTCTCAGGCATTATGCCCACCATGACGCATGCCACGACTGAGCTTCCCAGGTAGAGGGAGAAAATGACACGGTATGCCATCAATGGGCTCCCGCTGAAAAGATCAATGATGTAACCCGTAATTCCCTGAAAGACGGCCACACCGATGAACATTGCGGTGCTTACCGTCCCCAGCGCTGTCCCCGCTATTTCCAGGGGAAAGAACTCTTTCACACATCCTTGATTAATGATAAACGTGAAACCGCAGAAGCCCAGCACGAAGTAAATCAGGGCTATTACAAATCCACCCGGGTAGGAGGACAGGAAAAGCAGGGCTGTGAAGGCTCCCACCATTCCTATGGTGCCCAGGAACAGTACCGGTCGCCGTGCTCTGAAAACACGCTCTGACAGTAGTCCCCAAGCTACACCTCCAATAATCCCCCCGATGGAGATAAACATGAGGAGGGTTCCTGCCATCTCCCGGCTCGTGCCGAAGTTCTCCTGCAGGTAGGAAGCTCCCCAGAGGCTCTGGAAACTGAACAACACGCCATAGATCAGGAATGCCCACAGGAAAAAGCGCCAGAACTTGGGGTGACGCCAGAAGGAGTAGTCGAGTGGGGCGGAGGGCTTTTCCCCTTGCTTCCCTTTGTTTCCCTTTTCCTGCACGTTGCTTTCTGCCTGAATCCGGGGGCTGCTGGAATAGGACTTCATCAGGCGATAAAGCACAATTATCAAGGCCAGCATTATCAGGGAGGGGATAATGTAGGACATGCGCCAGCCTATTGCTTCCACCATTACAGCCATGGGCAGGGAAGCCAGGATAAGGCCCTGGCTGCCGATCGCATTGAGGACTCCGGTCATGGTGGCAAATTCATCCGGCCTGTAGTTCATGGCCAGGTATTTCAGAGACGGGACCCATACCCCTGCCGTTCCTATGCCTATGAGTATACGCGCCCAGGTTGCCATGTGAAGCCCGGTGGAAAGGGCGAACAGGATACATCCTCCTACTCCCAGGAGGCCCAGGTAGAAAACGGTGTGCCGCACACCGACGCGATCGGAAAGGACTCCAATGGGAATCTGGACAACCCCGTAGGCGTAGAAGAAAGCCGAGGCCATCAAACCGAGTGAAGCAGCGGGGATGGCAAAATCAGCCATAAGGTCTTCGACTATTACCGCTGTATTGGTGCGAAAGAAGAGGGCAAAAATGAAAACAAAGCAGAGGGCAAGAAAAACACGTCCTCGATGGGTTATCTTTGGCACAGAAAGAGCCTCCGCTCGTAAGGCTTCATCATTCTGGCATTATTACGTTTCGTTTGTAAAGAATCTGAACTGTATGTCCGGTGTAAGCGAAGATGTAACCTCTGATGAGTTCTGTGAACTTATGTCTGAGCTTTCTGTCTTTGTACCAAAGCCGCAGCCTGGGCGGCTATCCCTTCCTCCCTGCCGATATAACCTAAACCGTTGGTAGTGGTGGCTTTGATAGTCACTTGTGCCGTCTCCACGCCCAGAGCCTCGGCGATACGGTTTCTCATCTCGGAGATGAAAGGCGAGAGCCTGGGGTTTTGGGCCACGATGGTGACATCAATGTTGATGACAGCGAATCCTTTTGCTTCGACCAGCGTCCTGGTCTTGCCCAGCAGAAGCAGGCTTGAGATATCTTGGTATTCCGGTTCCTGGGGAGGAAACAACGTCCCGATGTCGCCTAGGTCGGCAGCGCCGCACAAAGCATCTATTATGGCGTGAGTTGCCACGTCGGCGTCGCTCCAGCCTGACAAGCCTTTGTTGTAAGGAATATCTACGCCTGCCAGGATTAGCTTACGGCCTGGAACCAGTGGATGGGTGTCATAGCCAATGCCGATCCTTAGTCCTTCTCGCATCTTCTTACCTCATCGCCAGTATACACCGAGGCCCCCTTCGCGGGTGACTACTAGTATACACCCAAACTGCGTACCGTGGCTGCTCGGATCATACCAGCCG
>CAYSBO010000155.1:0-2362 GCA_964429285.1 uncultured Dehalococcoidales bacterium | reverse complement strand
AATCAACCTGGCGATCTCATCGAGATTACTCTCTCATTTGCCGACAACCAAGCAAGAACATTATTACATTGTTAAGGTTGTTACGGTGTCATTATGGACATGGGGAGAATGTGTCTGAATCGATTGCTTCGTTCCACGGAGTGAACAGGCCACAGGCTATGTCACTGATGACGTCACCTATCCACTCGGGGAGACCCAGCGTCGGACCAACTGCACCAACTATACCCGCGCCTAGGTCCATGCCCCACCCCATCATATCCACCGACCAAGACAGGGGACCGTACGTCCAGCCGGCAACCTCGTCCGTCACCGCCCCCACGTCTTCCAAGGCAATTGGCAGACTCACACCCGCGCCCGCCAGAAGCGGCTCCAAAGGCCCCATGAGATTCCCGACCAGTGCAAAGCCGCTCGCAATCATTGCGAACGGGACCTTAGCATATGTGGGCGGGTCTTCATATGTGCCCTCGCCATATGGATCAGCTCCTACGGCAGCAGGCACCACCGCCATAGTTAACAGAGCCAGAGCAATACCTATACTGATTAGCTTTTTCACCTAAACCTCCTTACGTATTGACTGTTTCAAGACTGTTCCTACTGCCCCGAGTTCCCGGTCTCGGGACGACACGAATTTCTCCGAATAATCTGACTTCCCCTGTAGCTTCCTCCTTTCCGGGCCCTCAGCCCCCTTTGCTCATCAACTGGATCGCCTTTGGCAAGGCTAACCTGAAATGTTAAGAACTTGTTAATTAGTATATTCTACAAACATGAGCCTGTCAACCCCCCGATTTGAATCTGTGTTGATGTTCTATGATTTTGTCATCTTTAAATGTTCTGTGAAAATGTCACCCATGGAAGAGAGGGTAACATTGAACAGGAAGGAGCAAAATAGATTGATGGGGTTAAACCAGACGGAGCGGGGTATGATGACAGCCAGAGAGGCAGCCGAGGTGTTAGGTCTCTCCCTACGCCATGTGAGAAGAATACTAGCGGCGTATAGAAAGGAGGGCGCTGTTGCATTAGCGCATGGCAATCGGGGGAGAAAACCCGGGCATGCCCTGGATGCAGGTATGAAAAAGAAGGTTCTGGGATTATTCCAAACAATCTACAAAGGCTGCAACCACCAGCATTTCACCGAGCTCCTGGTGGAAAGGGAAGAAATCAATCTTTCCCGGTCTTCAGTACGCCGCATTCTACTTGAAGCAGGGATAAGAAGCCCTAGAAAGAGAAGAGCACCAAAACATCGCAGCCGCAGAGAACGCTACCCCAGGGAAGGAATGCTATTACAGATTGATGGTAGTCGCGATGACTGGCTGGGGGGAAGAGGGCCGTACCTCAGCCTTATAGGAGCTATAGATGATGCTACTGGTAAAGTCCCTTATGGCTTATTCCGAGCTGAGGAAGATGCCCAAGGGTACACCCTTTTACTGAGGAACATTGTAGAAAATCAGGGTATACCCGAAGCTGTATATCACGATGGACATGGCATATTTGAGCGCTCCAGAAGGGAGCCCGAATCACTTGAAGAGCAACTTGCTGGAAGAAAGAAGCCAACGCAATTTGGACGGATGATGGAGGAACTGGACATCATATCTATCACCTCACTCTCACCTCAAGCCAGGGGAAGGATTGAGAGATTATGGGGCACCTTCCAGGATCGGCTAAAAAGTGAGCTCCGCATAGCTGGTGCCAGGACTATCGAGGAGGCTAATCAGGTGCTGTGGAATTTTCTGCCACGTTTTAACCAAAGGTTTTCTGTTCCGGCCAGAGAGCCCGGACTCGCTTATCGTCAGGTCCCCGACGGCTTTAACCCCGACGAAGTATTCTGCTTCAAATACGAGCGTAGTGTAGGCAAGGATAATGTGGTACGTTTTGGCGGGCACAGGCTACAGATAATGCCCACTAATGGCAGGTTAAGCTATGCTAAGGCTAATGTGGAGGTACATGAAAGAATGGATGGCAGTCTGGCAGTGTACTACAAGGGGCAATGCCTCCTTACCAGGCCGGCACCGCCAGAGGCTCCGGTGCTTAGAGTCAGAAGCACAGTCCGCTTCATACCTGGAGCAAGCGATTCCAGGGAGCTTGTTCCCTGTGTAGCAACTAAGACAGCAAAGCCAAAAACTGGTCGTCCTTACAAGCCTGCCCCAGACCATCCATGGCGCAGGCCTTTCAGAGTACACATCGATAGGGGGTGACAAAATCACAGAACAATTAGGGTGACATTTTCACTGGACAGCAACAGACATATCGAGAAGAAAGCACTAGGCCTGCAGCCAAATACATTCCTGAGCGTTCCCTTTCACTATGATACAACCGTGAAAGCGTCAACACGCATTGATCTGCAGTAGTCATCTGACACATTCTC
>CAYSBO010000154.1:2015-2373 GCA_964429285.1 uncultured Dehalococcoidales bacterium | reverse complement strand
GGCCCACCGTACGGATGATGGGCGCTGGAGGCGGTTTCCGTTCTACTACACACTCCTGTCACTCAGTGAGATGAATCTCGAGTCAGCTCTGGACGAGATGCGATACGCGGCGCCACTGCTAGAGCGCTACGTGAAGAGGAAGGTCATGGGCGGCGGGTTCCCTGAACGAAGGCGGGCCATATCCGAGCGAATCCTGGCCAGATGCTGATCTATAGGCTCAGGCAGTGCAGGTCACATGAGTCCATTTTGTTGACTGAGGTGAAGGCATAATGAATCTCATTCTTAGTGCATCATACTTGGCGGGGCATGCTTTCAGGTCGAGTGCTGGCTCTATGAACAAGCCGACTCGCGAGCTATA
>CAYSBO010000154.1:0-2005 GCA_964429285.1 uncultured Dehalococcoidales bacterium | reverse complement strand
ATTCGGGGTTTCATCATAATTCGGGGGTGCATCATAATTCGGGGGTCGTGTTTTCAGATCAGATGCTGGCGATATGAATAATTCGGCTCATGAGCTATAATGTTCTCTGACTGTGTTGGTGGAGATCGTATGAATAGTCTGCTCAATCCGATTACGGAGTGGAGGCATTTCTAAGTGCTTGCGGTACATGTGGAGAATCTAGTCAAGACATATGATAGCCGCCGTGTGCTTGACGGAGTTAACCTTGATGTGCCAGAAGGCGAGTTCTACGCTCTGATGGGGCCAAACGGTTCTGGCAAGACGACACTGGCTTCAATAATCGCTGCGGTGAAGACGCCGGATAGCGGTATTGTTGAAGTCTGCGGAAACAGGCCGGCACAAGCCAAGGAATTCATAGGTTATGTGCCCCAGGAGAACTTCTCCTCGCCCAAGCTGTCAGGAAAAGAAAACCTCGTCTATTTCGCCAGTCTTCTGGGATATTCCCGGAGCCAGGTAAGTCAACTGGTGGGTGAAGTGCTGAGTAGGATTGGCCTTTCTGAAGAAGCGGATAAGAGGGTGGACAAGTACTCTGGTGGCATGCGAAAGAAGCTGGAAGTTGGAACAGCGCTTTTCCCTGGCATAAGGGTCCTCATCCTGGATGAACCTACGACAGGACTCGACCCTGCTGCCAGAAGGTCTTTTTTCGGTATGATTCAAGAGGCTATGGATAAGAGAACCAGTATTATCTTGATTACCCATATCGGGAGCGATGCCGAGCTAGCCTCAAGAGTGGGTTTGATTGACAATGGTAGAATGATAGCCGAAGGCACTCCTGATGAGCTCAAGAGGAAACATGCTGTTGAGGACGTGATAACGGTGGAGACGGCCGTAAAGAGCGGTAGCGTGCTCTCAGTGTTGCAGGGCTTTGGCATAGATGGAAAGGTGGCAGAATCGGAGGCTGGCTACAAAATATACTCGCGCAACGGGGACAGAGTACTGGCAGATGTGGTAAGAAGTCTTGATCAGGCCGGGCATAAGGTGATGCGCGTGGAAATGGCGAGGCCAACCCTCGAAGATGTCTTTTTCAGGCTGACCGAAAAGAGCTTAGAGGAGGCAACCGGATAGTTGAGGCAGATATCTGCAGCCTACAATAAGGCAATCAAGGAGCTACTCAGGGAAAAGGCGGCACTGTTTTGGACCATAGCCTGGCCGATAATCTGGGTGATCATTGGCAGCTTCTCATTTACAGGCGGTGCCCCTCAGGCAGTGGTTCCTTATGTCAAGGGTTCTATTGCTGTTTCAATGATGGTTTTCGCTCTGATGATAGCCGGCATGTCTAACCTTCCCGCCAGTATTGCTGGAGACAGAGCCAATGGTCTACTTGCTAAACTCATATCGATGCCCATAAAGCCTTACAAGGACTTTCTTGGCAGAATCTCTGCCGTCATTACCCTTTCTTTGCTGGCAGCAGCTCTGGTTATAGTAGTTGGTAGCGCACTCGGTGCACGTTTCACAGGAACTGGAGTCGAGGTCCTGCAGGCGCTTGGCTTCGTATTCCTTGTAATCTGTGCCTCTGCTGGAGTGGGACTCATAGCCGGCACATTGATCAAGAATCTCCAGGGCGCAATCATGACAGGCATCGGGATTGCTGTAGTAACATCTGCTATATCGGGCCTCTTTGCTCCGTACCAATCTCTACCGACGCCACTCCAGGCGTTTGCTCGGGTCTATCCGATTTCCTCAGCACAGGCATCGATCGTATCGTTACTGGCTGGACCAGATATGGTTGCATACAATCCCCTAACGACTGAGCAGGTAACCCTTACTATAGCTCTTTCTATCACGCTTCTCCTTATAGGCACAACCATATACTCAAGACTCGGTTGGAAGCTCGAGTAATTGATCAGCCTCTATCACATCAAAGAAGACCATCCTGACTGATATGACGAGATTACGGATTGTTGAGATGGGCTGCACAACATAGCGCTTTACCGAACCTACAGGTAAAAGATATAATACAGCCACA
>CAYSBO010000153.1:0-2382 GCA_964429285.1 uncultured Dehalococcoidales bacterium | reverse complement strand
ACGCATTGAAAATCCCGGAATCCTTTCGTATTGAAAGTCCGACGGTCAGGTACCTTCTCTACACTCTATTCGGCCTGATAGTTGCGGACGGATTGATAACCCAGTTTCTGGTAACAGGTGGACATGGGTCGGAGGCCAATCCTTTCCTGAGCGCCTGGGTAGGGCAGGGGTGGTTCCTGGTCATAAAGGTGGGAGGCGCGTTTCTAGCCACGCTACTTCTATGGATCAACTATAATAAGAAACCCGGAGCTGTATATACGATCACGGTGGCATTTCTGGTATTTTACACAGTCGTTGTCTTCTGGAACTTGTTCGTATGCTTTCTTGCCTGTTAAGCGACCTATCCGTATAAGCGCACCGGCGTCTACCACAGAAGAATCACAGGAGAAGATAACGACCGAAGCGATATTCAGCCAGGGAGGGGAAACATGAGATTTGAAACGATAGCTATTCATGTCGGAGATAGACCGGATGCAGCGACCGGTGCCATTTCGGTGCCCATTTACCAGACATCGGCATTTGTGTTCGAGGATGTGGGGAAGACAAAGGGGTGGTACTACTCCCGTGCGGCAAATCCAACCAGGAAGGTCCTGGAAGATACTATCGCGGAACTTGAAGGAGGGAAAGCCGGCTTTGCATTCGCCACCGGTATGGCGGCTGAGACGACAATTATGCATCTTTTGAAAAGTGGCGATCACGTGATCTCGGGGGACGACATCTACGGAGGGACCTATAAACTATTTCAGGATGTGATGCCTGCCTTTGGCCTGGAGTTCACCTTTCTCAGCATGGATGACCGGAAAAGAATAGAAGAGGCAATAAAGCCCAATACCAGGATGCTGTGGTTAGAGACTCCCTCGAATCCGCTGCTCAATATCGTTGATATTGAAATGGTGGTTGACATCGCCAGGAAACACAAGTTGCTGACGGTAATAGATAATACCTTTGCCACCCCGTATTTCTTAAGGCCTATTGAATATGGCGTTGACCTTGTTGTCCACTCTACCACCAAGTATCTCAACGGGCACTCTGATGTTGTCGGTGGCGCTGTAGTAACCACGACTGATGAACTAAGCCAGAAGGTGCAATCTCTGCTCAACGCAATGGGGACCTGTGCCGCCCCCTTCGACTGCTGGCTGGTGCTTCGGGGGATCGAGACTCTCCCGGTCAGGATGAAGCAGCATCAGGAAAATGCCTTTGCCGTGGCAAACTATCTCGAGGGACATCCCGGAGTAAAGAAGGTGCTCTATCCCGGGCTCGAGTCCCATAAAGGACACGAAATCGCCAGGAGACAGATGAAAGGATTCGGTGGGGTGGTGTCCTTTGAACCGGAAGGTGGTATTGATGCTGCTAGTACCTTCCTAAGAAAACTCAAGGTCTTTTCTCTGGCGGGATCGCTGGGTGACGTCGCTTCTCTTGCCGAGCATCCGGCTACCCTGAGTCACGCTCCTATGCCCGAGGAGCATAGACGGCAGGTCGGGATCACCGATGAACTTGTCAGGTTATCGGTTGGCCTGGAAAATGTTGACGATTTGATTGAGGACCTGGAGCAGGCGCTCGGTTGCCTATAAAGGAGAACCTGCTGAAGCTGTATCAGGTCCCTCTACTGAATAATGGCCCCATAAGCCCTTGGTCACTGGCTCGAGTCCAGTAGCTGCCATTTGGTTACATCTGTCCGACTGGTGACATTAGTCCAAGTTGCTGTAACAATGAATGCATATCCCAATAGTCTGTTTCACGGGTGATTTTGCCACCTTGAATCTCTAGAATTGACACACCTGGTATCGCAAATCTTCTACGAGTAGCTTTGAACCTTGGGCTGTTTCCTGTATGTGTCCCGCTCATCACCCACTCTGTGGCAATTTGATTACCGCTACTGAAATGACGCTTAGCTGAGAAATTCAAGTCGGGATACCCTATAAGTAAATCGTCATAATAAGCTTCAAGTTCCCGCTTACCATGACAAATTCGCGACGGCAGGTCTTCCATGATACAGTCATCCGCACAAAAGAGAGAGGTTTTCTCCCAATCATGAGAACTCCAGGCCGCCCACAAGTTTTTCACAAATCGCCCGGCATCAGTAGTCATGTTCCTACCTCCTGATTCTCAACTCATTATCTTCATGACACTCATGGTTGCTTAATCTCAATCAGTCTAGTCCTCAGTGGTTCTATTGTCGAAGGCCGCCGGACAAGGATGCCTGGCATTGCATCTGTGATTCATATGAGCTGTCACGGCAACTGATTAGATTACTGGAAGCGTCGCTTTACTCCTGAGCGGAGCCTACATTCGGCTACCTCAGATTGAACATTCCGTCAGTAAGTGCGATTGAGCGAAATTGCCTGGAAGTTGGGGGCAGTGAGGTTAGAATATGAGGTCGGG
>CAYSBO010000152.1:0-2387 GCA_964429285.1 uncultured Dehalococcoidales bacterium | reverse complement strand
CGAGGAATTCCACTCGGCAAGAAACAAAGTTGACATAAAGTTTCTGAACAAAGAGCACTTTTTCTACTGGCGCATCTATGATCGGGTTGTGGGGGAAATTCCCGGGGCCAGAGATGATGAAGTTAGCTGTCCCTGCTGCGGGGCAGGCATGGGCACATACCACTGCCCAACCTGCGGCTTCTGCAGGCCATTACAGGAAGGAGATCAGTTCGGCCCATGATTCCCGCCTCCGGTGATGAGGGTGGTGGGCAGTTTGTTAATGGGGTGGGGGTATACGCATACATCGGCTCCGTAGACCCTTTTGATATTCGGGGCTGTTAGTATGTCGGCCGGTGTTCCGTCAACGTAAACCTCTCCTCCGTTCAGCATGACCATCCAATCGCAGTATTGAGCAGCCAGATTCAAATCATGTAAAGCGATAACAACGGTCAGGCTTTGCTCCAGGCAAAGACCCTTGACCAGGTTAAGAATCTCGACCTGATGGTTTATATCCAGGTTGGCAGTTGGCTCGTCAAGCAGCATCGCCTTTGGCTGCTGGGTCAGTGCCCGGGCAATAACAAGCCTCTGTCTCTCCCCGCCTGAGAGCTCGCTTACTCTGCGCTCGGCGAATGATTGGGTATGCGTCGCCTCCATAGCCTGCCAGGCGACGGTCAGGTCATTTCCTCCCTCGTAGCGAAGAAGACCGAGGTGCGGCGTTCGTCCCATAAGCACCACTTCAAAGGCAGTGAAAGCGCCCGGTAAGGCAGGGCTTTGCGGCACCGTGGCAACAAGGCGCGCCATCTCATCGCGCTTGATAGTCACCATGTCGCGACCGTCAATCAATATATGGCCGGAGAACAGGTCAATCACCCGTGTCATTCCCTTAATTAGTGTTGACTTACCCGAGCCGTTGGGGCCAACCAGTCCCAGTATTTGGCCGGGCCTGGCCTTCATATTCACGTTGCGTAAGATGGGCCGATGGTTGTAGCCCAGGCTAACATTGTCCAGTTCAATCATGGTGTCTTATCCCTTCAAAAGAAAGCAAGCCCCTTTCTTCTCCGCAACAGGTAGAGGAAAAATGGTGCCCCGCAGAGTGCAGTGATTATTCCTACCGGGACTTCGGTAGGAGGAATTATGGTACGAGCCAAGGTATCGGCCAGGATGAGGAAGATAGCGCCGACCACTGTGGATAGAGGCAACAGGAACCGGTAGTCCGGCCCCCAGACGAGCCTCACTGCGTGAGGGATGAGTATGCCGACGAAACCGATGAGGCCAGTGAAGCAAATGGCTGCGGAGGTAATGAGGGTGGCAGCAGTCAACAGTATGAGCTTGACCCTTTCCACGTTGATGCCCAGTTGCTGGGCCTGGTCTTCATCAAGCTGCATTACATTGAGCGGACGGGCGTGAATCCAGATGACTACCAGGCCGGCCACTACAGCGGGAAGGACGGTCCACACCTCAGACCATCTGGTCAGGTAAAGCCCACCCAGGAGCCAGAATACGATCCCGCGTAGCTCTTCGCCGGAAACGGTCATAAGGTAGGAGTTGGTGGAGGCCAGAAGCGCGCTCAGGGCTACTCCAGCCAGAATTAGGGTGGTGGCCGGCAAAGTCTTACCGACGCGGGCCAGCAAATAGACCACAGCAACGGCACCTATGCCACCAATGAAGGCAAACAATGGCACGGCCCCGAAGGTCATCCAGGCTAATGTGAAGGGAACGAGCATAGCAATGGTAGCCCCCAGTCCAGCTCCGGAAGCCACACCTAAGAGATAAGGGTCAGCCAGAGGATTGCGGAACAGTCCCTGGTAAGTAGCTCCGGCCACTGCCAGGGCTGCTCCTACCAGGCCTGCCAGCAAAATGCGGGGTAGCCGGATATCCAGGATTATGGTCTCCAGGATTTCCAGGCTCACCGGCGCCCCGAATACCTCGGGTGAAGACGGAGTGATATCGACGAAAGGCAGCTGAGAAAGAAGGACCTGCGCGGTGGTCGAGAAGGGAATAGAAACGCTTCCCAGAGTAGTGGCAAACACCACCACCAGCACCAACAGTCCGGCGAGCAACAGCAAAGAGTAGACTCTGCCCTGCCAGCGAATTGCATAGGGGATAACCGGCTCAGTATGGACCTTAGATACTGTAGTTGCCATCGTCAAATGAACCCTACACAAATATCAAAAATCAAAGACAAAAAACCAGAAGTACAAGTCAAAATGCAGAAATATCTCATCTCCTTCCTCTCAGGGTCAATATACTGGTGGCAAGGATATTCGCGATCTCCTTGGCTTCCTTCAGAAGTCTATTAACGGCCTCTTTGTCAGCTCTACCAGAATCTCTGAGCAGTCCCAACCAAAACTTGCATTCGTTTGCTGACTTCAGGGCATGAGCAAAAAAATTGGTATAGTCCTTCCGCG
>CAYSBO010000151.1:0-2427 GCA_964429285.1 uncultured Dehalococcoidales bacterium | reverse complement strand
AAGAGGAAATTGCCAGGGTACGGGCGGACTTAGTTGACTACTGTAAGCTGGACACCGAAGGGATGATCTGGGTCGTGGACGAGTTGAGAAAGCTGTCAGGTTGAGTCTCGATCAGCAGGTTGGGTCGAGAGAGAGGCCAGAATGTGACCTGGCATTTGCTATCGAGGTTGGTGTGTGTCCTGCTACTCTGAAAAAGGCTCAATCCCCAGTTCCGTCATCAGTTTATGTATTAATTCAAATGCTTCTCTTTGGATCCGCAGGCGCTCCTCGCCGTCCTCTAATTCCAGGAAATCCGAGACTCCAACCGGCCCTATAGCGTCAACATCTTTGAACCGAGCCATGATTTTCCCAAAACCTTCCCTGCCTAGTTTATTACTTACAAGAGATTTTGTATCTCGCACCAACGCCTCTATACCACCAGGGTAATAGCGACAGCAATAATAGATATCAAAGGCGTCTTTTTCTTTGATGCGGCCCCATAATGCCATGCCCTTCGTCACCAGGAAGGGTCCGATTGAAGGCACGTTGACTGTTACCTCGTGTATCGCACCGTTTGGCAACCTGCCTTTTACCTTGACTTTCACCGGATTGCTGAAAACAAGGTCACACCCTCTGGCCTTTCTAGCTTGAACATCTTGTATCTTCTGATGACGATGACCACTCCCGGTACCCCCATATTCGCCGGCTAGAAGATCAATTTCTACGGTGATCTTTCTACCGATTTCGGTGTTCACATCTCGGTAGAAGACAAAAGGCTGTTCGCCTCGCTTCTGATAGTAACCTCTGGCTTTCAGGGTCTCGACAATTGTCTTGTAGGTGTCGTTAGAGATGTGTCTACTATCTATGGCAAGGTCTATATCCAGCGTACCGGGGTGTTCCGCTTTGGCAGACTGAATCAGAAGCCGAGGGACATTTCCTCCCACTATTACGATGTTTTCCCGAAATTCGCCTAAGACTGTCATTAGCTCCACCAGCACAGATTGACAAGCCTGGGTTTCTGCCGGGGAATAATCGCTCTGCTTCACCATAGTGGTTTTAGCCTCTGTTCAAATAGGAATTCAGCGGATTCCTCACCCCGTCCTTTGAAGGCGACAAGGTCAAGATAGAGCTGCACATCGCTGACAACCTTTACGTTATCAATTTGCCTACTGCCATAGAAGACACCCGTATCGTAGGGCTCCAATATGCTGATGTTGGCCCCTGAGGAAACCTCCTTCAATCCCAACGACTCTGATACCTCTCGAATGTTTTTGCTGACATAAGCGAATCCCCTCGTATAGCGCATGAACGGCGCTACCAAAGCAGCCCCAGAGAAAAGGGTCAATGCGTAAGGAATACTCCTTTTCTCGCAATATTGCGAGAGCTTGCGTTCTAACTCCTTGAGTTCATCTAGACCAAAGAAGTCATATACCTTGTTCTTCCGGAACGAGTAGTTGTTTGCCCATTGTTGGAGCAGGTCACCAGGACGGCTCAGAGTCAAGCCTTCCTGTTTCTCAACAGCGTATTCCAAATCAAGCAGACGCTGCTTTAACCTGGAAGCCAGGCCAAGACTTACTTGCGCTTCCCTCGCTAATTCCTGAACTCGCCATAGTCGTCCAGGATTGCTCAACATTACTCGAATAATGCGACTTGACTTCGGGCTAAAGATAGAGCGAACTTGCCGTTTTTCTATTGCGGGATTGGGGTAATTCTTTCTTTCCATATATATCTGGTCAAAGCTAAGAAAGAGATTCCCTGCTAAGTCTATGTAGCCAACATCATTCTGCTTGCAGAGTCTGGCTGTGTCTTCACTGATGTATGGTGCGGCCACAATGGGGTAAGTATCCTCAGTACGGTCCACGAATTCCTTGAGCCGCTGGATGGCAGCCCGCATAACCCCAGGTTCTCCCCGAGATCTAACCTCCACTGCCACCCGCAGAAGATTATTCTCGGCCCTAAGCTCCGTTAAAAGGTCAACCTCACTACCTGCCGAAGATGATTGAATTACAGACTTGCTCAACTCTATGAATGGGATTTCACGAAGAGTTCGCTCAAGCTCGTCCTTGATTCTGGTTATGACATCCTGTTCTCCCATTTGGTTTCACCAATTAGGTTAATTTCACCGCATGGTGAAAGTATATGATTTAGTGAAAGTGATGTCAAATGCTTTCAATATCCAAGGCGACGCTAAGATATTGTGAGATGCAGGGGGACACTCGAGCGTTGCGTTCACAGTGGATGTCTACTCTCGTATAATCGAGGGTATAAAGGAAGATGCCATGACGCTGCCGGACAGGGTTTGGTTTAAGGTAAGAAACAGGGCGTCTGGAAAGAATAACGCCAAACTAACGCCCCTATTAGACATAAACACGGAGAGAGGTTAAAATCTGGCTTGTGCGCCTATAGCTCAGCGGACAAGAGCACCGGTCTTCGGAACCGGGGGTCGTG
>CAYSBO010000150.1:0-2437 GCA_964429285.1 uncultured Dehalococcoidales bacterium | reverse complement strand
AACTTGCTAATGAGTTTCAGGAGAAGGTGAAGGCTCTGACAGAGTTTTATACTCGAGCGATAGAAGCT
The DNA here is from genome assembly GCA_964429285.1 of uncultured Dehalococcoidales bacterium. Lineage (GTDB taxonomy): Bacteria > Chloroflexota > Dehalococcoidia > GIF9 > AB-539-J10 > RBG-13-51-36. Next base: position 2,369 of record CAYSBO010000150.1, on the reverse strand, counting down.
GGAATCGCAAAAGGCCAGGCTAGATATATACTCCCTAACGCATGCGCTACTAAGTTAATTATGACAATGAATGCTCGCAGTCTATTCAATCTTATATCTCAGAGGACATGTGGGGTTGAAGAATTGGAGTTCAGAACGCTAGCCTGTAAAATTCACCAAATTCTATTGGAGGTTGCTCCGAATGTCTTTATCCATGCAGGACCGAGATGTGTAACAGACTTAGTCTGTTTAGAAGGGAAGAAGGGCGATAAGTGTGGGTTCTATAAGAATATTCCGGGTGCAGTATTGCGAGATGGATTTCACAGGAATGAGGATATCAGGTTTCTAGAAGATTATCAATATAATTGGTCTGATCAGCTTTCCAAAAAAGAGAAATAAGCAATGGTTAACCAGCCGAAGGTTAAATTGAGCGAAGCACAGAATGCTACTTTGGATGACCTCATTCACGATATTCGCATTGTATGGGCAAAGAAGGATGCTCAGCGTACCATATATGATACCCTGCTCCACACTGTGAACCATGCTAGCAAGCTCGGTGAGCAAGTTAGAAGAGGCGAATATAAAGGAGTGCTAGATGAACTAGGCGATACGGTGATGTGGTTCCTTACTCTTGTGGGAAAGCTGCGGCAACCAATCGAACACCGGTCACCGACAAACCGAGAAGCATGCCTATTTTATACTCCTCTGGCTCTAACAGACATCGTTTGGAATAAATATCCATACGTGTGTCCTGCTTGCTTTCTTAGGTTGTCTAAGGAAAACAAAATAGGGGAGGCTTGGCAACGCAAATGTGATTGTCTACTAAGCTCCAGCACAGTCGAAGAAAGAACTGAAGAGGAAAAGGCCGAGGCGGAAAAGGCACTTCGAGATTTTGCAGAGGAGCACAAAGACGACAAAGTTAAGATATTGGCTGATTTAGAAGAGATGTTTGCTTCTCTCTATGCGGCAAATTATGATAATCTCTCACTAGAGTTTATCGCATTTCATTTATTGGAAGAGATTGGAGAGGTATCTGATGCTCTAATTAGGCTATATTCATATGACATTAACAAGACTCCAGACCCCGTCCAGATTTTTGAGAATCGACGAGCACATCTTGAAAGCGAAATCGCAGATGTAATATCCTGGATTTTCGCTGTTTCAATTAGGGTCAAACTTCTTTTCCAAGTTTATGATAAGCTACCAAGAAAGGTTGGTCTTGAACCTTTCGAAACGGCCTCAACTCATCGAGCACCACAGATAAACTTTGCAAATATACTGTGGAATCGGTATGGAGATAGGAATACTGGATTTCTATATTGCCCTACATGTGGCAAAGGCGAGTGCGACTGCAAACTCAGATTTTATAAAACTAAGAAAGCGATCGCGGATCTGCTTGCGGAATAGCGAGTTGACCAAGGTTTTTCATGGCCATACATAGCAAGGGGAGAGTAACTCGAACCAGCTTCCTGCCGACGCCGAACAGCCCCACTAGACAGTTCATGTACTTTGGGGCCACAATACCTGATTTGCAGTGGGCCTGATTAGTATGGTGTGTGTAGAATTACGAATGGCCTTTCCAATGCTGTAAGGTCATATCACCGCATTCTTTGCAGAAAACAAAGCTACGGCCCATCTTCTGTAGACAATCCTGGCAAATCTTGGTACAAGCCTTCGGGCAAGACTTCAGCAAATTTTTAGGTTTGCCACATACTGTGCAAACATATCCCATTTCTACGAAGTCACTTTCGTTAAGATATTTACCCATCCCGAATAATCTCGATTCGCCATTATATTCTATTTATGGCGGTGAAAATCCAGTCTGAAGTGCAGCCAGCACTACTGGAACAACAATATGGTGATGCATAATGCCTGATTTGTGGTGGGCCTGATTGGAATGGTGTCCCTGGAACTCACGGTGATACATGGTGTCACTGCGAGGCGATTTCTTGGAGTGCTCGGATGAAGTCGTGACGTGAACCCCATGAAACTGGAGTAAATCAGGCCACTAATAAGATACTCCTTTCTGCCCTTTTTGCATAGCGGCGAGGACTCTGGTAAGCCAGAGCCTGGTGCAGCCGGTCCTCGCGATACCACGCCCGGTAGGTTTCCCACCCTGTCATCGCTTCGGCAAATCCACGGTACTCATGGCGGTAGAGCTCTTCTGTCTTGTAGCTACCGATGAACGACTCGATGTAAGGCTTGTCCTCAGGGCATTTGACCCCAGCGTACTCTAAGGTGACATTCAGCAGGCGGGCAGCCTCGCGGAAACGATGTGCCCTGAACTGTGAGCCTCTATCCACCCTTAGCGTCAGATGGTGGCCCTCGGGCACTTTGCCGCCGAAGCGATAGAGGACAGCCTTCTCCAGAGCCTGGACTGCCTCTATGGC
>CAYSBO010000149.1:0-2453 GCA_964429285.1 uncultured Dehalococcoidales bacterium | reverse complement strand
TCCGCATTGCCGCGAAGCTGACGCCGGGGCGAATGAGCGTCATCTACAACGGGGTCGACATTCCCAAGATAGATCGAGTCATCAATCGTATCGACGCCGGTCAGAAGAGGAAACAACTAGGCTTTGCGCCGGATGACCCGCTGATCGGGAATGTGGCCCGTCTCAGCCCTCAGAAGAACCAGGCATGCCTCATCGCCGCGATGAGCATTGTCATCACTCAAGAGCCAGACACCAGGCTAGTGATCGTGGGTTGGGGACCCTTGGAAGAGCAGCTAAGAGCCCAGATAGAGCGTTTGGACCTCCAGGATAACGTTTTCCTTCTCGGGCGCAAATCGGCAGACGAGGTGTTCGAAATCTTGGCAAGCATAGACGTCTTTGCGCTTTCCTCCGTCTATGAGGGGTTCAGCCTGACCATCTTGGAAGCCATGGCGGCCGGCAAGCCCATCGTCTCCACGAAGGTTACCGGGGTCCGAGAGGCAGTTGTAGATGGTGAAACTGGGGTTCTCGTACCCTCAGAGAACGCCCGCGCTCTGGCAGGAGCCATTCTGGACCTCATACGGGACGCGGGACGGCGCCGTGCGATGGGCAGCGCTGGGAGAAAGCACGTCGAGCAGTTGTTCTCCTCCGAATCCATGGCAAGGAGTTATCGCCAGCTCTACGAGAGTTTGCTTGAGCAGAAAGGGATGGCGACTAGGAAGGTATAGATATGAGCAACAAGACCGTCGTCATCGGTCTGGACGGCGCCACATTTGATCTGATACGTCCGTGGAGCGAAGCTGGATATCTCCCACATTTCAGAACGCTGCTTCGGGACGGCACCCATAGCGTCCTCAGGAGCACGATTCCCCCGACCACCCTGCCAGCCTGGACCTCCTTTGCCACAGGCAAGAGCCCCGGTAAGCACGGCTGCTATGACTTCCGGATGCCCACCGACAGCTTGGAGCGCAACCGTTTCGTGACCTCCAACGACATTCCCGGCAAGACCTTCTATGAGCTGTTGGTGGAGGCCGGCGAGGAGGTCACCTTGATCAACCTACCTGTCTCCTATCCGCCACGTGTTGGGGAAACAGTCATCACCAGCTTGATGACTCAGGGAACTAGCTGCGTCTTCCCTCCCACCCTGATTCAGGAGATACCGAACCTAGAAACCTACCAGATTGTCGCCGAGACGCGGACCCCCGCAGCGATTGAGATGGTCGAAAGGGAGCGCTTCAGTGTGGCCCGCAAGCTGTTCGACAGAGAGTGGGACTTCTTCTTCCTGCTCTTCAGCGGCAGCGATCACATCTCCCACGAGATGTACGCCGAGATGCAAAAAGGAGGGAGCTCCTCCAAAGGCAGCCAGCTCTTCCAGGATTTGGATCGCTACCTTGGTTGGTTTATGGAGCATCTTCCGCGTGAAGCAAACTTGCTGGTGATGTCTGATCATGGCTTCAAAGTCTTTTCTACAATCTTCTACATCAACAGCTGGCTGGTAGGCGAGGGCTACCTGGCCCTGGGAGGAGGCGTGCGGCCTGAAGGTGAGGATCTTCTCTCCAAGATGAGGGACCAGGGGGAGCCTGATGGACAAGAACCGCAACTCGACCTGAGCCGACTAAGCCGGCTCTTCTTCCAGCACCCCTGGCTCTACCGACTCGGCAAACGCCTCTACCACGGCCTGAGATCAGTCCTGCCCCTCGATCTCCGTCTACAGAGTCAAGGGGCGGATCTGTCGCGGAGCGTGGCCTACGCTGCCACGAACGAGTGCAAGGGCGTCTACATCAACGACAGCGTCCGTTTCCGGGATGGCATCGTGGATCCCCAGGACATCGCCGCCCTGCGAGAGGAGATCATCGTGAAGCTGGAGGCCCTGACCGACCCCACCACAGGCCAAGATGCCTTTGCCCGGGTTTGGCGCAAAGAGGAGCTGTACGATGGAGGGCATCTCCGTTTTGCTCCGGACATCGTTCTGGAGCCGAATGTCTTCGTCAGCTTCCTACTGCGTTCAGCCGAGCCTTTCGAGAGCACGATGGTGAACTATCACAGCCGAGAAGGTATCTTCCTGGCCTGGGGGGCCGACATCGCTGAGGGCGTCACCCTAGACAACGCCAAGATTGAAGACCTAGCCCCCACCATCTTACATTTGATGGGATTGCCGGTGCCTGAGGATGTGGACGGAAGGGTGCTGCTGGAGATTTTGGAACCAGGTAGTGAACCCGCCGATCGCCCTGTTCGCTTTCGGGAAGGTACCGGCCCAGATACATTTACCCCGGATGGAGAAGTCGACAAGGACGAGGAGACGGTAAGGGATCGTTTGAGAGCGCTGGGATATTGGGCATGACCGGGCGCATCAACGTTCTCCTCCTCATCACCGAACTCAATGTCGGCGGCGCAGAGAGAGTTGTGGAGCAGCTTGCTACCTGCCTGCCGGGACATCGCTACAACGTTACGGTAGCTTGTCTCTACGATCCCCACGC
>CAYSBO010000148.1:0-2485 GCA_964429285.1 uncultured Dehalococcoidales bacterium | reverse complement strand
CCCATCCATAATCCGGTTATTCTAAACATGATGGTCCTCTACCTCCTTTGCCCGATTCGAAACTACGGTTGCTATTATGATTAAGGGCGAACCATAAAGTCAACACCCGACTCAGAATAGGCATCTCGGTCTTCAAGTCGGTGTGTGGTGGGCAACTACAGACCCAGCAGCGTCGGAATTGGTAGCGGTGCCCCAGCCGTGGTTGTCCTTCTCTGTCCGTGAGGCTGCTCGATACTTCAAGTGGAACTGGTGGTCGTAAAGGTGGAAATGACATGGAGCCAGAAATATGTGCGTCTAGATATGAAACTCGATTATATCGCCGTCTTGAAGTATATGTGCCTTGCTGACTCTCTGTCCATCGTACTTGCCTGAACCCCAGACGATGGCATACTTCAAATTCTGACGGAAGTCCTTGTGGAGGCTTTCAGCAGCTTCTTCCATAGTGCTGCCCTTTTCCAATATCATGGGATCGCTCAGGTCGGCCTTGCTGCCAGGGCTCTTGGTGTAAACCCGGACAATATTCAGGGCGTGATAAAACGTTGTTTTCAGGTTCTCCAGGCCGCGAGCTTCTGTGGCTGAGACGGAAACCAGGGGAAACAACCTATCATACCGCGAACGCAGGACGGTCCAGTTCTCGTTTGAACCTGCCAGGTCATTCTTGTTCCCGACTAATAACATCTTCCTGGGATAAGCGCCAGGACTCGTTGGCGTAGCATCATCCGTGAAAGGCTCTATTCTGGCCTCTTTCAGCCCTTGAAGAGTTGCCTCCACCTGGCCTGCTGGCTCCGAAGATAAGTCTATTACGATAGCGATTAGATCAGCATTTCTAAGTGTGTTCGCCAGCAGTATTCGCACTTCCTTGTGTCCGATGGGTGGCGTGTCCACCAGTTGTATCTGGATATCTTCAAACTTCATCATCCCCGGAATTGGGGTTTGCGTGGTGAAGGGATATTCAGCTATCTCGGGAACGGCCTCGGTCAGGGCTGCCAGCAGCTGCGATTTCCCCGCGTTGGCCGGACCTACTAGCATTACCTGTCCAGCGCCTTCACGTTGGATGTAGAAGCCTGTTCGTCTGGCTGTGGCGTATTTTCTCTCTGCCTCCTGCGAAAACTTGGCAATCTTCCGTCTCAGGTCGGCATGAAGCTTGTCGGTACCTTTGTGTCTGGGCATAATGGCAAGCATGGTTCGCAAGGCCGCGATTTTTTCCTCAGGGTCCCTGGCCGTCCTGTACCTCTTCTCGGCCTCGAAGTAGTGCGGTGGTAAATTTGCCGGCATATAGTTAATTTTAGCATCATGCTAGGTTTACCAAAACACCTGAATGCCGCCTGTTTCTTCGCACGTGGGTTGTTCCAATAATAGTTGTTGACAGACCGGCGGGATTGGGATAAGAATGCGCGTGAATTCTGAGTAAAGGAGATTGGTAATTGCAATGACTGTCGCTGAGATGATAGCCAGAAACGCCCGAATGTACCCGAACGATATTGCCCTTGTCGAGCTGAGGCCGAGCAAGGGATTCAGAAGGCAGATCACCTGGAAGGACTTCGATGAGAGGGTGAATAGAATAGCCAATGCGCTGATAGGGAAAGGGGTCGGGAAGGGCGACCGGGTGGTACACTGGATGATGAATTCCATTGACTGGCTTGAGGCCTATTTCGGCATCATCCGGACCGGGGCATGGGCGGTACCCCTCAATTTCAGGTTTGATGGCAGAGACCTGAAATACTGTGTAGACATAGTGGAAGCTAAGGTAATGATTCTGGGCGAACAGTTTGCTGAAAGGGTGCAGGCTACTCGTTCGCAATTACCGACAATACAGCATTACATCTTTGTGGGCGAAGATACGCTCAATGGCATGGAACGGTTGGAAGATATGTTGACCGGGGCCCCGGCCAGTCCGCCAGAAGTTGAGATAGACGATGAAGATGAGGCCGCTCTGTACTTCACATCCGGCACCACCGGAGCGCCCAAACCGATACTGCTTACGCACAAGAACCTTGAGTGGGGGGCCACAGTCCAGGCATTTGAACATCAGACACAGCACGACGATAATTTCTTGGTCTGTCCTCCCCTGTATCACCTCGCCAAGATACACTGGTTTGGGAACCTCATTGTAGGTGCGCAGGGAACGCTGTTGACCGAGGTTAACCCGCAAACCATGTTTGAGGCCATACATAACGAAAAGGTGACCAGGATTTTCCTGCTAGTCCCATGGGCTCAGGACATCCTCGGGGCACTGGACCGGGGTGAACTGAGAAAAGAGGACTATAACAACCTGAGCTGCTGCCGTCGCGTTCATATGGGCGCGCAGCCAGTTCCTGCGAGTCTGGTGAAGCGATGGAAGGAATATTTCCCTAACATGCTATATGAAACCGATTTTGGCCTGAGTGAGTCCACCGGGCCGGGGTGCATTCGCTTAGGTTATGGCAATGAACACAAGATTGGAGCTATAGGCAAACCCGGGTTGAACTGGGAAGCACGGATCGCA
>CAYSBO010000147.1:0-2502 GCA_964429285.1 uncultured Dehalococcoidales bacterium | reverse complement strand
GTGGATATTCATGCCCTCACCACTCTGGAAAACACGGAATCCCTGCAGGAAGACATCTACGAAATGGTGCTTGACTGGCTGGCGGCCGGTATGGACCCACAGAAGGCCATAATCTTCGTCCAGTCTCATGTCCCTCAGGTAGAGGAGCTTCATACTCTGTTCAGCATGGTGACCCCTCTAAGCTGGTTATTGCGCGTTCCGACATTCAAGGAAAAGGTCAAGATGCAGCCGCACAATGTCAACTACGGGCTGGTGGGCTATCCGGTCCTCATGACCGCCGACATCGCACTATATAAAGGCGAGGTTGTTCCCGTGGGCGAGGACCAGCTGCCTCATCTTGAACTGGCTCGTGAGATTGTGCGCAGGTTCAACTCCCTTTTCGGCTTCGTATTCCCTGAACCACAGGCTAAGCTTACCAAGTTTCCTTTAGTTCTGGGACTGGACGGAGTGCAGAAGATGAGCAAGAGCTACGATAACCATATTGAAGTAGCTGCGTCTCCGCAGGAAATCGCGGAGCGGGTCATGACTGCCTTCACAGACCCGGCACGGAGGTACCGCTCCGACGCCGGGCATCCTGAAGCATGCAATGTCTTCCGCCTCCACAGCTTTTTCACCCCTGCCCGAGTGGAGGAAATTGCTTCACAGTGTCGCAGCGCTGCTATAGGCTGCGTGGACTGCAAGAAGATACTGGCTGAGAGCATCAGCGCAAGCCTGGAGCCTTTCCGCGAAAGGCGGGCTGAGCTGGCCGCCAGGTCTGGTTATGTCGCCCAGGTGCTTGCCGATGGAGCCAATCGCGCCGAAGCTATAGCAGAAGAGACCATGAGAGAAGTAAAAGAGAAGATGAAGCTCCTCCAGCGTGCAGACCTGCAGCTATCCAAGTAGTGCGCAGCCAGTACGTCAAAGAAGTCCGCAATCGACAGGCAATTTCAATGGTCCAACAAATACCGGCAACTGTGATTTTCCATATCGTGTGGGTTTAGGGGCAGCATGACCAGCAGACGGAGAAGGAGACAATCCGAACGCAGGCTGGAGAAGGCCAGCAGACGCACTCCCATCACGATCTGGACCATCGTCATCATCGCCCTGGTGGTTGTGGCGGTCGGCCTGAGCCGCACCTGCGGCTAGCTCACCGACCGGAAGCATAGATTGCCGCCGTCAGGGAATCAAGACTAACAAGCCAGGATCCCCGAAGGGCCGCTGGTGGTCTTGTTTTCTGCTGCGAAATCTAATAATATATTGGGCCACGCACGAAAGTGTGTGCAACATCTCACCGAATCGGCGCTGAAACATGAAAGTAGTAGTTGGCATCCTGACGGCGAGTGTTTTAGCCCTTGCGTTTTCTTTGCCGGCTCTGGCCGGCGATAGCGAGAGCGTAACCATCACTATGACGGGGGCGGCGGGGGTCTCCATCAGTCTGGATAAGACACAGTGGCCACTGGGAGAAGTAGCTCCAGATACAGAGTATATGACCATACCAGCGATAGAGTGGTGCACCTTGACCGTAACCGGCAATACTGAAGTGAATACCTTCATCGTGGGAGAGGATGCCGAATGGGTGGATAATCCCAGCGCGTATAAGTGGACGTTGAGCGCAGACGGCTCTAACGGGGAAGACGTGTACGGGTTATGGTTCCGGATATCCGGTGACACTACCCGTGGTCCCTACGGCGACGGCTATGTCCCGGTCACCAACACAGTAAGCGAGTTCTGGCCTTATGATGGAGGCTCAAGCTTGAACCCCGGCGACAGCAAGCACTTCGGGCTGAGGTTGATAACACCGAGCTCCTTCATCGGCGGCAGAGAGATGGAGACCCAGATCACCATAAGTGCGGTGGCTGCCTGAGGAGTCTGTTCAGACTTTGGAAATAGGGACTTTCATTCTTTCGAGATGTTGCTCAGGCATGTCCTGAGCAATACCGAGGGGATTTCCAGAAAGGACACGGGCCAACCATCAAGAATTCTTTGACCGGGCACATACTGGCTGCTCTCATCCCAGCTTTGCCGGTCATTTGCCTGCCTTGTCTGGCTCCGGCCCATAGCGCAGACCAGTACTTCACCGTTGCCCCTGCTGAGGTCAGCATAGATAACCTGTCCCCGGGCGAGACAGAGGAGTTCCAACGGACCATTCACAATCAGGATGAAGCCCCCCGCAGCTTTGTTTTCACCACGTTCAGCCCTCGGGAAGAAGACAGAAGGGAAGGTAGGACGGAATTCCCCGACGACAGTTGGGTAAGCTTCTCCCTTCAAGAAACCGAAGTAGCCGCTAATTCGGAAGCCGCCGTGACGGTAACGGTCACCGTACCGCCAGAGCAAGAATGGGCAAAGAAAGACTGGGAGATATGGCTGGGAGTCGAGGCTGAATCCCACGACCTGTTAGTGGCGAAGCTGTATGTTCGCCTGCTGGTATCCACAAGCGCCAGGGAGGCATGTAACTCCGGTGCAGGACTGGTGGTCGGGATTGTTGTGGCCGCCATAGCTGTTGGCTATGGCACTCATTATTGG
>CAYSBO010000146.1:0-2504 GCA_964429285.1 uncultured Dehalococcoidales bacterium | reverse complement strand
AGTGCTTGAGACAGCCAGAGATAGTGAGGCTGACCCAGAAAAAATGCCCGAGACCTATCTGCTTCCTCACCGTGAGAAAGCTGGCAGGTGTCCTGTCTGCCACGGCGAGATAGACACAACAAAAGTCTCAGGTCGAAGTGCCTATTTTTGCCCCAACTGTCAGTCGTGAAAAAGTCACCGCAAAACGAGGATACCATGACAATAGTCGGCGCTATAGGCCTCAATGGGTCCGGCAAAGATGAGGTAGTGAAATATCTGCAACGAAAATACGACGTGCCGTATGTATCGGTTGGGGATATGGTGAGGGAGATGGCACGGAAAGACGGGATTTCACCAAATAGGGACAATCTGCATCGTATTTCCAAAGGGCAGATTAATAAGTTTGGTGAGGGTCACTTCATGCGCCTGGCCGTACAAAGAATCGAACAGAACGGATGGCAAACCGCTGGCATAACGGGGATCAGAACCCTAGAGGATGTCCGTTATCTAAAGGACAAATTTGACGATGATTTCGTTCTGTTCCATGCTTTTGTCAGCGATCCGCGCATCCGATATGAGCGCACACGCAAGCGTGCGCAGGCAAGAGATCCACAAACCTACAATGAATTCCCGCAACAAGACATAGCTGAGCAGAATCTGTTTGAAATGAATCAGGCTATTAGGCAGGCAGATTATTCCTTGAATAACGATGAGTCAATCGAGCATCTGCATGATGAGATAGACAGGATATTGCTGGAACAAAATTTGCTGATTGAAAAGGAGGAGGTGAAATGACTGAGAAGGCAGATTACGTACGATGGTTTAGGGACCTGGGCAGTGCCGATGTAGCTGATGTGGGCGGCAAAAACGCTTCCCTCGGCGAGATGATTAGCAGCCTGAAAGATAAGGGCGTCGACGTCCCGGATGGATTTGCTACCACGGCCAGTGCCTATTGGGCATTTTTGGACAAAAAGGACGGCTTAAGGAACAAAATCACTTCTGTACTCGAAGAGCTTGACAATGGCCACAAGCCGTTAAACAAGGTGGGGCAATCAATCCGGCGCCTGATAATGGATGGCGATTTCCCTGAAGAAGTAGCTCAGGCGATCAGGGATGGCTATCGGGAGCTATGCCGTCAATACGACACGGATAGCGTGGCGGTGGCAGTGAGAAGCAGTGCCACAGCGGAAGACTTGCCTGAAGCAAGCTTCGCTGGTCAGCAAGAGACCTTCCTCAATGTCTCCGGGGAAAAGCGGGTGCTGGAAGCATGCAAGCGATGTTACGCTTCTCTGTTCACTGACCGAGCCATCAGCTATCGTACGGAAAAAGGCTTCGACCATATGGAAGTCGCGCTCTCCGTGGGAGTCCAGAAGATGGTGCGGTCTGATAAGGCAAGTGCCGGAGTCATTTTCTCTTTGGATCCAGAGAGTGGCTTCGAGGACGTTGTGGTCATAAACGCTGCCTGGGGACTGGGAGAAAGCGTAGTACAGGGTTCAGTTACGCCTGACGAATATGCTGTTTATAAGCCGCTGGTCGGTAAGGGCGAATTCAAACCCATAATCGGAAAAATTCTGGGCCAGAAATCAAGGAAGATAGTGTACGCGACAGGGGGCACCAAGACTACGAAAACAATCGAAACATCGCAGAGGGAACGACGCACTTTTGCACTGACGGATGACGAGATTCTGAAACTGGCTCAGTGGGCCTGTGACATCGAAAAGCATTACGGCAAACCCATGGACATGGAATGGGCTAAGGACGGAGAGACGGAACAGCTGTTCATCGTCCAGGCTCGCCCTGAAACAGTCCAATCCCAGAAGGAAGCCGCTTCCCTCAAGACCTACCGTCTGAGGGAGCAGGGTGACCGGCTTCTGACAGGATTGAGCATAGGACAGGCAATTGCCGCAGGCAAAGCGCAGGTTATAAAGAGTGCGGACGACATAGACCAGTTCCAGGATGGCTCAATCTTGGTCACCGGTATGACAGATCCGGACTGGGTACCCATCATGAAGCACGCTGCAGGAATCATAACCGACCTAGGAGGCAGGACATCCCATGCCGCCATAGTTAGCCGGGAACTGGGAATCGCGGCAGTGGTGGGCACCGGTAAAGCTACGGAGATACTCAAGCATGGACAAGAGATTACTATCTCCTGTGCCGAAGGCGATGAAGGGTACATCTATGATGGAATTCTGGATTTCGACGTTGCCGACGTAAGCCTTGAGAACATCGCAAAGACCCGGACCGAGATAATGATGAACATTTCAAGTCCGGCAGCCGCCTTTCGATGGTGGCGCCTTCCCTGTAAAGGTATCGGCCTGGCACGCATGGAGTTTATTATCAACAACATAATCAAGATCCATCCCATGGCACTTGTCCATTTCAACGACCTTAAAGACAACAAGGTAAGGCAAAAGATACGAGACTTGACAGAGGGATACGAGAACAAAACCGCTTATTTTGTAGACCATCTGGATCAGGGAATCGCTAAGATTGCTGCTTCTCAGTACCCGAATCCGGTCATC
>CAYSBO010000145.1:0-2557 GCA_964429285.1 uncultured Dehalococcoidales bacterium | reverse complement strand
CAACCCGGCTGTCTGCCTTGCGGCTGTATTCGCGGGGGCGCGTTAACCTGGGCCACCGCAGGCCAAATTGGTATGGTGTCCCCGGATTCCCGCAGAGACCAAATGCAAAGACCTGACCCCCTCCCCTCTATTTCGGATTCCCCGCTACCTTGACACTGGCGTCGTTCCAATATAGGATGAATCCAGCGGTACTCGTCGAGTACGAACACGAAGATGGCAGACGACAAGCTATTCGATGAACTAGAGGGCATGGATCGGATCCAGGCCGGGCTTGGCCTGGATGATCACTCCGGGCTACGTATCGTCGATGCCAGATTCCTACAAGAACAGAGATTCAGTTGGGATCTATTCGACGGATATGAGAGCCTGCGCGTACTCACTTACTCAGCTAGCGTAAATGCTATCGTCAGGATGCTGGACAGATATTCCTTCACCAAGTTCGAGTGCATATTTGGCTATGAAGGTGTATTACGCGACATCAAGGACATCCTGTCATTCCAGAAGGTTGCTATCAGCAGCACACGTGCTGCTATCATGGGACTTAAGGACGAGCGACACGTACACATTCTCGAGAGAGTGCACGCAGGTGGAGTGCGTTTCTATGTCCTCAGGAAACACGTCGCCCACGCAAAGCTCTACCTCCTCTCTAGGGCTGACGGAAGCACGCGAGTCATCATCGGTTCGGCGAATCTCTCTGAGCGTGCCTTCTCAGGGAATCAGACCGAGACGTTGGTCAAGTTCGACGATGATGAGGAGGCATGGGGCCATTACAACAGCATGTTTGACAGACTAAGAGACGCCGCAACCGATGAGATTACTCTCCCTAAGGAAAGGATTGTCAATGCGGAGATTGAGATAACCGACACGCCGGTAATGATCAGTACATCCCCCACACTGGTGATTGATGTCCCGGGGGCTCGAGAAATCGAAGTAGCGCCACAGACGCAGATATCACGCGTGGAGAGGGTTATTGCGGCAATAGCGCCAAGCATAGCAGCGGCTGTTCCTCCGGTTCGCGGAGGAAAGCAGAGGATCACAGCTGAGATAAGAAGAGACATAAGCAGGATACGCCTCGTCAAATCAGCCGAAGAAGCTGATAACCGCTACTTCTGCCTGGATAGGGTAAATCGCTCAGCCCTGTTGTGTGGTGAACGGTTTCCTCTGGAATGGAATAACGAAAAGGTAAGTATCGATGGCGAACTCCTTGTCGACTACTTCAAGAACTACGAAGGCGCTTTTGAGGGCAATGTACCGCGCCTACAGCGCGACTATTTCACATTAATGGCCTGGCTCTATTTCTCACCGTTTATCTGCGAAATGCGCTCCCTAGCTCTTCTGCAGGACAGAGACGTAATCCGGTTCCCTTTGTTTGCAATCATATTCGGCAAGTCAAACTGTGGGAAGACTAGCCTGGTGGATACCTTGATGACCTCTATGTTCGGTTACACCCGGACGATACCCAAAGATAGTTTCACTGCTTCCAACCTGCGGGCATTACAGCAGGCATACAAGAGGTTCCCCGTTGTGTTCGATGACATAGGACGCACCGCGTTCAATCGTCATGGAAAAGAGATGATCAAGAATGAAATGCAGCTGCCCGTGACTGAGCACCCGGGTTTCGTTGTTTATATGTACGCGGATCCTCAATCATTCTCCGACGAGGTCGTTAAGCGGAGCATGATGATATACACGACCACTGCCCTGCCGCCACACAACGAAGAGCTGCGTCAGCGCCTCGAGAGTAGAATACAGCAGCTGCGCCACGGTCTAACTGGACACCTCTATCGTCGATACTTGGTTGAGCTTATGGACCGACTTGAGGATGAACGCCTTCCAGAAGATTGGTTGGCGCTGTCTTCAGGTGTTCTCAGCGATATATTGTCTAAGACAACTCACGAGTCGCTTGGCTGGTGTCGATCCATAAGCTGGCTCAGCTACGCTGAAAAGCGGTACGACCGGGTTAAGGCGCGACTCAACAGCGTGCTTAGGCCTGACGCCCATGTTAGAAACGAAGGGCAAGCACCAAATGGATGGAGAATTGAGGGTGCCAGGGTCATAGTATGGGAGCAAAGGGACGCCTTTGGCAGGCGAGGATTCGACTGGGAAGATGTTCCTTCTACACTGATAGACGACGAGGCGAGTGGGGCTAGCAGAACAGTTCTTCACCGAGCGAGCCTGGAGGCCTTTCTCGGAAGACGTGTGAAACCGTCGCGTAGATGGTGGACACCATGGGCCTGATCTGACAGAGTTTGGTAACAGACGCTGGGCACACCGCTGCGGTTCAACCCAGGGCAGGTCAGGGATTGTATCCCTCTGATTCTGAACGCGAATCCTCAGATCGTCTCATGACAGACTTCGCTCATGTTATCCTGCAGGACGAACGGGCATGGTGTCCCGAGCAGCCGCTGCTCTTGTCGTTCTGAGGGAGTCCCGGTGTGATTGTGGCGACCCAGGAACCTCAAAGACCGCTCGCGCCGGTGTTCTGGGTATACAGTGCTTGATCTTGCGGAGTCTAAGAAGTATGGTGTCCCTGGATTCCCGCAGAGACCAAATATAA
>CAYSBO010000144.1:0-2560 GCA_964429285.1 uncultured Dehalococcoidales bacterium | reverse complement strand
TTCCTGCGAGAAACCTTTCCCAGCCTGAATAGAGTGACTACTTATGGTCGCTCCCATACAGCTGCCAGGAAGTCACCGGCAGAACTAAAGGCGCTCAAGGATGCCGGGCTGGATAGGATTCATATCGGTCTGGAGACTGGCTATGATCCTCTACTGGCTTTTGTGGAGAAAGGGTGCACTGCCAGGGATCACGTCGAGGGGGGAATAAAGATAAGACAGGCAGGCATTTCTTTGTGTGAATACGTCATGCCCGGTCTCGGGGGCAGAAAAATGTCTCAACAACATGCACTGGAAACGGCCAGGGTGTTGAATGAGATCAATCCCGACTACATAAGGCTGCGTACTCTACATGTGACTCCAGGTATCCCATTATGGACCAAGTTGCAGGAGGGAGATCTTGAGCTACAAACGGAGGATGAAGTAGTGGATGAGATAGGCGTCCTCATCAGGAACCTGGAAGTTACGAGTTATCTTAAGAGTGATCACATACTGAATCTATTGATGGAGGTCGAAGGCAAAATGCCTGAGGACAAAGAAAAATGCCTAGGTATCATAGATCAGTATTTGTCTTTGCCGGACGACGAGAGGCTCAATTTCCGGTTGGGCAGACGGGCTGGCTACTACGCCAGCCTGGCCGACCTCAGTGATACTTTCAAGCACGATAGATTGGACCAGGCTATAAAACGTATAAGAGCAGAGAATGGGGATATTGAGGAGACAATAGTGAGGCTGAAGGACAACTTCCTGTAGAGAGTATGTTCCTTATTCTCCAATTTGCTCGGCCGTCTTTCTGGTGTTTTCCTTCACATCGACAAATAGTCTAAGGACTTCCCTGGCCGCGAGCAGCAACAGCCATGTCAGGAATGACCCAATTATTCCTAATATGATGCGAATTCCCCCATCAATCCCACCCATGTTGATTCCCCAAACAAGCGAAGCGATGACGCCGATTACCAGTGCGAGCCACGCCACAACTCTCAGAGCGCCGGTCGCATATCTAATGTAGTAGTATCTCTCTGTCTTGCTTATCTTGTGTGCCTTCTGCCGCCTCTGTAACGTACCCTGCCACCTGCTCTGGAGCAATTGTAGTCGTAGCCTTCGAGCGAGCTTACCGAGCGGGGAAAATATTGCTGCCTTCATTCACGTAACCTGCTGAAGTACAAAGTTTACGTCAATACGGTTCCTTCGTAACACGCTCAGCTGTGTTCCTCGTGTTCTGTTCGACGTCCATAAACAGGTAGAAAAGCTCCTTGGTGGCGAGCAAGAACACCCAGTACAGGAATGAGAAAATGACTCCTCCTACGGCCATGAAAACACCGTAGACTCCACCCGTGATAATTCCGAAAACAATAGAACCAATAACGCCACCTATCAGCACTATCCACGCTACGACCCTCAAAACACTAGCCGCAAACCTTAGAAAAGAATACTTTTCCATCCTTACTCCTTTCTATCGCGAGGTTTTCAACCGTAGATCACAGAAGCTGCAAAACCCTTGGCCTTCACTCAAACTCGCCCTTGCCCAGGGCGACGAATATGATGGCAAGTATGCCGAGAATCGCCCACGGACCGAAGAGTGCACAGATGGCCCCGGCGAGTGCCAGCCCCCACACCCTCCTTTTCAGAGCATAAACGCCACCCACTATGGCGACTATTCCGATTACGGTCAAGGGCACACCAGCCGCGCCGAACCATGGGATTCCAGTAAAGATGCCTGCGATTCCGCCCGCTATAGCAAGTCCCATACCTATGATCACCTGAAGCGCCCCGGCAATAATAGAGAGTATGCCGGCGGTTGTTGGCTTCCAGGTTTGCTCCATTTCCCCTTACTCCTTGCTATCCCTTCGCATAACGATATAGTTATTAGCTCGAGTTGTCAATACCCCATGACCTCCACCACAGGCGACATACCGACGAGCGGCAACTCAGCCCTACATCGGCAGAGCATTAACAGCATTCTCGCAACAGGCACAACCTCGCGCAATTTTCTCAGCCTTGTTTCGTCACCAAGTGAGACTAGTCAGAGGTTCTCAGGACGAGTATCAGAAGAATGCCCATGGTATGAATGCCACGCCCACTGCGAACAGGATCAAAGAGATTATTGCAAATATGCCAAGGCTTATCAGGAACATCCGCCACCATAACCCCCACGCTAGTCTCCAGGTTGGCCTGACCTCATCGTTCATTGGGTCCCTCTCCTTTCTCTGCTTTCCTGTATTCCAACCCTGCAGAATAACTGATTAGCTGCTATCGTGGTTTCACTTCATTATAGTTACGCCCATTTCTCGCTGTCAATATACACCAAGTAGGCTAACGAAGCTCCTTAACCATATAGGCGCCCTGCAGGCTGTAATCGAGTGCGCGGTAATACTCTCTGGCACCGATGCCACTTAGTATCAACAATCTGTCAACTCCGAATTCGTTCCATGTGATTCTCTCCGCTTCTTGAAGCAACTTCTGGCCAAGCCCGTGATGCTGAGCAGCCGGTTCGAGCCTCTTTCCAAGCAAGACTTCAGGGCCGAAAACATGTAGCTCTCTAACTATCGCTTTCTGGCTGTCT
>CAYSBO010000143.1:0-2570 GCA_964429285.1 uncultured Dehalococcoidales bacterium | reverse complement strand
TCCCCATAGTCCATGTTAGATTAGCACTTGTCGTTCCTATTGCTTCTGCCTCGAAATCCGTCGGGTCCATCGGAAGCACCATAGTAAGATTAGCAGAGACGGTGATTGTGACGGCAGGCTGGGCTCCCACCAACCCCAACGGTAAGGGCACCAGCAATAGTGCTAGCAATAGCCCTGCGGCTACCCTGCCTACAATTCTCACCCACGCCTCCGCTTCTTGAAGTAAACACAGAAACTAATAATAACAGCAGCAATGACCACAGCTATTATAGGCCAACTAGGACGAGGTGATTCGGTATCAGGTTGCGCCTCATCCATATTTGTATGCCCGTCCGCTAGGTACGCATAATAGTAACTACCTTCTTCCGCCTCTCCTATATCATGCCATTGGCCACTCGTTGCATATTGGCAATAATTGGTGTACCACTCCCCCGTTTTCTTATCGCCGGCAAAATAACCGGCCTTGCAGTAGTCTGTTTCATTGCCTCCGTAGTATTCTACACATATCCTGACGTCCCCGTTGACGGTAACTGGGTTCTCTAGCGTGACATTCCGTGCCCCCCCTTGTCCCAGCGTCGGTAACTCGCTCGCATCGCCCCACACAACGCTGATAATATTCTCGTCCGTTTCTGCTTCTCGAATTGAGAATACAATATCCCCCGTTGGGTTACCCACACGCCACACTTTGTAGCCTATGGCTGTAACCGTCCGGTTGGGAATTGCCAGCCGTTGCCCTAGACGCGACCATACTGTCGCAGCCTCGGGCGTTATACCCAGAGGGTCTGCGTTACTAGCAGACATAAGAACTTCGGTCGTACCGTCAGCCAAGGCTGGCATAGGGACCAACCAACAGAGGATGATGAGCAATACACTTATTATTCTGCTACAATGATGTACCATCTCGTCTCCACTGCGACTTGGACTAGTCCGGTTTGTGACAGGTCGGATACCCTGACTCTTACCTCAGCCCGCTTATCTGCATAGTCAATATCTTCGGGTATCGTCAACACAAGGGTAAGCTCGTGACGTTCCCCGGCTTTCAATACCACCTCGGGCTCGCTCGTCACGGCAGCCCCATCCCATCCGTTTATCGTAATCCACGAGTAGTATTTCTCCGGCAGGGACTGATACCCTTCCTTGAGTTTATCGGGATTTGGCTGTTCCAGGCTCACCCAGAATACTCTGTCTCTGACCTGACCGTTGATAATGGTGAGCGGTGCAGTCCCATTCCAGCCCGGGTAAACATTCCTAAACTCGATGGAGGACTGAGCTATACCAAAGCCAGTCAGCAGACCGTCATTGTTAGAATTAGGCTCCGTTCCAGGCCCTTCGCCCATCAAGTGCCCTACACCGAAGTAAGCCCCAATTGCTATTCCTATGGCTATAAGAATTATCGTTATTCTCTTTTTGCCCATTTACCTCTCTTTTCACGCCTATTCGCTGCAGCGACTTTCAAACGCAATTAGTGGTTTTCCACCACTGCTTATTAGCCTTATGTCTTGCTGGCTACCAGAGTTACGGTGCCTGACTTCTCACCGCCATCCTCAGTACCGCCGAAGCTGCTGGGGGCGGTGAACTCCATTGACCAGACATAAGTAGCGGCTGCGGCCAGATTCGTCGTCAGGTCATTGTAGGGTGCGCCGTTCGTAACCTCGACATCATACGTTGACGGCGTTCCCTCGGAGTTGGCAAACAGCGAGTACTGGTCTGCACCAGTAGTTGTTGCCAGTGTCCAACTAGGCGTACCTGATAGGTCTTGGCCTTGTATCTCCACATCAACGGCTACGGTACCAGTGTTTTCAATCTGGGACCAGTCAACATCTTCTGTCCCATCAGTGCTGAAGTACACGACTTCGTCCACGGCTACTATACCTATCGCCCACGTCGCCTTCGTATTGGTGATAGATATCACTTCAGCCGTCACGGTTATAGCCACGGTGGGGTTAGTGGCTGCCACTGGAGCGACAAACACAGCCATCAGGGCAATAGCCAGCACAAGGCTTAGTACTATCCTTTTAATTCCTTTCACTTTGGCTCACCTCCTTTCTAGTATTTTCCAAAATGCCCGACCGACCACGGGCGATAGTGTCAACTTGCCGCACTTGCCACTAATGTTATCGTGCTGTTCATTTCGTTGTTATCATATCCGCTCAATGATGTGGGCATCCATAGCTTAAGCCCCCAATCTTGGGTTGCGCCCTTTGCTAAGTTGCTTACCAGAGTATTGTAGGTTTCGGTCTTTCTGACTATCACATCAAAGCTATCATCGTCGTCATCCAACCCGGCCTTCAACCCATAAGTGTTTTCCCCAGCCGTAGCAGTATCAGACAGTGTCCATGTGTCATCGCCACCCGTGGCGTCGGTGCCTTCAATCGTTACATCTACTGCACCATCGCCATCGTTACTCAAGGTAAAGTAATTTATGGCGGTTTCACCCGTACTGCTTAATTCCAATGTCCCAAAATCCTGAGTTTCAGGAGAAACCGAAATTGACACAACCTCAAGCGTAGTCCCCGTAACCGAAGTCCCATACCCTATACCAGCATCGGATTGAGCAAAAGCCCTTACTC
>CAYSBO010000142.1:0-2632 GCA_964429285.1 uncultured Dehalococcoidales bacterium | reverse complement strand
GAGCTATAGGCAATGAAAAGGCTGTCCGTGCTGTGGGCCAGGCAAGCAGAGCAAACCCTATCCCCATAATTGTCCCCTGCCATCGCATAATCGGCAGTGACGGGGAGCTTGTTGGATATGGGGGTGGATTATCTGTTAAGAAACGATTGCTAAAGCTGGAGCAAAGGAATACCGGTTTATGAGAGGCGCCTACGCACTGATGACGGTGGAAGAAGTACCAGACAGGGATTCGGCCCGGTACATGTTGAAGGGACTGACATAATGATTCATTCAGAGCTAATTCTATTTGATCAACCTGAACTCGTTGACGTCCACCAGCCCTAAATCGGTCAGTCTGAGTTCGGGAATTACGGGCAAGGCCAGGAAGGAGAGGAGGGCAAATGGTGCTGGGGGCAAGTTGCCCAGGGTGGCAGCAGCCCTCTCCACTTTTTCATGCTGGGATACGACTACCTTCAGCGGCTCAGGGGAAAGCAGGCCGGCGATGGGCAAGGGTAGGGAAGCAAGAATTTCTAGGTCGGCGCAAACAACCAGCCCGCCCTGCAGCCTGTTGATTTCCTCGATTGCCTTGAGAATGTCGAGGTCGTTGGCACCTACGGCTATTATGTTGTGCGAGTCGTGAGCCACCGACGAGGCCAACGCTCCTTTCTTCAAACCGAATCCCTTTACTAACCCTAGTCCGATGTTGCCGCTGGCCTCATGCCGTTCGACGACCACCAGCTTCAGGATATCTCTCTCCAGATCGGGCATAACTGTCCCGTCCACAACTTTCATCTTTTCTACCGTCTTCCTGGTGACTATCTGTCCCGGGATGATTTCGATAACTGGATAGCTTTCCTCACTGAGATTGCTTCGCTTCGCTCGCAATGACAACGATTCTGCTATGGGATGCTTAATGCGTACCGTGTCTCTTAGCTCCAGAGTAACAGGGGGCAATGGGAACAAGGGCTTGCCCTGCCTTGCCACCAGCTTGCCCTGGTAGAAGACCCTGTCTATTTCCAGCGTAGCCAGATCGGTGATGGTTATGAGATTGGCTATGTAGCCCGGGCCAATGCCTCCCCTATCGTAAAGCCTGAAATACTCGGCGCTGTTTATTGTCGCCATCTGAATTGCACGCACCGGCTCCAGCCCTCTGCCAATCGCCTTTCGCACCACGGCGTCGATATCGCCTTTGCGAAGCAAATCAGAGCAATCAAGGTCGTCCACCACAAAGAAGCATCTCTTATAGGTATTATCGGTAACCAGAGGCAGAAGGGCGTCCAGGTTCTTCTCTGAAGAGCCTTCCCGAATCATGAGGTACATACCCCGGCGCAGCTTCTCCATTCCCTCTTCGCGGGTTGTGGCTTCGTGCTCAGACCCAATACCGGCAGACAAGTAGGCATTTAGCTCTTGGCCGGCGAGGCCCGGGGCGTGTCCATCGATGACTCTGCCCTTTGAAGCGCTGATTTTGTTTAAGACCCGCTCCTCCCCACCAAGTACTCCCGAGTAATTCATCACCTCCCCCAGGCCGATTACGTTAGGATGAGCCAGAAGTTTTTCTATTTCCTCAAAGCTGATTCGGGCGCCGGATGTCTCTAGCTGGGTGGCGGGCACACACGATGGGGCCATGAAGAGCATGTCCAGCGGCAGTCTTTGCGCCCAACCTGTGACGAATTCTACGCCCTGGAGTCCACAGACATTGGCGATTTCGTGCAAGTCAGTAACCACGGCCAGGGTACCTCTGGGAACTACAGCTTCAGCGTACCTGGCCGGGTGAAGCATAGAGCTTTCTATATGCGTATGGCCGTTTATGAACCCTGGAGCCAGGAACTGGCCCTGCAAATCAATCGTCTCTTTCGCCTCGTCATAATCCCCTATGCCGGCAATTCTATCTCCACAGATAGCCACGTTGGCTTGTTCTGTTTCTCCAATGAAGGTGTTTACTATCCCTGCATTCCTGAATAGTAGATCGGCCGGCGTTTCCCCTCTGGCCACAGAAATAAGCTTCCTTAAATCCATCTCCTAATCCTCCAGGGTACAAATATCGGGCAAATTGCGGAACTTCTCGCCGAAGTCCAGTCCATATCCTACGACAAACTTGTTGGGCAGGGTCAAGCCAAGATAGTCTATGGATACAGGGACTCTGTGCCGGGATGGCTTGTCTGTCAGTGCACACAGCTTCAGTGAAGCTGGTTTCCTCTTTCTTAAGTAACCGAGTAAGAACGACGTGGTAATTCCCGTATCCACGATATCCTCAACAACCAGCACATCTTTACCTTGTATGCGCGTCCTGGTTCTGTGGACCACTCGAACTTCACCTGAACTCTCCCTGGCCGTGCCGTAGCTGGACAGCCTGACAAAATCTAGCTGCAAAGATAAATCAAGCCGCCGAACAAGGTCGGCCATAAACACAAAGGAACCTTTAAGGACGCCAATGAGTAAGGGCTCTTTATCTCGATAATCCCTGTTGATTTCACCAGCCAGCCTGTCCACAGTTCTGGCTATCTCGTCACGGCTGACAAGAATCTCGAGTTGTGGCTGAAAGGCCATTATATCGTTCCTGAACCAGTTACTATGATAGCATAATTGAATCCGACCGCGGATGCTGGACTTTTTTCATGTCTTGCTGTAGACTTACATCAAAGGGTAGAGATGC
>CAYSBO010000141.1:0-2686 GCA_964429285.1 uncultured Dehalococcoidales bacterium | reverse complement strand
AAAGACCCCGCGCCGCCCACACCCCTGACCATCTGGCTGGAAGAGAGCCACAAACGTACGCCACGAAGCGCGTATTTACAACCCGTTGGATGAAGTGCCAACGTATCGGCAACTCAGGCCGATGTTAGAACACGGTGACGCGCGTCAGGGTAGAGCAACCCTGGGGTGCGAAGTTCACCCGGAATGTACCGGTGAGAGGCAACCAATGCCTCAAGAGGCCGGGCTATTCTCGATACTTACACATGGTTAGGAAATAAACGAACCTGTGTCCGAACTATCGTTAGACTCACCTGTCGAACTCATTGGTTGATACGACAGTATGACGCAGTAGAAACCATCTGTTTGTTCTGGTTTCTATCGAATTACCTCCTTGGTAATCGGCCCATATCCTTCTGAGAATCGGTTATGGAATGCGTCCGGTAGAAAGCAGGAACCTAAGTGTAAGGTGTAAAGATGTAAATACGTGAACGTGGGACCTCCACTGGTCCACCCAGGGTCGCCTGGGTTGGACAGCTGACGTTGATGTGATCAGTGGAGTTCGGAGTGACCATAGTAGTCGCATGGAGAACGAATAGGCTCAAAAGGCATATTACGCGACCATGCCGCGGAGAACGGGAAAACCGCTCACAGGGCGAAGGGTCACAGTGTAATCTGAGAAGACTTGAATTACGGCCTCTTCGGAAATCTACTCCAAGGAGGTGGTTGGCATGCAGGACTTCACAACAAGCGATATGGATAACATATGGCTCAAACGTGTTCAGGAAAATCTCGCGAAAAGAAGTGTAGAAAATGGTTCGTTCAGCAAGGTCTATGGCCTGCTCAGAACCAAACGCTTGGCTAGATTGGCTATAGCCAAAGTTCTAAAGAACAAAGGTGCTCGAACGCCTGGCGTTGACGGCAAAAGTCGGAGTGATTACGAGTCACTCAAATCTAGATATGGTCTGGTCGAAGAGATTATCTCTGAAATCAGGACCAAGCGGTATAAACCGCTACCCGTTCGAAGGGTTTATATTCCTAAAGCTAATGGGAAAGAACGCCCATTAGGTATTCCTACGATCAAGGATCGCGCAGTCCAGGAGATGCTTAGATTGATACTTGACCCTATCTACGAGGGCAAATTTTACAATCACAGCTATGGATTTCGCCCCCATAGATCGGCCCATCATGCAGCGAGTCGTCTGTGGATTCTCCACGGGCGCTTCAAATACGATTGGGTAGTTGAAGGCGACATCAAAGCATGTTTTGATGAGATAGATCACATCAAGCTTCTACGCATTCTTAGGAAGACCATCAAAGATGAGCGTGTTATACGCATCATCAAAAAGATGCTATCCGCCGGAATCGTTGAAGATGAAAGTGGAAATATCCTACGCCCTAAACAAGGTACACCACAAGGCGGGATCGTCTCTCCGCTTCTTGCAAATGTCTTTCTAAATGAATTGGACCAATTCATTGCGGAAATGTACGACTACAAAAGTGAACATTACCGCACGAAAGCGCCTGCAAGATTCATCGTTAGGTACGCGGATGACTTCGTCATCGTGACAAGAACCGAAGAAGATGCCACAGTGGTAAAGGAATTGGTAAGGGAATTTCTGGCAAATCTCGGACTTGAATTATCTACCGAGAAAACAGTTATTACCCACGTAGAAAAAGGGTATGATTTTCTCGGATTCAACATACGAAGACATGCAGGAAGAACCTTTATCCAACCCTCAAGAATGGCGCTCAAGAAATTCCGCAGAGCTTATAAAGCTCGATTGGAACTGGTCATTCACAAGTACGGTTTCTCTGTACAATCGATCAGATATCTTAACTATCTGGTCCGAGGATGGGGAAACTACTACAAATGGTTCAGCTCCAAAAGAGCTTTTAAAAGCCTAGACCACTACATCTGGTGGGCAAATTACCGAATAGCTTTAAAGCTCGGAGGAAAGAAGGCCCCTAAGAGAGATACTTACCTCAAAAGGTTCCTTCCCATGAGGCTGAGCAGCAAAGCTAGAGAGAGGAAATATAACTCGAGACAATTCGGCGTTTGGATCGAAGAAGGAAAATCAGCTGAACTGATTTTCCGACTCGATACGTTACCGATCGAATATGTCAGGTTTCACAAACAGCTCAACCCTTACCTCGGTAATCAAGAGCTGCTGAAGAAACAAAACGGTAAACTGCCCAAAAGCGATGTGCCGGAACAAATCATGCCACCAATTGTAGGTGGTTATGGGGCGGGATGGCAAGCTACCAGACAAGCTGTGCTCAGACGGGACAAATACAGATGTACGGTATGTGGAAGGCGCAACAATCTTCACATTCACCATGTGGGTCTGAAGGCTGGAACGCCTGGAGCTGAAAATCTAGATAACTTAACAACTTTATGCGGTCAATGCCACAATCGAGTTCATGGAAAGAAATCCGTGAATTCCAAAGTGGCCTAATTTACTTCTTCTCGAAAAGATTACATGGAGAGCCGGATGCGCCAAAAGGTGCACGTCCGGTTCGGAGGGGAGAGTGAAGAAATCGCTTGAGAGAAATCTCAGGTAATGACGCTTCACTCTTACCCTACTCCTCAACCCTGAAGTGGCCCGGCAGACGACCTTCGGGATCCTGGCCCGGGAGATGCGCAAGTTTGGGGTCACCCTGGGCGTGATCGACCAGCGGCCGAGCGAAATCGACCCGGACGTCATGT
>CAYSBO010000140.1:1575-2693 GCA_964429285.1 uncultured Dehalococcoidales bacterium | reverse complement strand
CTTCCGAGGTAGCATAGACCTCGCCATACTTCAGACAATGCCTTACGGGCACCTCAAAGATGGCGCGAAATCTCTTCTCAGAATCGGATTCTCCTTCACAAATCCTGTTCCAGAGCGGATCATGCTGAAATGCATCGGCCACTACCTTTGAGGCCCGCAAGACGTCTCTATTCTGTACTCTATATAGCATTCGGTCTTGCCTCTGCATGCCATGGTCAGGAAGCCTGGCAAGCAGAACCACGCTCCACAAGGATGTCAAGACAGACAGACATCACTCTAAATTGCTCATCGCTAGTGCACGATATATCGGATTGTCAGCATTGCCATGTTATCTTGAAGACATAATACTCGATTTGCAGGCCTGATTAACACGGCGTCCTTGGAGTTTGGTAGTAACAGAATGCTACTTCCTTAACTTATCCGTGAGATTCAAGCTAACTCCGAGACAAAGCCGACACCACCAGTGACCAGTGCTCTCTCGCATTTGTAGAGCGTGTATGAGTTCATCCTGTCCTCTCGGTCAGCAGGTCGACCTCCCCATAGCCAAAAGCTACATAGTCCTTGATTTGTGCGAACTCTGCCCTGGGCTGCGGAAAACTCCAGGCAGCGTTCTTCTGTTCAGAACTGTCAACTCGTAGCGTGTAGAAGATTCCCTCTCCTATTACCGGCGAAGTAATGTGTTCACCGCTCTTTCTGAAGTATTGCCAGTTCACCGACGAAGGTGGAAAATAGACGTTACTTTCTACCATTTCGTAGTTCTCGGACTGCGCGAGAATGACCCCTTTTTTGCTTGCGCTGGCCAGCCTCTTCTTGGCCTTAACACGGTAGATGCTGCCAATCGGTTTTCCGGTGTTCTTGTCGGTTTCGCCATGCAAATCAGAGAAATAGAGCCCATCTGGTCCAAAAGCGAGACCGCAGGGAGCCGCAGCGTCCTGGCCGATATAGGTAACGAATTCGTCGTAAGCAGAAGCTCCGGCGCCTTCCGGATTTAGCTTAATCTTGACTATTTTCTTACCCTTGATATCGCGGCCTTTCTTGTAGGAATTCCCGAACAGGGCCACAAACAGGTCGTCGTGAAATTCGTGTGGAAACTGTCCGTCCTGCATGAAGGCGATAGC
>CAYSBO010000140.1:0-1475 GCA_964429285.1 uncultured Dehalococcoidales bacterium | reverse complement strand
CATCGACCTGTGCCATCTCATATTCTCCACCATCACCGATGTTTACGTATAGCTTTCCATCAGGGCCAATTGATACGGCTTGTATCTGGTGAGCCTTGGTAGTGGAGGGTATGTCTTCGATAACCGTCTTCATTGAAGTCATTTCCAGTCCATTATTGCTAGACATGCGGACTATCTTACCTTTGGTCTTACCCTTATCCATGTAGATCATGGTAACAAAAAGGTCACCTGTTTGTGGTTCCACACATATGCCGGTAACTCCGCTCTCGCCACCCCCTGGAATTTGATAGTCCGGTTTGTAGTTTAGCAAGTTGTCAGCATAAGTATGAATTGACCAGTCATTGGCTATTGCTTTGACCTGGCCGTACAATTCAGTGACGTAGAGCAGCGGTGACTTAGAGTCTCTGTTAGGATTCGGAACAAACGCCAGATTAACCGGCAAATCAAGTCCCGTAGCCGCTAACTCAATCTCAAAACCTGGAAACACCCACCAGTTCTCAAGCTCGGCCATGTTGTTCACCTCCGTGAAGAACCGTACTAGCGTCTTATGTTGCGTATTCTAATGCATGACACTCCGGGTAACAAGAGACTTCTTTACGGCAGAGACAGACAGCCAATTAGAAAACCATGAGCAGTCTTGATTCGTATTCGGGGGCAACAATACCTGATGCATTGACACGCGCATTTTTGGCCCATATAATCTGTTCACTGAAGATAAGTCTGTCCATTAGCTCTGATTAAGGAGGGATAGTATGTCTATCGACCAATCGACTGAACAACGGCTTGCCAAACTGCGCAGATGGAACATCGTTGTCGGCCTGATCCTCGCGGTACAGGCTGCCTTGATTGCGCTACTCACGAATGACTTTTCTCTTCCGGTTACGGCCACGTTTATGGCCGGGCCACCGGGCACCACACCCACGCTTCACCACCTGTTTGATATATACACCGGTTGGGGTGTTTTTGCTTTCCTGGCAATCTCAGCCGGCGCTCTGTTGATAATCGCATCACCGCCTGTCTTTCCCTGGTACAAGCGCAACCTGTTACGGAACCGCAACTACGGGCGCTGGATCGAATACTTCTTCAGCTCTTCAATCATGATCGTGTTGATTTCTCAGATAACCGGTATCAGCGACGTCGCTGCCCTACTGGCTATCTTCGGCATAAACGCCTGTATGATACTTTTCGGTGCTGTGCAGGAAAAGTACGAAGAACCTGGCAAACCAAGCTGGCTGCCGTTCTGGTTTGGCAGCTTCGCGGGCATCATTCCGTGGATCGCAATCGCCGTATACGTCTGGGCACCGGGATTGAGTACATCGCCGCCCACCTTCGTATATGGCATTGTCATATCACTTTTTGTTTTCTTTAACTGTTTTGCGATCAACATGGTGCTGCAGTACAAGAAAGTCGGTCCCTGGCGGGATTATCTACATGGGGAGAAGGTCTACATTATTCTCAGTCTCACAGCTAAGGCG
>CAYSBO010000139.1:0-2701 GCA_964429285.1 uncultured Dehalococcoidales bacterium | reverse complement strand
AAGTCCTCGCAGGGAGGTAAGCACGGTGCCGGAGTGGCGTGATTCCAGTCAATTACAGTGCAGGCGCGATGTCGCACGATGATGGAGCGACACTGCGCTGCGAGCATCAGAAATCGGTAAGCCAGCGGACGGGGCCAGTATACGGGACTATTCCGAAGCCCGGCCGTTCTGTCGCCCGTTTGCTTGAATCGCTCTAAGAGGGACCTCCGCGGTAACACAGGTGCCCCTGCCGGGGTTGCTCTTGATGGAACAACTTCCCCCGGCCGCTGCTGCGTAGTCGGATATAATCATCAGCCCGATGCCGGTTGTCGAGCTAGCTTTACTGAACCCGTCACCATCGTCACTCACGGTAAGCCGCAAGATGCGACTACCAGACAGTGAGAGTCTCAACACTATGTTCGACACCCCCGGCGTGTGTTTGAATATATTACTCAGTGTTTCCTCAGCGATCCGATACAGTGCCAGCTTTGCATTATCTGAAACGGCCTTTCTGTCGGCTTCTTCGATAGCTCTCACTTGTTTGTCCACCTGTAGATCAATGGGCGACCTGGCACTGTACTCGTCCGCCAGAGATTCCAGGCCGGCAGCTATTCCCAGGCGTAGAACGGAAGGAAAGAGGCGGTGGCTGATAGGTCGTATGAGGTCATTCTGCACCTCTTCGAGTTTTTCTCGAACTTGACCTAATTCCTCGCTGGTCCGCTCTGATGCAGGCCTGGCCTCAAGCTCTGCCAGCTTCTGCCCCAGCAATATAAGGCGGCTCTGTACCGTCCCGTGAAGCTGACTGGCAATCTCTTTTCGCAGGGACTCCTGAGCACTTAGAAGCCGGCGGCGTGATTTAGCGAGTTCTTCCTCTCGTGCCTCGGCTATTTGCTGGTCGCGTTGCCGTCTCTCCATTTCCTTTTGCTCGGTGATATCACGCATGATGGCGAGCAACCCGAATGGCTTCTGGTCCGCCCCCTTCAACACCGTAGTGGTCATCCAGGCAAGGAATTCCTCTCCGTTCTTGTTCACGTGCCATACCTCGCCGGCGTTGGAACCGGTTTGCCGCAGGTACTGGCAGAACGGGGTCACCTCCGATTCCATCCGGGCGCGGGTGTGGAAGATATTCGAGTGGCAGCCTGTCAGTTCCTGGATGGAGTAGCCGTGCATTCTAGCCCATGCTTCATTCACGAAACGGACATAGCCCTTCATGTCGACCACCACGATGCCATCCACGGACTGCTCTACGGCTGTCTTGTATTCCAGCAGTCTGTCCTCATTATGCCTGCGCTCGGTCATGTCATGGAAGATGCCGAGTATACCGATCAATTGTCCGCGTTCATCTCTGACCGGAGTCTTGAATGTCTCCACGATCCTTTCCTGCCCATCCTGCATGTATCTTTCTTCAACTCTCTGCGTAATCCCGGACTCAATGACTCTTCTGTCGTGTGCCCTGTATTCTTGAGCCACGTCCCGGGGAAACAAGTCGTAGTCTGTGTACCCTGAGATTTCTTCAGGCTTTATTTTCAGGTCTTTTGCAAGGTTGCTGTTGCAGGAAAGATAGACTGAGTTCTTGTCCTTAAGAAAGATCTTCTGCGGGATGCTTTCCACCAGCGTCCTGTATTTCTGTTCGCTTTCTCTTAGTGCCTGTTCGGCGTGCCTGCGCTTGGTGATATCCCGCGCAAACGCAACCACCTGCCCCCCTTCCATATCGATGTACTGGGTGCTGACCTCGACGTCGATTATCTTACCGTCTTTTCGACGATGTCGAGTCTCGAAGCGGTCATGACCTAGCTTCGTCAGGTTCTTTATGTGTTGAGCTATCTCTTGGGGCTCTTCCGCTGCTTCGATATCAGATATGGACATCGTAAGGAGTTCTTCACGAGGATAACCCACCATCTTACAGTACGAATCGTTGACCTCGAGTAATCTGGCATCGAAGTCAGCCACGAAGAAACCGTCCAGGGCGGTTTCCAGAATCACGCGGTGTTTGGTTTCCGTCTGCTTGTGCTCGGTGATGTCCCCGAAGGTACCGACGACACCCTCGACCTCGCCGGCTTCGTTCAGCAACGGCGATGCGCTGACATTGATCCACATAGTAGGTCCGTCCGGGCGCTCGAGACCCATCACCAGGTTCTTGACCGGCCGCCCTTCCTCTATTGGCGGGATTCTCATCATCTCCTCCCGCGACATCGGTGTTCCGTCGGGGTGGAGAAGTCTCCAATCCGAAGAGACGTTGCGTCCTGTGAGTTGGCCATGGCTAAGACCCAGGATACTCTCTGCCGCGGCGTTTGCCTCTGTGATCCTTCCGTTTGGCGCAATCAGGACTACACCCTCCATCATTGTGTCAAACAGAATCTGGAGGCGCGACTTGTGTGTATTCGTCATCTGTTTCACCTGCTTGGGCGACGAAATCGGCGACGAACCTGGAGGAGTAGATAATGATTCATGTGTGGTTTTCATTGTCGTGTCTCCTTGCGTCTTGGTTTCCTTGTTAGGAATGTCGCATCGGTCAAAAGGCATGATGTCAGCAGGGGCCGCGCGAATTCTATGATAACCCAATCATCCTCCATACCATGTCATCCCAAATAATACCATTACCTGACTACTTCTGCCAGTATTTATTCGCTTCGCTGCTTCGGTGACACGTCACCCTCTTTTCTCTTGCGCAACAATACCCAAGACGCTTCCGAGGCCAGGAGTAGTGTGAAGGTCGAGGGAA
>CAYSBO010000138.1:0-2714 GCA_964429285.1 uncultured Dehalococcoidales bacterium | reverse complement strand
GTCTTTCCAGTAACTCTCTTTGTTCCTGCGTGATATTCTCCATGGTGCATCCCCTCTTTCGCAGATCACGGCCGCAAGCCGCTGCCAGTGACCACGCCTGTATATAGTCATCGTCCTACAGAATCTCCGATTTCTCGATAAACCAGCACCTCCTTTCGCGTCACCAATCAGAACAGGGCCGAACGCTCACGGGGTTGTCGGGGTCGTCGAAGACGACTTGAGTCAGGCGACCCCGGCAGCCCCACATCAGAGCATCATCTTACTGACGGCGCAGATGCTCTTTATTGCAGAAGCGTTACGCCACCCCTTCCTCCTCGCCAACCGGTTCCTTGCCGCTCCTGAGCGCAGCATTCGTTGGACTGAGATAGTAGACGTAGAGTGGTTCCTCAGTCCGCAACATCTCCATGACAGCATGGAACTGACAGAGGTTAAAGTGGAGAAAGATGCGGCCGTTAGTGGAATCGTGCACTGGAGGAGACAAAGGTGTGCCATCGGGGAAGAAATATACATATCCGCGATAGGTATTGCCCTCGTAAAGGTATATCCCCGCTACAGCCGTACCAGGACTCAAGTCGGTCGTCGGTCTGCTTGACCACAGACGAACCGCATAGCCATCGATGTTGTATCCCGCCATGATAGACCTCCGCTAGTTTACATCGTCTTCCACTAGTACCTCTTGACATCGGTTTGCCCTTTTTTCCCTACTTGGCCCTTTATCTCGTCACCACCTCCTTTCCATCGAACCGCCAATCGGGATGGCACGTGCGACCTTGGGATTACCGAGATCGCCAAAGCCGATATGGGCAGACCGTAGCAATGTCGGTAACCCCGTAGCAGACGTGCCGTCCTGCTCCGCTCCGTTACTCCGTCTTCGGTGCGATGGCAAAAGCCCGCTCATCATGGTCGTCATACTCCCAGAGCCGTCGCCAGCCGTTGGTGGCCTTGGCATAGACCCTCAGGTTCTCTGCGAAGGCGGCCTCGTTACATGTCCCTAAAAGGTCACCCGTAGAGAAATCGTCCTCAAAGTTTCCGCTGCCGTCGCCCGTGTAACCGGCCGCACTCGTGGCTGTGACCTCACCGCTTGCAGGGTACACCGTATGAGCGGCGCGTTTCATCCAAAAGCTAAAGGTGGCAAAGTTTGCCGGATGCAGGGCATGGAAGCTGATGCTCACCCGGTCACCGGTTGTATAGCGCAGGAAGCCACAATCGGGATCGGCGCCGATTCCGCCGATGGTCGGTGCATCGATGGCGGCGCTGCATTCGCGGTTGTCAAGATGCAGGTAGAAGACAAAGCCGTCATCCTCGATCTCTGCAGGACTGGCCGCCCTGGTAAGGACCGTCTCACCGTCGGTGCCCACGCCAGTGGGCACGATGAACTGGAAGGTGCCAGAACCAGGGGCGACTCGGTTACCGGCCGAGTCATAGATCTCCAGCTTGATCTTGTACTTGCCCGCCGAGGCATCCACACCCCCTGGCAAGCTATAGGTGTCCAAGAAGCCGGAATAGATATCGGCAAACCAGCTATCGGTGGGCCAATACGTGAGACCACTCGGATCCGAGGGTGGAGGTGGGTCATGCGGCCTGAATCGGTACAGGTGCATGCCCTTCACAGGGTACGGACCAAGCTTGAAGGTGGGGAAGGTGGGCAGTTCGCCCGGGAGCTCTTCCACATAGTGCCGTACGACCGTCTCGCTGAAATCATGCCAGCCGGCTTCACTGTCCTTTCTGTAGCGCCAGCGGTAGTAGTACAGCCCCGTGGCAGGAATGGCGCTGGAGTAGCCATGGCGGAAGCCAAGCCTCTTGTCCTCCGGACTCCCGAATGGCGCGTCCACAATGCCGCCATAATCGGTCAGGCCACTGGACTTGATCCGGTTCAGGCGAATGCCGCCCACCGCATAGGGCATCACCCAGAGGGGGACGCCTGGTGGCGGATCCACCGGGTCTGGCGGTACACACGTCCTGGCCGCCGGGTCGGTCACCTCCAGTACCACCTCGCTGCCGCATGCATAGTTCCAGTGGGTATGGCAGGCCACTCCCGGGTCATAGATGGTGTGCAGGACGCAATCGATGCACTGCACGGCCTCAAAGTACAGATCCGGCTTATCACCGCCACAAGGATACCAAATAGTCGTCTCAAAGCGCCCCTGTTCGTCGGTGCACACGTACTTGATTAGATCGGTGTGGAAGTAGGAATGCAGCCATTCCCAGATACAGGCAAATTGGACCAATAGGTCCGCCTTGGCGATCAGAGCATTACGCAGCTGCGTGACCGAGGAAGTCATAAAGATCGGCTCAAGCTCAGCCCGAATATGGGACATCGGGGATGAGGTCTCGGCCTCTGTCTCGGATGCCTCGGTCCGAAGCTTCGGCTGAAGCGCTCCCACAAAAGTCCTCTCGGCCACAGCCCACATACTCTCGGCGACGGGCGATGCGGGCGGAGGCGGCCAGACTCTGGGCTTTGGCTCTGGCGGTAGCTCCTTGGGAAGGGGTTTGGGGGGCCATCTCTCAAGTACGGTCCGCAGATCATCCCTCAGCCGAAGAAGGTCATGCTCCGGCAGGCGCAGGATCAGTCTGGGGAACTTGTCCACCTCGTAGATCTTGACGCACGCAGAGCACACGCCCAGCTCTTTACTGGTGCCATCGGGCAGGGTCAAACGCTTGACCAGCCGACCCCGCACCACACAGGGGCACAGAAGCCACTTTGTCCAATCGGG
>CAYSBO010000137.1:1567-2716 GCA_964429285.1 uncultured Dehalococcoidales bacterium | reverse complement strand
CCCTGGCGGCGCGGATGCGACCACAGACTTTTCACGAGTTCGTGGGCCAGGAGCACCTGGTTGCCGGGGGGAGGGTGTTTCGCAAATGTATCGAGGCAGACCAGCTACCGTCCATGATCCTGTGGGGACCGCCGGGCAGCGGTAAGACCACTCTGGCTCATATCATCGCCAACATCACCAGAGCACATTTCAGCCCTTTGAGCGCCGTGAGTGCCGGAGTAGCTGACCTGCGTAAGGTCATTGAGGAAGCCAGGAAGAGGCTGAAGGTATCGGGACAGAGAACCATTCTTTTCGTCGACGAGATTCACCGCTTCAACAAGGCACAACAGGATGCCGTATTGCCTTTCGTGGAAAGCGGTACGGTAACCTTCATCGGAGCAACCACGGAAAACCCCTCATTCGAAGTCATCGCCCCGCTTCTTTCTCGATGCCGGGTCTTCCGGTTGAACCTGCTCAGCGACGAAGAGGTCAAGCTCATCGTGGACCGGGCCATTAAGGACGAGGAAAGAGGACTGGGCAAGTTCCATCTTGAGATAAGCGAGGAAGCCCTGGACCACCTGGTGACCGGGTCCAACGGGGATGCCCGGGTGGCATTGAACGCTCTGGAGATGGCAACGTTTGCCGCCCTGCCTGACAGTAAGGGTTTGCGGTCGATAGGTTTGTCGGACATCGAGGAGGCGCTGCAGCACCGCGCTTTGCTCTATGACAAGGCCGGTGAGCAGCACTATGACCTGATTTCGGCTCTGCATAAATCGTTACGCGGCTCCGACCCGGATGCTGCGTTGTACTGGCTGGGGCGTATGCTTGAAGCCGGGGAAGATCCCCTCTATGTCGCCCGTCGCATGGTGCGCTTTGCTTCCGAGGATGTCGGGATGGCTGACCCCCAAGCCCTGGTGATAGCGATGGCCGCCCAGCAGGCGGTGCACTTCGTGGGCTTGCCCGAGGGCAACCTGGCTCTGGCACAGGCAGCCGTGTACCTGGCGGCTGCTCCCAAAAGCAACTCGCTGTACCAGGCTTATTCTCGAGTCCAGCAGGATATACAGCATAGCCGGAATGAGCCTGTGCCGCTCCACTTGCGCAACCCCGTGACCGACCTTATGCGCCGGACGGGCTATGGGAAGGGCTACAAATATGCCCACGACTACCCCG
>CAYSBO010000137.1:0-1467 GCA_964429285.1 uncultured Dehalococcoidales bacterium | reverse complement strand
TGTGAAGAGAAGCGCGCATTGAGGGAGGTGTATGTTGGCTAGACTTCGACTGATTCCCCGAGACATGGGGTTTTACGAGCTGTTCGAACAGGATACGAATAATCTGGTTGTTGCCGCAGAAAAGCTGGTTGACTTTTTTGACCATTACGAAGATGTGGAAGCGAAGGCGAAGGAACTCAAGGACCTGGAGCACCAGGGCGATGTCATAACCCATGAGATAATACAGAGATTGCACCGCACCTTTGTCACTCCCATTGACAGAGAGGATATTACTCTCCTGGCCCATAGCCTGGATGACATAATGGACTTCATTGAGGCTGCGGGCAGAACAGTCCATCTCTACAGTATTTTCCAACCCACGGACAGGGCCCGAGAGCTGGCCCGAATCGTAGCCAGGATAGCCCACAAGTTGAATGAAGTCATGCCGCGCCTGCGCCGCCGGGACCAGTACCCGTGGATTCTGAAGCAGTGTGTGGAGATTAACAGCCTGGAAAATGAAGCTGACGACGTGCAGCACGCGGCCCTTGCCGAGCTGTTCGAAGTTTGTCATCTTGATGCCTGTGAGGTAATCAAATGGCGCGAAATCTATGACCACCTGGAAAGTGCCACCGACCGGGGGGAAGACGTTGCCAACGTCCTTGAGGGTATAGTATTGAAGCATGCCTGAACTTGCTCTGCTAGTTCTGGTAATTGCGGCAGCCATCGGTTTTGGTATAGTTAACGGTTTCAACGATGCTGCCAACGCTGTTGCTGCTTCGATTGGCTCCCGGGCTATTTCACCGCGAAACGCCATAATACTGGCTGCCGTTTTTGACTTTGTCGGTGCTGCTACTGGCCTGGAGGTTGCCAGGACCATCGGCAAGGGAATTCTAAACCCGGAACAAATCTCCTATTTGGTAATATTTGCTGCTCTAGCCACGGTTATTGTGTGGGGGACTGTAGCTACTCGCTTAGGTTTACCGGTAAGTATCAGCCATAGCTTTGTCACCGGGCTGGCGGCAGCGGGAATAGTAGTGGCGGGTTGGGAGGCAGTGGCCTGGAATATCCTGCAACGGATCGGGGCATCTGTGGTTGCTGCTCCTACTCTGGGCTTTGTGGGTGGCTTTGTTTTTATGGTTATCCTGCTCTGGGCATCCCGTCGAAGTGCTCCATCCAGGGTGAGAATTGTGTTTAGCCGCCTGCAATGGCTTACCACTGCCTTTCTGGCTTATAGCCATGGGAAGAATGATGGTCAAATGCCCATAGGGGTTATCACCATGGCGCTGGTAATTTACACCGGGCGGGTTGAGGTGTGGGACAACATTCCGCTATGGGTGATAATCATATCCGCTTCAGCCATCAGTTTAGGTATTGCTATGGGCGGCTGGCGAGTTATCAAGACCGTAGGGATGAGGATCACGACCATGCAGCCTATCCATGGTTTTGCTACTGACGCCTCAGCCGCTACTGTTATTGAGATGGCTTCGC
>CAYSBO010000136.1:0-2747 GCA_964429285.1 uncultured Dehalococcoidales bacterium | reverse complement strand
GCGCTGATTCCGACCCTGACACTGGGCATACCCGGCAGTGCCTCGGCGACAGTGTTTCTGGCAGGGCTGACTATCTACGGTGTGCGCCTCGGCCCACGCTTGTTCGTCGAAAACGGCGCTCTGGTCTGGACAGTGTGGTGGTCCATGATAGGTGCGATAGTCTGTTTCCTAATCCTTGGACCGCTGCTGAACCGCTTCTTCTCAAGGGTGACCGTCACTCCATTCCGCTTCCTGATCCCTGTTGTCATGGTCTTCGTTGTTGGAGGAGCCGCTTCCAGCAACAACAGCGTGTCAGATCTCATAGCCGTGCTGGTTTTCGCAGTCTTCGGCTACGCCATGCAGAGGTACAAGTATTCATTGATAGCTTTCGTATTGGGGTTCATACTGGGTCCGATTGCCGAGGCAAACCTCTTCAGGTCGCTCTTGATTTCTGGGGGCTCCGCCGGAATACTGTTTCAGGGTTGGATTAATCCGATACTGATCGGCCTTATCGTTCTGTCCCTTGCATCGTATTTGATGAAATACCGGAAAAGAAGCACCACCACATAGGCGCTATCATCTGCTCTCTCTCTGAACGTGCAAGGGCAGAACCTTGCCTCTGCCTGTTACCACGGGATACATCCTCTTTCCCTGAATCGTCCTCGCTTGCTGCCATACATGAGCCATCATCCTGCATGTCTCCTCGCCTTCAGACAGCCTGCTCAGGACAGTCTGCACAATCGCATCTTCGTCTACTCGCCCGATATCAGGACTCACGAGCAAGTGTAGATGTGTACGGCCTGCATCATCCTCCTCCTCAAGCATCTGATAGTCTATGGACGTCCCCCCGAATCGTGCTGGCAGGGCCTTCTCCATGATATCGATGAGAGCGCTGCCATAGAAGGTCATGCCCTGGCTCGTAAGCTTCTCAAAACTCCGTATGTTGGATAAGTGGTCGTGAAAGCCCAGACTGTCCAGATAGCACCCACAACTACGCTCTTGTACTGTTCCGTAATCGCCCGTTTCTACATTCAACAGAATCTTCGGTGAACTGGGAACCAGCGTGGTGAACAGAAAGGCATCGACGCTTACGCCCGCATGCGGCACTTCTTTCCTGCGCTGTATCAATGCCAGTGAGTCTTTCAAGAGGTGGACTTCATCAGGCTCCTCATTGTGCAGACACCCGAGGCCCGCGTAACCCGCCTCCACAAATACATACCTGGGGCAGACACGAGCCCCCGAAGACTCTATCTCTTTTCGCTTAACCCCGGTGACCGGTTCCCCGCCTACAAGGAATACTGCCCCCTCGATCCCGACATCGTTCTCCCTGGCTGCCTGACAGATTCTCACAGCCAGACTCACGCCAGTGTTAACCCAGCAGGAACCGTATGCAGAGGTCAGGTCTCCTACGGACCGTGCTACTTGTACGGCATCCTCCAGGGCAACATATTCAGGTGACGGAATATCCGCCCCGCAAAGCCTGCTCATATGCACCGTATAGCTGGTAGCCATCCTGCTCTGCAACGATGGCGTGGCATCCGACGTCCGTATCGGAGAGAACCACCTTTGCGGGACCTTCCCCATCTTCACGTATTCCAGGACTTTGCGAGGACCGCCTCCAGGCGCCGTTGGCCGCCACAACACAACAGGCGCCGCAATGGCTCCATATGCGTCCAGCAAACACAATTGATAGACTGCCTGATCATAAGCTAAGTGATCGAAGTCAAAGCACGTCCTTCTCCCTGCACCACGGCTGCCCCCTGTGGAGCCCTCAAATTGGCGTAGCAGAAAAGGATTGTCGAAGTCATCACTTGTCACTTGGAAGCGCGTTCCTCCCCGCACCACCTCCCGGTTGCCTTTGAATTCTTCAGCAGTTATGTATACGCCCTCTTCGCAGAGTCTCTTCAAGGCGTGCTCCAGGCCATCCGTTCTCACCATGTTCTCAATATCACCCAGTTCGCAGTGGACAGCATCGAGCAGTCTCAAGTATGGGCTCCGCCTGTTTCCATAGACAGCGCGAGCGAGAACTCGCAGGAAGTTCGCCTCCCGGTTTGCCAGACGTTGTTCGATGATCTGACGGCTCTGTTCCAGGGTTAATGGCTGTTTGAGGAACCCCCGCAGGCCGGACGCGAATCGCCAGTACATCCGCGCTTTCCCAATTGCAGACATGCACTCTCCTTTGACCGGTCCCACCATGATTGCGGTGCCGCGTGAAGTCCCGCCGTCATTCTACTCACTAGCGGGACCAGACCATGCGGTGAACTCTGAGGTCCGGTCTTACCGGAGGACCGGAAACACTATACTCAATTCACTCATACGTTTGAAAGCGACTTGCCTTCGGAATTGCGCACGCAGGATAGTCACGTACAACTCTTGAATTCCGAGGACACCATACTTAATTCACGATTGCGTTCAGAATCAAGCTCACCTTGTCAGTTCTGCCGCCGGTTCGGGCGTGACGAGCTTCACAGAGTCCGAAATGAGTATGGTGTCTCCGCTTTGTCAATAGAAGGCGAGGCGCGGTTATCCACCGCGCCTCGCGCTGCTTCTTTCTTCTGGTGTCAGCCAACTTCAGACAGAGGCCTTGACGCGTGCCGCGACGTCCTCAGGCACCCATGTACGCCAGACATCCTCGTGGTTCGCAAGAAACCACACGACCATCTCGTCGGCTTCCTTGCCATCAACCTGCATGTATACGAGGATTTGATTAAGGATGTCGATTGGCACGTTGAGTTCGGTCAGGAATTCACGTACCTCAGGGGCACGCT
>CAYSBO010000135.1:0-2757 GCA_964429285.1 uncultured Dehalococcoidales bacterium | reverse complement strand
GACGAGGATTATGATTGCTATCCAGAGTGGTATGGGGACAGGAATGGGAATAAGGAAGACCGGAACCCGGGGCACCATTATCGCCAGGGCGCCACCGATGGCAAAAATGCCTCCGGAGGCTCCGACGCCTATTGAGAACGGGTTGGCGAGAAGGGCAAAGAGAAGGTTCCCTGCCAGTCCACCCAGAAAGAATACCAGCAGAAAGGTCCTCTCTCCTGCAGCCCGAAAGAGGAAGCCACCCAGGAAATACAGGGCTATCATGTTGAACATGAGGTGGAAGATACCGCCGTGGACAAACATGCTGCTTATCATGGTCCAGGGCTGCTTTGAGAGGAGCGCAGGTGTGAGGCCCAGAAAATAGACTATGTCCGGCCTTAGCGCAGTGATGAGGAAGATTACGATATTCAGACCTATCAAGAACCAGAGGACGTTTAGATTGACGGCGCCGTAGGTTCGCATTGGGCAATTATAGATTAAAGCTCTCTCTTGGTTCAACAGATTGCGCGGGCAAAAGCGTTCATGAAGCCGTTCTGAGAAGCGCGAGTCGGTTCGAGCCACGAGCCATGGAGGAAGCCTTCGCCTGGCCTGCATCGAACGGTACAAGACTCCTCGTTGTGCTGAGCGTGCGGGCCATAGTGACGTTATCGAATGCTGTCTGCTTCAACGGGGCGGCAAGTGTATTGTAATGTCCGGCACGGTATGTTTATAATACGGAAGGTATTCAGGCTAACAAGGCATTTTCCTTACAGGAATTCTAAGTGAGCGAGCAAAGCCCGGGCCGAAAATTACGTCTTCCCCCAGCAGCCATAGCAGCCATAATTATGGCAGCCATCTGTGCTGTCTCTCTGTACATACGCATATATATAGCCTATGACGAGGTGTTCGTCAACGGTTGGGTCTGGTTCCGCGAGACCGACGCCTATTTTTACATCCGCCAAATAGAGAACATGGTTCACAACTTCCCCCACTTCAATGCCTTTGACCCCTATATGCTGTACCCTGGTGGGGGTATCGGCCTTAGTCGGCCATTCTTTGCCTTTCTTATCGCCGGCATAAGCAGGCTCGTCAGCGTGGGACCACCAACTCTACATACCATGCAGGTCGTGGGCGCCGTCATGCCTGCTGTTCTGGGCACCCTGACACTTATCCCGGTGTATTTCATCGGCAAAGAGCTGTTTAACCGCTGGGTGGGCGTCATCTCAGCCGCCCTGGTTGCCATACTGCCCGGCGAATTTATGAACCGTTCACTGCTGGGCTTCACCGACCATCATGTGGCTGAGGTCTTGTTCAGCACCGTGACCATCCTCTTTCTGATAATGGCCATCAAAAGGGCTCGAGAAAGGGAAATTTCATTCAGCCACCTGCTGTCCAGGGACTGGCCAACTATCACCAGGCCTCTCATCTATACTCTGGTCGCCGCTATTTTCCTGGGCATTTATCTCCTTACCTGGCAGGGCGGGCTGCTGTTCATCTTCATCATATTTGCTTACCTGGTCATCCAATTCATTATTGACCACTTACGCCGGAGATCAACCGACTATCTGTGTATTATCGGCACTCCTGTCTTCCTTATTGCCTTCCTCATGCTACTTCCTGTATTGGGTGGAGGGAGTCAGGAAATGGCGTACCGGGCAGCGATGCTGATTGCGATAATGGTGCCCATAGTCCTGAGCGTTATCTCGCGGCTCATGGCGGGCAGGGCCTGGAAGCCTGTCTATTATCCGCTCACCTTGGTGGTCCTGGCCGGCATAGCGCTGGGCACGCTGTACGCCGTGAACCCCGATCTGTTCGGGTACATGAGCGGCCTGTTCGGAATCTTCAGCCCGACCGGCGCCAGGCTGACCATCCTGGAGGTACAGGGCTTGACCGCATCGATGGCCTGGGGGAACTTCAATACCTCGTTCTACATCGCATTTATCTCCTTTGCCATGCTGATTTATGTTGCTGTCAGGGAAAGAAGTGCCGCCAAAACCCTGTTTCTGGTATGGAGCGTGATAATGCTGATGGCGGTGCTGGGACAGCGTCGGTTCGGTTACTACTACGTCGTAAACGTCAGCCTGCTCACAGGGTATTTCTCATGGAAACTGCTGGACATTGCCGGCCTGGGCAAACTGCTGGCCAAGCCTAAGGAAGTAGTGGGGGTAGCCAAAGCATTCAAGAAAAAGAAGAAGATGGCGGAGAAACCGAGGAAAAGCACTTTCATGCAGCCCAGGGGCACCTGGATAAGGGTTATCGTCATGGGCATAGTGGTCTTCTTCCTGGTCTTCTTCCCCAGCCTCGGGTTATGGAGGGAGCAGCCTACCAGACTCTGGGGGACCGGTGGGGATGCCGTCCACATCGGGTTCACAAGGTATACTGCCGAGAGGCCGCCTATCATTGATGAGGGGTGGTACACCTCTTGTGTGTGGCTGGGGGATAACAGCTCCGAACCTTTTGGCGACCCCGATTTCTATTATGAGCTATACCCGCCAAAAGATGAGTTTGAATATCCCGACACTACCTATGGCGTGATGTCCTGGTGGGACTACGGCTACTTCATAATGCAGATTGGCCACCGCATACCCAATGCCAATCCCGGTCAGATCGGGGCCGACCGCGCCGGCGAGTACTTCACTGCTCAGAATGAAAGCTCGGCCAATGAGTTACTGGATGGATGGGGTACAAAATACGTTATGATTGACAATGCAATGGCGACGGGAAAGTTCTACGCCATGGCGGAGTGGGCCAGGAAGGACCCGGACGATTTCTACGAAATCT
>CAYSBO010000134.1:0-2766 GCA_964429285.1 uncultured Dehalococcoidales bacterium | reverse complement strand
TCCTAGAAATTCAGCCGAAAGCCCCGTTCTGGAGGGCGTAGTCTGCCGGTCATCAGGACAGGCAGCGGGATTGTTATCAAAGGCATCTGGGATATTAGAGTGGCAGCGCTAATCATGAAACCACGATAAAAGAGCGCAAAAAAGGAAGCAGCCGGTTGATTTACCCTGCCCATCATCCCCATTTTCGTCGCTACCATGGTCAAATTGGCTACCGTGGCTGCCATCAGCAGCTGGAATAGGGTCTTTACTCGCCCAAAGTAGCGAGACTGACGAATGCCCAGTTGTACCAGTCTCGCCAGACGGTGTTCTGAGACCTGACGCCGCTTGCGGTATTCTACGAAAGCCTCACTATGCTGTAAAGCTCGAGCCTGCTGGAGTAAAGCTTCCTGGGGATGGAGCCTCACGGTACGTCCACGGCGATTCTTTGACGAGACACAGTTCCCCTGCATGATACAGGTGCGGCATGTCCTGCCATCAAAGACAAAACCCCATGACTG
Source organism: uncultured Dehalococcoidales bacterium (assembly GCA_964429285.1). Taxonomy (GTDB): domain Bacteria; phylum Chloroflexota; class Dehalococcoidia; order GIF9; family AB-539-J10; genus RBG-13-51-36. Next base: position 2,269 of record CAYSBO010000134.1, on the reverse strand, counting down.
CTGCCGGCCACCATGACCATCGGGAAGAGATCCCATCGTGCGCAGGGTTCGAGTTACATGTCCCGCTGGACAGGTGCAGGCACCTGCTTCAAGGTCAATATTGAAGTCCTCCTTGGGGAAATGAGCCTTGTTCGGGCGGCCCGGCACCTTCGCTATCAGAGTACGCCCAGCTTCAGCAAAGGTCTGGCGGGTAGCGCCACCCCCATAGGCGCAGTCACCAATGGTTTCTTCTACTTCCAGTCCGATGTTTTCCTCACTCTGTTCTACCAGTTCCAGAGCTCCTACACTATCCCGGGCATTTCCAGGCAGTACATCCACCGCGGTAATAAGCTGGGAATCGGTATCAACTGCCACGGAAGCCTTATGCCCATCAAAACGGTTACTGCTGCTCTTGTGACCGTGGCGCATCTCAGGGTCGTGGACCGAGATGATGCGGTCCCGGCTCACCCCTTCCTTGATGGCAGCGCCGTCCTCCTTACGCTCTACATCCTGGAGCAGGAGTTGTCCCAGTAATCCCGCCGCCTCAATGATGCTGTTCCTCCTGGCGCTCCCCTCAGGCTCTCCGGCTTGAGATTGGCGGGCGATTTCCAGCACCCGGTCGGCATCGGCCACGATACCCTGAAGAAAGGCACGCCTCGCCTTCTCGTTATCCCAGTTAACGTCAGCCTCCCCCTTCACACTGGAGCCAAAGTAGCACTCAAACCCTCCTTCCCTCGCCCATATCTCTGTCTTCTTGCCTTCCAGTGCCGCCAATACCTTCACTACCTGGACTATGCCGTCTGCCAGCAGATTGTAGGTGTCCTTGACCGCACCACGGCCCAGGATGTAGCTCGTATCCAGGGCGGCCTTCATGCGACGGTTCTTTACATAGCCCGTCTTGCGGGCAAACTGCAGGCTGCGCTGAAAGACAGACCGGGCTTTATCATGCAGTATCAGGTGGGCCCGAAATAGCTGCAGCGTGCTCTTGGCAAACGGTCGTTCATCTACCGCTATGCCCAGAGCTACCTTCCACCGGATGTCAAAGTCAGCCCTCTGCTTGGCCTCTTCATCACTTACTTTATCGTGTGTCTGGAGCAGAAGGGCGGTTGCCAGCAGGCTGGGCGGTACGCTATCCCGACCGTTGTCCGGACAGTACAGCCCAGCAAACTCCCCGTCCTGGAAAAGCTGACCCCGCATCGAAGCCAGGAAACCGTAAAAAGAATGGCGACCCACGTGGTCCAAATACAGGTGGTCCGCTTCAAATAGCCCCCGTTGGTCCGAACGTAGTCCTAACATAACTGCCTATCCTCAAAACGTTTGCCTCAGTTTATCATCTCAGGCTCAATACATGCCACTTTTCGGCTGAATTTCTAGAAATTCAGCCGAAAGCCCCGTTCTGGAGGGCGTAGTCTGCCGGTCATCAGGACAGGCAGCGGGATTGTTATCAAAGGCATCTGGGATATTAGAGTGGCAGCGCTAATCATGAAACCACGATAAAAGAGCGCAAAAAAGGAAGCAGCCGGTTGATTTACCCTGCCCATCATCCCCATTTTCGTCGCTACCATGGTCAAATTGGCTACCGTGGCTGCCATCAGCAGCTGGAATAGGGTCTTTACTCGCCCAAAGTAGCGAGACTGACGAATGCCCAGTTGTACCAGTCTCGCCAGACGGTGTTCTGAGACCTGACGCCGCTTGCGGTATTCTACGAAAGCCTCACTATGCTGTAAAGCTCGAGCCTGCTGGAGTAAAGCTTCCTGGGGATGGAGCCTCACGGTACGTCCACGGCGATTCTTTGACGAGACACAGTTCCCCTGCATGATACAGGTGCGGCATGTCCTGCCATCAAAGACAAAACCCCATGACTGCTGCCGGCCACCATGACCATCGGGAAGAGATCCCATCGTGCGCAGGGTTCGAGTTACATGTCCCGCTGGACAGGTGCAGGCACCTGCTTCAAGGTCAATATTGAAGTCCTCCTTGGGGAAATGAGCCTTGTTCGGGCGGCCCGGCACCTTCGCTATCAGAGTACGCCCAGCTTCAGCAAAGGTCTGGCGGGTAGCGCCACCCCCATAGGCGCAGTCACCAATGGTTTCTTCTACTTCCAGTCCGATGTTTTCCTCACTCTGTTCTACCAGTTCCAGAGCTCCTACACTATCCCGGGCATTTCCAGGCAGTACATCCACCGCGGTAATAAGCTGGGAATCGGTATCAACTGCCACGGAAGCCTTATGCCCATCAAAACGGTTACTGCTGCTCTTGTGACCGTGGCGCATCTCAGGGTCGTGGACCG
>CAYSBO010000133.1:0-2802 GCA_964429285.1 uncultured Dehalococcoidales bacterium | reverse complement strand
CTATGACCAACTATGTTCCCAAAAGTGTCAAATCAAGGCCGTTGCCGAAGCTGCTGCGACAGCTCAAACTGAAAGCTGAAGACTTCGCCCTTTGCCCTCAACAGATGTCGGTAATCAAATTCCCCGACAAAACCCTGAGGTTCAATAATGACTCCGACTTCTTCGTGCAAGAGATCGTGGACAATTTCCCAGGCCAAGTCGACAATTTCCAGAGACTGCTCGAGACTATTTTTGAATATGATGAACTAAACCTTTATGCGAAACCAGTTTCGGCGCGTGAAGTTGTGAGTTCTATTATTTCCGACCCACTCCTTGGTGAGATGATTCTTTGCCCGCTCATGTTCTATGGAAATGCCCAGGAGAACGACATGGAGTTCGGACAGTTTGTTATCATGTTCAAAAGTATTTTCTGCGAAGGATTTGCCCGACCTCAAACCGGTGTACGCCAAATCCTTGATGTGCTTGTGAGAAAATACCGGGCCTGCGGCGGTGAATTGAAGACCAGGTGCGCCGTAACAAGTCTGAAATGCGGCAACGACAGGGTTGAATCTATTTCGCTAGAGACCGGCGAAGTTATGACAGCCGAAAGGATTCTATCATCCGCCGGTTACGTTGAGACCATGAAACTCTTGATCGGCTCCACTTCTCCAGGAGTATACTGGCCTGCTGGCCAGCTTTCGTTTGTGGAGTCTATTCTCATCCTGGACAAAGAACCTGCCGAAATGGGGTATAACACAACAATCACCTTCTACAACAATTCGGATAGATTTAGCTATCGGAAACCTGACGAGTTGGTCGATGTTTCCAGTGGCGTCATCTGTTGCCCCAACAATTTTCGGTTGGAGTACCCTTTACCGGAGGGCATGATTAGAATTACCAACCTGGCCAACTTCGATCTATGGGATGTATTGGGTGAGGAAGAATACAAAGCGCAGAAAGGTGCCTGCCTGCAGAAGACGCTCGAAGAGGTAGTCAAATTTGTGCCCGATTTCCGCGATTCAATCACTATCACGGATAGCTTTACTCCGAAGACAATCCACAGATTCACCGGCCACCTGAACGGCGCAGTATACGGTTCGCCAGACAAGGCAAAAACCGGAAGGACTCATTTGGAGAACCTCTTCATCTGCGGAACTGACCAGGGATTCCTGGGCATCGTCGGAGCTATGCTTAGCGGTATCTCGATGGCAAATCTTCACGTCCTACAAAAGACCGGTCAAAACTGAGATGATAGTATCGAGTAGAGGGGGTTTCCCGTAATTCCGCGTGTTAAGCCCAGGGTAGAAAAGGGAAACTGTGAAAGAAACGATGGGCATCCCAGTGGATGGTAAGGTAGAATTGCCAGGTTCTGAGACGGAGCTTGCGGAAGAACCAGACTCTTCTACAGCCCATATGATAGAGGGAAAGGTATGAGGTACGACTGGTCGAAAGATACTAAGTCGGAATATGACGTCATTGTCATCGGGGGTGGACTGGCGGGATTGACGTGCGCAAATATGCTGGCCAGAGGAGGGCGCTCGGTTTTGCTTCTTGAACAGCACCATAATCTTGGGGGATTGGCTACCTGGTTCAGAAGAAAGGGACACATATTTGATGTCGCGTTACATGGTTTTCCAGTTGGTATGATTAAGACATGCCGCAAATACTGGACACCTGAAATTGCTGAGATGATTGTTCAGCTCAAAGGGATCAGATTTGATAACCCGCAGTTCTCGTTTACGACCACATATGACAGAGACGACTTCACACGCATCCTGCAGCAGCGATTTGGAATACTTCGAGATGATATTGAAGGCTTCTTCGATACGGCGAGAAATATGAATTTCTACGATGATCAGACCGTGACCACCAGAGAACTGTTTGAAAGGTTCTTTCCTGGGCGAGACGACGTGCACCGCATGTTGATGGAACCCATCACCTATGCCAATGGGTCAACGTTGGATGATCCTGCGATAAGTTACGGAATTGTGTTCTCCAACTTCATGAGCAGAGGCGTCTATACTGTTCGGGGGGGTACAGACCTGTTCATCGAAAGAATGCGAGAGGAGCTTTTGAGAAACGGTGTTGATATTCGTACCAAGTGCCTCGTGGAAAAGATATTGGTCGAGGACAAAAAAGCTGCTGGCGTAAGTGCAAACGGGAAGAGGATCAATAGCAAGACTGTCGTTTCCAATGGCAATCTACTGGCAACTATCCATAGACTGGTGGGAGATGAATATTTTTCGGAAGGTTTCGTCGGCGAGGCCAGGAAAGTGCGCCTCAATAACAGCAGTTGCCAGGTGTACATGGGTATCAAGAAAGGCGATAAAATTGACTACATAGGGGATTTGCTTTTCACCTCAGCAGCAGACAAATTCGATTCTCGAGAACTTTGCAGCAAGAACACTACCAGCCGGACCTTTTCCGTCTATTATCCACAAACACGTCCAGGCTCTGAGATGTACTCCATTGTTGCTTCATCCAACGCTAACTATGAGGACTGGGTAAACTTGTCTGAAGAGGAATATCGTACTTCCAAGGAGGAACTGATCCAGCGGACGCTCGATGCTTTAGAGAAATATGTTCCTCACGTTCGAGGTAAGGTAGACTATGTGGAAGCTGCTACCCCGAAGACATTTCAAAGGTATACGCTTCATCTAAATGGTGCCTCTTTCGGCACCAAATTTGAAGGACTAAAAGCCAGCATGGATCTTCCTAAGGAGATACCGGGACTTTTTCATACGGGTTCCGTGGGGATTATCATGTCCGGTTGGCTGGGTGCAGCTAACTACGGAGTAATTGTCGCTAATGACGTGGATAAAT
>CAYSBO010000132.1:0-2805 GCA_964429285.1 uncultured Dehalococcoidales bacterium | reverse complement strand
CGACGCTGGTACTGTACGCGGTGGCTATTGACCTTTTCATGCTGGTCCGCAATCTATCCGATATTAAAAAGGTCCTGGCCAAAGGCGGAGTGAAGGATATGATATCTCATCAGAAGCAGAGGGGAACAGAGTGATTCCATCAACGGTTGGTTGCCCGAGCCTTCCCGGATAGTACCGCGCGGACAGCGGCCCAGAAGTGTGTTTTCGTCAAGAGGAGCCTGTAATGTAACCCAGTTGTGCGCCAAGATGCAGTGAATGAGCTAATGTTTCCAAGTTATCCAGTATTACTTACCGCAGCATTCTGCCTGAGGTTACCTGGCTGATCAGTCACCGCGCGATGTCCTCTTATCACGCAGAATATAGTATAATGCCTGGAACATAGTATGACGCGAATAAGAGCAGGCATAATAAATGTTACCGGGTACATCGGTGCCGAGTTGGCTCGCTTGCTTCGCCAACATCCCCGGATAGAGTTGACCGCTGTTACCGGGCGAAGCGCAGCCGGGCAAAAGCTGGGCGATGTTTTTTCCAGTTTTGCGGGGACCGAATATATAGTAAAGGCCGAGCTTGACAGCGAAATCGATATCGCCTTCTCTGCAATGCCTCACAAGAGCAGCATAGAGGTAGTAGCACCTTTACTGAAACAGGGAATCAAGGTGATCGATGCCAGTGCTGATTTCAGATTGAGGAATCCGAAGGATTATGCGAGATGGTATGGCTTCACTCATCCATCGCCTGAACTGTTGAAAGAGGCCATCTTTGGCTTGCCCGAGCTGCATGGGAGTGAAATCGCCTCGGCCTCTCTGATCGCAAATCCAGGTTGCTACAGCACCGGTGCTATTTTAGCCCTAGCGCCCCTGGTGAGAGACGGGCTTATCCAACCGGACATAGTGGTGGATAGTAAGTCAGGCATCTCTGGCGCCGGCAGGACCTTGAGCCTGACCACCCATTATCCCGAGATTAATGAGAGCATCTGTGCCTATTCTCTTGAAGGACACCGTCATTTACCTGAAATAGAGCAGGAGCTGAAAACACTTAATCCGCCGTTCTCGCTGTCGTTGACCTTCGTGCCTCATCTGGTACCACTGACGAGAGGCATATTGAGTACTTGCTATGCTAGACTGGCCGATGCTCGTCAGTTATCGGCTGCCAGCTTGAGGGAGCTGTATCAGGAATTCTACAGGCGAGCACCTTTCGTTCAAGTAACGACCAGACCCCCGCATACCAAGCATGTGTGGGGCAGCAATTTCTGTCTTATCTATCCCACCATTGATTCCGAAACAGGCAGGGTTGTCGTCATTAGCTGTCTGGATAACCTCGTCAAGGGGGGTGCAGGACAGGCCGTGCAGAACATGAATCTGATGTTTGGCCTGCCTGAGACCACCGGGCTGGAAGCTCTGGCTATCTACCCTTGACCGGTCGGATTATTCCAGGAAGCTGTCGCATCTCCCGCAACTGCGGATAAGCTGAATCTTCTTCTGCTCGGTGGACAAGTTTCCCCGTGGAGAACTCGCAAAGTGGTCGGTAGCACAGGTGACGCGGTATAATACAGGCTGAAAATAGTGGGCAGTCTGCTAACTGAGAAGCGATGAAGAAAGAGAAGAGACTTCTACTTTTCTTAGTATCGGTTGTTGCCGGTGCCCTGCTCCTTAGCTCGGTCTCTGCTGGGGCCGACCAGGACCCTCTATCCGGAAGGTCTCTGGCTGAAGTCAGGAGGGCCCTGGAACAAGAACTGTTGCCCGTGGCTGGAAGTGGCTTTGTAGGCATTGCCCATTCAGAAAGCGACGGTGAAATCATCGTGTTTGTGGAGGACGAACAGGCGAAGGAAGCAGTGCCGCGCTCCTTCAAAGGATGTGTGGTGCGGACGGAAGTCACCGGTAAGATCGAAAGCCTTTACACTGAAGTGGCAGGGCCGGTAACCGATGTTAGTGAGAAGAGGCGAGACCAGGTCACGCCACTTGTGGGTGGGACAAGCCTGTCTGCCTATGTCACTGAGGGGCCATGGATATACCTGTATGCCGGTACCCTGGGCATGGTAACCTATGACGACAAGATTCTGTCCAATGCCCACGTTATCGCCATGAATCCGGATACGAATGAGTTTCTCGACATAGGGACACCGGTCCTGCAGCCCGGAAGCGGCGACGGAGGCCGATTAGATGATCGAGTGGGGGAACTTCAGGGGTACATACCTATTGATTTCGAACCGGATGGCGAAAACTATGCTGATGCTGCTATAGGAGCCATTGACGAGGGCGTCGACATGTCTTATGGTGAGCAGTTTGGCGAAGATGGTAATTACTGGATCGAGGGTTGGACCGAAGTCTCTGAAGGCGATATCGTACGGAAATCTGGACGCACGACGGGAGTAACGACCGCGCAGGTACTTTATACGAATGCCTCCGTCTTGGTTGATTATGACGGACGACAAGCCTATTTCGTGGACCAGATTAGAGTGACTCAAGATAACTGGTCCTTCGTAGCGCCAGGTGATTCAGGCTCGGTGGTGGACAAAGATGGAGAGTTCGTAGGGCTGGTTTTCGCCGGTTCAGAGGACTATGCGTACATTAACAAGGCAGAGCACATTATCGATGGACTTGGGGTGGCTGTTGAGCCCATGGAGAATCAATGTAGCCTGACCATCTCCAGCACCGAGGGCGGCTCAGTAACCACTCCTGATGAGGGAAGGTTCATCTACGATGTCGGCAGGGTGGTGGACCTTGTTGCCAAGGCTGACCAGGACAGGCACTACGAATTTGGCAACTGGACCGGCGATGTGGACACCGTCGCCGACGTGGAGTCTGA
>CAYSBO010000131.1:0-2805 GCA_964429285.1 uncultured Dehalococcoidales bacterium | reverse complement strand
TCGGCACCGAACACGAAGCAAAAGGCGTTGCCGCCCTTGTTGGTGTCCTTGCCGCTTATCTTGTTCAGTAATCCGCCTAGTCCCATGATTGCTCCTCAAATGCAAACCCGCCTCCAGTCCGATTCTGCCAATCATCCCAGAGGCGGGTCCTCATATACTATGCTCCTTCTACCTATGCTATCCCTTCAATACGCGGGAGCCCAGAAGCCCACTTATGAACATCAGGGCGACCGTGTAGATCAGCGGAACTAGCCCGAGGAACTGCGTTAGCCCGGTGAACTCACTGGCATTGGTGTTTTCGTAGGCAGTGTCACAGGCGTCCATCACGATAGGCAGCATAATTACGGCCACCACAACCACGATGACGGTGACAACCGTTTCCTTGATGGTGAAGGACTTGCCCTTCGTCCCCATCCAGACCATGACGCCGCCGAATATCACCAGACCGACCAGCATGATCAACGGGAATAACTTGAGCATGGGTTCACCGCCAGGGTACCTGGTCCAGTTGAGGGCCGATGCACCACCGGTCAGGTATGGAGCAATCGTGTCCATCGCTATACCGAGCCCTATAAGAGCCAGCACGATGGTGATTGCGCCGAGAATAATGCTGGTAAGGTTAGCGGTACTAACACTTCCCCCGCCACTGTCACCACCTTTTCGGTATCCCATCTAAGTTACCTCCTTAATTTCGTTAAGGTTATCCCCGTCGACCTCGGGGGCTCTATCGGCTTTTCACAGCCGAAAAGATGCCCCAAATACAGGCTATCAGCAGGCCAATCACCGCAATGAATGGCAGCAGCCTGACGAATGAAGAAAAGCCCGTGAACTGCTGGTTGGCCTCACGGACGTAGCTTATAGTCAGTGTCCTGGTGTCGGATTCTGCAAGGCCAGACACCGTGACAATGTAATCGTCCTCGTCGTAAGACATGACAACCGGGGTGTCCGATTCATTGTCGGAACTGGCCGATAACTCGGTTAAGTCCTCGTAATAGTGGGCGTAACTCAGCGTTTCGTTGGTTGCCGTCACGCCGGCTCCGGTGCTGACGCTGAAAGGCTCGGAATAATCATCAGCCGCCACATCGGTCACAACGTCGGGCAGGACATTGGCGACAAGCATCAGCCCGACAACAAGCCCGACAATGGAGAGGACAACTTTTGTCATTAAAATCAGTGTTTCACGCAACAAAGCGTATTAACTCAGGAAAATTAGTTGCCTATGTTAATGATTTTTGCGACAGGTATACTTAGAGAAATGGCAGTAGCCTGTAGTAGAGCTGGGCGGCCTTGCCTCGTTGCTGATATTGATTTCAGCAAGGATAGAGACCTCACGTTTTGGGACGAGTTCTACAAGGTATGCTCTGAGTTTCGTTATGCTGAGGAAATGGCTATCAGCCGTGCTTTTGGTGTTGACCCTAGGACTGTACGGAACTGGAAATACCGGCAGACATACCCAAGAAAAGGCATAGCCCAGCAAATAATAGACTGGGTAAACCAGGGCAAACCCATGAAGCAGGTCCGGCCGTTCCCGGAGAGTTTCAATATGCTATGAATATGAGAACCTTTCTGATTGATGCCTTGCCGCTTGGCGGTGTTGCCGTTTTATGGCGGACTGCCCAGTGGTTGTCGCCCAGCATCTATATGGCAGTGGTGGGGATATTCCTGTTTATCGGCCTTGCTGTGTTCTATGTACAACAGTTTCCAATGGCAAGACACACCCTGAGATGGGCATGGCTTATTGTGGCCGGTGCTGGGATGAACTTTGCGGCGATCCTGGCCAACGGCGGCATGATGCCCTATCCGCACATTATGAGTTCAGCATGGTGGGTGTGGCTCGGAGATTGGCTGCCCGGAATGTTCAGCCCCGGGGATGTCCTTATGATTATAGGATTTGCCGGGGTTGCAGTTAAGCTGATTACAATGCAATGGAGGCAACAGTTAGCAAAAGCATGAGAAGATACCTTGTACCAATAGCCCTGGCAGTTCTTGCCAGCCTAATCTTTGCCGTGCCGGTTGCGGCCGATGAGGAGCAGCCCACTGCCCTTGAGATACAGGAGATAGAGGCTTTTGAGAACACCAGGGAGGACGGGGACCAGCTCTATATCGTCCAGTATTACATAGCACAGAACTCGAGCTACAACGCCAGGCAGCTATACATATTCAGGCTGTTTGACGAAGATGACAATGAGTTATCTCACACCACGGCATACCCTTACACCAATGACGGGTTCGGCATGGGAGTGGTGGCTTTCTACCTTGAAGCTGATGAGGCGCCGACCTGGGAGAGCGGCGTGTATGTGACAATCGTGGGGAATCCACTGATAAGCTGGGACGGGTCGACGCCCTCTACCAGTAGCAGTATAATCGTATGGAACACGGGAGACCAGAGCGATATGCAGGTAGCGGCCTCCGGCTACATTCTGGAGCTTGCGGGGGAGCTTACCATCTACTGGGGCGTGGAGATGACTACCACAGTCCAGGGTATAACGGTACTCACCGATGCAGGCGCTATCTATTTCACCAATACCGTACCTTACCTCTCCGAAGTGGCCCCGTATTGCCTGGGCCAATATGCCTTTGAGCCGGACTATCCCATAGATGAGAAACCAGCGACGGATGATTATGCCGACTGGCTGGAGCAGAGCGTGGAGGATACCGTATTCGATATAGGGCCAGTGGCAAGGGCGCATGGCTGGAATGCAAACACCATACGTACTACGGTCTATTATGGCTTTGTGATAGCGCTTTTCGTAGTCCTGATAATGAGGGGCAAGCTGAACAAGGGGACGATGCTGCTGTTCTGGC
>CAYSBO010000130.1:0-2840 GCA_964429285.1 uncultured Dehalococcoidales bacterium | reverse complement strand
CCCGGTCATCCTTAATGCGATGGCGCCAGCCCTAACTACAAGAAAGGACGCAAATATTGTTAGTAACGTCGGCAATAGTAAATAGTCCCGTCATTTTCTCCAGTCAATGTTTGTTCATATTTTACAACAATCGCAAAGTGTAACGCTTTTAGACTCTAATCGGAACAACTCGCGTTGTGCCCTTTACTTCAACGGTATATAATGTCAAGACAGGTAAGCGAAGAGTATGAATAAGACTCAGAATAATGCACCTAAGGATAATGCAGTGCTTGGTAGCGAGTTCGCCTTTATGGATGGCTGTAAACCAAGGCGGTGATGGCGTTAGATCACTCAGACATCGGCCCGAGGCTGAAACAGTATATCGCAGCTTTGCTTCATCAGGGTCAGCATCCTGCACTACGTCTCAAGTCAGACGAGCAATCACGAGAGAAAGGAAGACTATGACAGTGAAAATACTGCCCGGCAAGCCTTATCCCCTGGGTGCAACCTGGGATGGAGAGGGTGTGAACTTTGCTATTTATTCGGAGAATGCCGAAAAGGTCGAGCTTTGCCTTTTTGACGAGGCAGATTCCAAGACAGAGAGGGAGCGTGTTGCTTTCCGAGAGGTTACCGGGCATGTGTGGCATGCCTACCTGCCGGACATTAAGCCGGGGCAGCTATACGGGTACCGGATACACGGGACTTACGAACCCAAGGAGGGCCTCAGGTTCAATCCAGCTAAGCTTCTGATCGATCCTTATGCCATAGCTATATGTGGAAAGGTGAACTGGGATGCGCCGGTATTCAGCTACCAGATTGGACATGCTGATGCCGACCTTTCTTTCGACGACCAGGATGATGCCTGGGGCATGCCCAAGTGTGTGGTTATCGACCCTTCCTTTAACTGGGAGGGTGACAGGTCACCACGCACCCCCTGGCACAAGACCATTATCTATGAGGTGCACGTCAAAGGCATCACGGCTCGTCATCCTGATGTTCCGCAGGAGCAGCGTGGCACCTATACCGGGCTGGCATCCCCTCCCGTACTGGAATATCTGAAGAGCCTCGGTATCACGGCTGTAGAGCTACTACCGATTCATGATTTTCTGGATGATAAGCATCTGGTCGAGCATGGGCTGAGGAATTACTGGGGATACAACACGACCAACTTCTTTGCGCCGACAGCACTGTACTCAAGTTCGGGTGATACCGGTGGGCAGGTGACCGAGTTTAAGGAAATGGTGAAGGCTCTGCACAAGGCAGGCATCGAGGTGATTCTCGATGTCGTCTACAACCACACCCCGGAGGGAAATGAACTTGGGCCGACGCTGAGCTTCCGCGGCATTGACAACCCCACGTACTACCGACTTGTTGAGGATGATAAACGGCGGTATATGGACTATACCGGCACCGGAAACAGCCCGAACATGCGCCACCCGCAAGTGCTGAAGCTGATAATGGATAGCCTCCGCTACTGGGTGCAGGAAATGCATGTTGATGGCTTCCGATTTGATCTTGCCGCCACCCTGGCCAGGGAACTCCATGATGTTGACCGGCTGTCTGCCTTCTTTGATATCATTCACCAGGATCCTGTCATCTCCCGGGTGAAGCTGATCGCCGAGCCATGGGATGTCGGTGAAGGAGGCTATCAGGTGGGCAATTTTCCGGTGCTGTGGACTGAGTGGAACGGGAAATATCGTGATGCCGTGCGAAAGTTCTGGCGGGGAGACGATGGACAGGTGGCCGAAATCGCCTACCGGCTGGCTGGCAGCAGTGACCTGTACGAGGATACTGGCCGGAGGCCTTATGCCAGCATCAATTTCGTCGTCGCTCATGACGGCTTTACCCTTCATGACCTGGTCAGCTATAACGAAAAACACAACGAAGGCAATTGTGAAGATAGCAGAGATGGCATGAATGATAATCTAGCCTGGAACTGCGGTGTGGAGGGACCCACCGACAACCAGGACATTATTAAGCTACGGGAGCAGCAGAAACGTAACTTCCTCGCCACCTTGTTTTTATCTCAGGGAGTACCGATGCTTTATGGCGGCGATGAAATCAGCCGGAGCCAGAACGGCAACAATAACGCCTACTGCCAGGATAACGAAATCAGCTGGCACGATTGGGAACTGGATGAAAACAGGAAGGCACTGCTGGCTTTTGTTAAAGGACTAATCCAGCTACGCCATGAGCATCCCGTACTAAGACGCCGGAAGTTTTTTCAGGGTCGGTCCATCCGCGGCGCTGATATCAAAGATATCATGTGGTTACGGGCTGACGGAGAGGAAATGTCCGACGAAGACTGGAAATCTTCCTGGATACGTTGCATTGGAATGCTCATGTCTGGAGAGACCTCGGACGAATTTGATGAAAAGGGTCAAGGTGTGAAGGACGATACCCTTCTCGTTTTGCTGAATTCGTACCATGAACCTGTTTCATTCAGTCTACCGGTACCTGTGGCTGATGTAAAGTGGCAGGTAATCCTGGACACCACTACCTCAGGGCTTGCTTCTGGTGAACAGATTATGAATGGCAAACAGCCGTTGGAAATAGCTGGCCGGTCTGTTGTCATGCTACGGATGCACCATGAATAATAAAAGAGCGGCTCAATGTACCACCGGGCCGTTTGCAGGGCGGTATCATGCGGCCTGAACCCATCGCTACCTACCGGGTGCAGCTACAGCCTGGACGGATTCAGACTGGCAGCCGGCACCTCCGAGATGGCTATCCCGCGCCTTGATCACTTCAAAGAGCTGGGCGTAACTCACGTGGAACTTCTGCCGAATATCCGCCTGGCTGGTACGCATTCTTAACATACTGAGAAACCATGCGCTGTGCGTTGAAAAAGGAGCCGTTTA
>CAYSBO010000129.1:0-2854 GCA_964429285.1 uncultured Dehalococcoidales bacterium | reverse complement strand
GAGTTTCTATCGTTGATCCAGGGCAAGTAGCCTATTCGTGACGCAAGGACTCGATGGGGTCCAGTCGTGCCGCCCTAATGGCCGGGTACAGTCCAGAAACAAGTCCGATAATGATGGCTACGCCTACCGCCAGGATAATGGCGTCACCGGGCAGAATAGCAGTAAAGGCAAAGCCAGCATTCGTTGCTACCACAGACATTATCTTGACTATTACCCAGCCCAGGCCTACACCCAAAGCACCACCGCAGAGAGCCAGTGTGCCCGCCTCAATCAGAAATTGAACCAGAATATCTCGACGCTTGGCTCCTACTGCTTTGCGCAGACCGATTTCCCTGATACGCTCGGTCACCGAAACTAGCATGATATTCATGATACCGATGCCACCGACAAGCAAGGATATACCAGCTATCCCAGCGAGAACTAGCTGGATGATTCCCATCACCTCGTTCACCTGGCGTGCCACAGACTCAACGCTGATAACTCTGAAGTCATCGCTTTCTCCCTCCCTTATGCCATGGAGATCCCGCAGAATAGCAGTTATCTCTTCTTCCGCAGATTCCAGCGCGTCGCTGCTCTCAACCTGAACGCTGATCATGTCAACGCTGTTGCCGCGGCTGCCCGCCTGCGTAGCCGATACCGTGGAATAGAAGGTGGACAGAGGAACATAAACTCTGAGGTCTTCGACACCAAATCCAGTCCCCCTGCTCTCCAATACACCTATGACCTGAAACTGACGCCCACCGATCCTTATGCTTTGGCCAACAGGGTCCATCTCGCCGAAAAGAGTGTTTGCTACCTCACTACCCAGGACAGCCACCCTTGATCTCGCCCTATAGTCCGACTGAGTAATGAAACTACCGCCTGCCACCACATAGTTGTCTACCCATTCAGCTTCGGGCGTCACTCCGGCAATCAAACTGTTGAGCCTCTCTCTTCCAGCGATGACCTGGGAATAAGTCTGTGCTGTAGGCGCCACTCCCACCACAGAAGGGGCCCGACGCGCGATCCCTTCAGCGTCTTCCACAGTTAGTGTTGCCTCCCCTACCCCCGCCCCCATTACGCCTGCCTCTCTCGGCATGACATATATCAAATTGGACCCCAAGGTGGCAAAAGCCTCTTCTACTTGAGCTTCTTGTACCCTCCCCAGCGATAGCACAGAAATGACGGCAGCAACGCCGATCAAGATGCCCAGCATAGTCAAAATTGACCTTAGCTTGTTACCAAGCAAGGCCCGCAGCGCAGTAGCGAAACAGTCCCACAGTTTCATTACGCTATCGATGTTTAAGACCTAAGCAATGCCATCAGCCTCAGTCAACATTTGCTTCAATTTGCCCGTCGCGAATTCTAATGGTGCGCTGGGTATAGGCGGCTATATCTGGTTCATGAGTAACCAGAACGATGGTCATGCCCTGTTTATTTAACCGCTCAAAAAGCACCATGATTTCCTGGCTAGTGTGGGTGTCGAGGTTACCCGTAGGTTCATCAGCCAGGATGAGAGAGGGATTACTGACTAAGGCTCGAGCGATAGCCACTCTCTGCTGCTCTCCCCCGGCTAACTCGCTCGGTCTGTGGCTAACTCGATGACCAAGTCCCACTGAGTCCAGTACCTGCAAAGCTTTTTGCCGTCGATTGCTGACACCACCGTAAATAAGCGGCAGTTCCACATTGGCCAAAGCCGTGTTCCGCGACAACAAAATGAAGCTATGAAACACAAATCCTATCTTCTTGTTTCTTATCTCCGCCAATTTGTTGTCGTCAAGCTCGCTGACCTCGGTTCCATCCAGCCAGTACCCTCCCGAAGTCGGCCGGTCAAGGCAGCCGATGATATTCATCAGGGTGGACTTCCCCGAACCAGAAGGTCCTATGATGGACACCATTTCCCCTGACTCAATGTGGCAGCTAATCCCGCGCAGCGCATGAACCTCGGTCTCACCCGCCCTGTATACTTTGGTTATGTCTTGAAGTTCAAGCATGGGCTAACTCGTGAAGAATCCATCCGGTCGCTCTTCATAAGTAGGCAATACGACCTTCTCCCCTTCCTCCAATCCCGACAAGACCTCGGTGTCTATCCCATCGGTTAACCCCAGGGTGACCTCTCGTTCTTCAACCTCCTCGCCTACGTACACTACGACCGTTGGATTTTCCCGGGTTCCTCGAATAGCTCTGTTCGGTATTAGCAATACGTCGTCCCGACGCTCGATGACGACCTCAGCGGTGGCAGTCATGCCATCCTTGAGCCCTTCGCTGGAATTTTTCAGGCTTATGGTTGTGTCGTAGGACACCACTCCTGTTCGAATTGTGCCTACCACGGAGACAAAAGCTACCGTACCTTGCACTTCTCGATCAGGCAAAGCATCAACAGTTATGTTCGCTGCTTGCCCCACGTCCACCAGGGCAATATCTATTTCATCGATGAAGCCCCGCATCTCTATCCCACCGGGGTCAACCAAGGATATTGCCGGCGTGCCCAATGTTGCTCCCGACAATTCTTGTCCTTCGGATATGCCGATGTCAGTAACCACTCCGTCAAAGGGAGCCACTACTAGCGCTTTCTCCAGGTTAAGTTCCGCCGATTCCACGTTGAGTTCCGCTATTTCCAGGTTCAGCTTTGCCGTCCGCCAGTTCGCTCTTGCGATATCCACTTGTAGTTCAAGCACGTCCTCGGACATCGTTGGGGGAGATTCATCCAGGTTGATCTGCGCAATTTCATATTGTGCTCGAGCTGCTTTCACCTGTTCCTCCGCTATCTCCAACTGCACCCCGGCCATCTCTACACTTGATTCCAGAGACGGTGCATCCAGCCTGGCTAATACGTCCCCCTCTGACACATTGCTTCCCTCTTCGACCAGCACCT
>CAYSBO010000128.1:0-2892 GCA_964429285.1 uncultured Dehalococcoidales bacterium | reverse complement strand
GAATGGCACGAACTCACAAAGATGACCCATGGTAAGCGGATCACGGTGGAGCGTGTTCGCGTAATAGACAGCGACATTGCTATCGAGGGTAGCTTCGCGCTTCCGCCTCTTGCCAATCTCTCTGCCGAGGACCAGGTCTTCGTGATGGCATTTGTCCGTTGCCATGGCTCCATCAAGGAGATGGAAGAAATCTTCGGTATAAGCTATCCCACTGTCAAAAACCGGATTAACCGCATCGCGCGGCAGCTCGAATTTGTGGAGATCGTTAAGATGCCAGTGGAGGAAGAGGTCATCGGGGAACTGGAACGGGGTGAGATCTCCGCTGAGGAAGCAATAAGGAGGTTATCCAAATGAAGCGTCCGCCAATGTTGATGCACCTGAGGATTCAGAAGGAAGAAAGGGGATTTGGTCTGTGGTTGCCGCTATTTCTGTTGCTGCTGCTGGCGCTGGTGCTGTTCATTATCGTGTCACCACTGATATTGATCGCAATCGCCGTGCTCTGGCCAAGCGGCCGGGGCAAGACTATCCTACTCATCATAAGAGCTGCCTTCCAGACATTGTGGTCGATGCGGGGGCTCACGGTCGATGTTCAGAGTGGCCCTCGATGCATGTATATCACTGTAGTATGAACGAAGGAGGATATCAAGAATGAGCGAGAGCAGAAAGAGGATCCTGGAGATGCTTGCCCAAAAGAAGATAAGCACTGATGAAGCTTATCGCCTGCTCGACGTGCTCGAAACCGGGGAGCGCGGACAGGAAAGCACTGGCAAAGCGACTACGGCCGTGAAGGAGAAGCCCAAGTATCTGCGTGTAACGGTGTTGCCGGACCCTGAGAATGAGCATCCGGAAAATGTTGATCGTGTCAATGTGCGCGTACCCATGTCTCTAATACGGGCCGGTGTCAAGCTGACCTCGCTGATACCGCCTGAAGCTCGAGACAAGGTAAACGGGGCTTTGCGTGAGAAGGGCATTGATTTTGATGTACGTAACATAAAACCGGAAGACCTCGAAGAGCTCATTGAAGCCTTAAGCGACCTCGAAGTGGATGTGGTAAGCAGTAAGGGAGAGAAGGTGAAGGTTTCAGTGGAGTACTAGACTCAGAGAAACGGTCTCCAGACAGTATGGGTCGTTCAAGGCGAGTGGTCTGGCGACTAATCCGATAGATGCAAGTAATCGAAGCGAGAGACTTCAACACAGAAAGGAGAATTGAGATGGGTTACTTCCGAATACTGGCGGCAATTCCGGGCTTCTTCCTGAGTTCGTTCTTTGTCATGCTCCTCTGGGACGCGATTGCGCCAAAACTGGGCATGGTGGATATCAATTATGTAACGTCCATGCTGATAACCATCACGCTCTGGATAGCAGTAGCACCATTAGCGGCTGTGGGCACGAAGAGAACTTAGTGTCGCCGGGCAGATCTAGTCCAGACTGAAGAGAGGATACCGGTCCGTTGTCAGCACGAAGGCGTATACACCTACTCTCAGCGACCATCGGTATACACCGACTACCAGGTCGAATAGACCTCTGGGATAGCGACCGGTGAACAGGATGGCAAACCAGGCCGCCGCCACGCAGACGAAGGCCGCAATCCCCAGGAAAAACAGGACGATGTAGTGGGGGATGGCCAGAAACCACTTCACCAGCGGCAACCAGCGGTTAAGGTCTCTCGGGACATCTGGGTAGGGGATCTCAATGTGGACCGACTGCTCTTCGTCGGTTGACGGGTATATGTCCGTAAGCAAACCCATATAGGTGGAAACGCGAATACCGAACTTGGTCAGCGCTACGTTCCAATCAAACCACCACCTGGGGTACTTTTGCCGGAAGAGGATCATTAGTAAGGGTGGCAGAAACAAGATGCCGCCCGTAGCATATAGCCAGCTCCAGCTACCAGGTCCACTCCAGCCAAAGTCACTGCCGCTTACCAGAGCCAGAATAATGGCGATGGGAATCACCGTGAAGATCCTGAAGAAGGTGGTCAACCGATCAAGAGGTCTGTCCGGGTAATCGATGGCCAGAGTAACGGGATACGGGGGCTTGGTCGCCGTTGTTTGTGCTGCCATTGTTATTGATACCTCCTTTTACCTTGTTGGAGCATACTCCGTTCACTCTCCAATTTAAGCATGCATCACAATATGTGGCAAGAGATATTCTCAGAGATGATGCTCGACATTTGGCAGCCCTGATATGGATGGCCTCCATGGGATTGTCACCCGCCTTTCTTGAGAGTAATCTTCATCCAGATGTCCGTCAATGCCATTTGATGGTTACCTTCGAATGCCGTTTGCTCCAGCGTAGCGTGAATCTCGGTCAGGTACTCTTCCCTGGTGAAACCGTGCAGCGTAGAGACTCTGTGTCCCAGCCGACTAATCAGAAAACCGTACTGTTCATCCACCCGTCTTGTGTTGGCTCGATTGTTGAAAATGTCCGGGCACCCATCGTATATCCAGGCCTCTCCGGCAGGCTTCAGGACCCGATAGCATTCATCGAACACCATGCGCGGTCTCTTCCAGTGGTGCGAAGCGCCCGTGCTGATCACAAGGTCTATCGAACTGTCCCCGAAGGGGAGTCTGGCCGCATTGCCGAGCACAAATCCAACATTGGGGACCCCTTTGGCATGGCGTCGTGCAATCTTGACCATTTGCCTGCCGAGATCGATGCCGTAGACCTGGAGGGTGGGCGACGTCCTGGCGATCTCTATGGCCAGATAGCCTGTTCCAGAGCCCAGATCAAGAAGGGTCCCATTGCTAATCTCCTTCACCACGTCACTGGCTATCTTTTTTTCAGGGTTTCGAAGCACCTTTGCCACCGTCGCATTGTAGAATATGGCGCCGGGGGTCGGGATTGCTTCGGGGCTCCTCAGTAGATCCTTGATAAATCGTGTTACAGACA
>CAYSBO010000127.1:0-2903 GCA_964429285.1 uncultured Dehalococcoidales bacterium | reverse complement strand
CGGATTTGTTTGCCCTGGCGGTCCTGTGCCTTGACCCTTACTGTCTCCGACCTCTTGATCTGCCCGTAGTAGCCCGGCACAGACAAGCAAGCTTCCACCAGGGTCCGCTCGCCTTCCCTTTTTACTACTTCAGGATTGATCAAGGTGATCACTTCCTCTTCGGGCAGCTCGATAACCGCCACTCGCAGTGATACCCCTATTTGCGGCGCGGCCAAACCTACACCCGAGTTAGCCCGCATCGTATCAATCATGTCGTCGACCAACTTCTGTATGGAGTCATCGATTTTGGTCACCTTTTTGGCCTTTCGCCTCAATACAGGGTCGGGCAAAGTGCGAATCTGCAAAACTGCCATGCTTTCTCGGAGAATATGCCTGGATTTGTGTTTAGTAGCGATTATACCACTGCTCGGTAGCGGAAATCACCCTGACCGCTGACAGCTGTCAGGAGCGCGGTGTCACGGCTGCAAAATTGGCAATGACTGCTTGCCCCAGAGAGATGCCGCCATCGTTGCAGGGCACTTGCCTGTGGGTGAAGACCTGGAAACCGTCGCTCTCCAGCAGGCTGACGGTCTTTCTCAGTAGTAAACGATTCTGGAATACCCCGCCGCTCAAGGCCACCTGGCTTATGCCGGTCTCATTAGCTACCAGGCGGCACATTTCACCCGTCATCTGCGCCACGGTGCTGTGGAATTTGGCCGATATCCTGGCCGTGGGGACACCTCGACGTAAGTCCTCCACCACTGCCGAGAGCAACTCCTTCAGTCGCAAGATTCTCTTACCTTCGTCTTCTACTATGCGGAAAGGGTAACTCTCCCCGGTATCCGAGACCGCCTCCTCCCCATAGTAAGCATGGGCAGCCATCTCCAGTTCGACAGCCGCCTGCCCTTCGTAGTCTATCTCGCCTCTTATGCCCAGCAGGGCTGATATAGCGTCGAAAAGACGTCCCATGCTTGAGGTAAGGGGCGAGTTTATCCTTCTTTCCAGCTGGCGCTTGATGACTTCCATTTCGACGTCGCTAACCTGCTGGATAGAAGTCAACGGAGATTGCTTAGCTTCGCCCGCAATCACGGCGTCAAGGATGTTTCCCCCTAATAGGGTGAGAAGATAGCCAATCGCGGTGCGGTAGGGCCTCTTGATAGCTGCGGTCCCTCCCGGCAGAGGCAGGTATTCCAGATGCCCCACCCGATGAAAACTACGGTAATCAGCTACCAGGAACTCCCCTCCCCAGATATTCCCGTCGGCGCCCATCCCCGTGCCATCGAAGGCAACCCCTATGACCGGGTTCTCCAGTCCGTTATCGGCCATGCAACTGGCAATATGGGCATGGTGATGCTGCACGCCAACTAGCTTCATGCCGGGCCCGCCCAGTTCCCGGGCATACCTGGTGGCCAGATAATCAGGGTGCAGGTCGTGAGCAATCACTTCCGGCTCTATATGGAAAAGCCTTTTGTAAAGGGATATAGTGGCGTCGAAATGCTCCAGCGTCTCCATATTCTCCATATCGCCGATGTGTTGTGATACAAAGGCATAGTTGTCTTTTGTCAGACAGAAGGTGTTCTTCTCCTCAGCGCCACAACCAAGCACCTGCCTGGCGTCAAAGGGCAGGTGGATAGGATAGGGAGCGTAGCTACGCGCCCGCCTCACAATCTGACTGGTACCTCTCTCTACTACAGCAACGCTGTCGTCGTAGCGGGAGTAGATATCCCGATTATGGACCAGGAAGTAATCGGCAATTCCGTGGAGTCTCCTTAAGGCTTCATCGTTGTCTCTGGCGATAGGCTCCTCGCTGAGATTGCCGCTGGTCATCACCAGAGGGAGGCCGGTATCCCTGAGCAGTATGTGGTGAAGCGGCGTATACGGCAGCATAATACCCAGGAACAACAGATTCGGCGCTACCTCCCGGGATACAGATGAGTCCTCCCTCCAACGCATGAGCACGATGGGGCTCTGCGGTGACCTGAGCAGGTCTTCCTCCTCCGGTGAGACATAGCAGTGCTCCTTGGCTCCCTCTACAGTAGCGACCATTATGGCGAAGGGCTTGGAGGAACGCTTCTTCCTCTGGCGCAACGTCCTGACCACCGTATCGTTGGTGGCATCGCAGGCCAGGAGAAAACCTCCTAAGCCCTTAACAGCCACAATCTTGCCTTCCCTCAGGAGCTGACCGGCAGCGGCCACAGGATCTAGCCCGGTGACGGGATTGCCTTCGTTATCAACTAACTCGACCCGGGGACCGCATTTCGGGCAGGCGTTGGGCTGGGCGTGGAATCGGCGGTCCAGCGGATCATCATATTCCGCCTGGCACTGGGGACACATCTGAAAGTAGCGCATGGTTGTCTTAGGGCGGTCATAAGGCATATCTTCAATTATGGTGAAGCGAGGGCCGCAATTGGTGCAGTTGGTGAAAGGATAGCGGTAACGGCGGTCTGCGGGGTCCAGTAGCTCGTCGAGGCAAGGCTTGCAGGTGGCCACATCCGGGGAGATAAGCTGGTATTTCCCCTCCTGTGCCTGGCTATGCCGAATTTCAAAAGTCTCGTAGCCGATAGGCGGCCGATGTTCAACAACTATGTCCTCGATATGGGCCAGTGGCGGCGCCTTCGTGCGCAGCTCCAGCTCAAACTGCTCGATAGCTTCTGCATCCCCTTCTACCTCGATCCTGACATCCTCCGACGTGTTGTAGACCCATCCCTTGAGGTTGTGTTTGACCGCCAGTCCATACACGAAAGGCCTGAAACCCACGCCCTGAACAATTCCGCGGACGCTAATAGAAGCTGATTTGAGGGACTGCTGTGTTCTTTTTGACATACAAGGTGACCGACATGAGCCGAATCGTAGAGTTCAGGCAAAAAACCTCTAATATTATAGCAGAATTACGTTACAAACGCCCAATGGATACAATACGGGCA
>CAYSBO010000126.1:0-2950 GCA_964429285.1 uncultured Dehalococcoidales bacterium | reverse complement strand
CTTCACAGCCCATATCGAAAGAATTCCAAAATGTTTGTCCGCGATTGCCCACATAGTCAGCCATCGCAGGTAGTGTTTTTCTTGTCAAAAGGATGGTATACTAATACCGTCATGCCCCAATCTTATGTCTGCCAGCTACTGCGGGGCGTTGTAGAGCCTCTGTTGCTCTTCATTATCGCCGAATTGCCCGTACACGGTTATGAAATCGCGAGAGAGCTGGAGCGCAGGAGCGAGGGCTATTTCGATCTTACAGCAAGCACCGTTTACTCCGCATTACGCCGTTTAGAAAGCAGAGGACTTGTGTCAAGCTCGTGGCAGCTAGTTGCCAGGCAGAAACGCCGATATTACGAACTGACCGAGAAGGGCCGTCAAATTCTGGCTGAAGAGCTAACTCAGTGGCAGAAGTTTCTCGGCGCCACTGACAAAGTCATAGACAGCCAATGAAGTGGTAATTCGAGTCCTGGGCGCCCATCTATCTGAGTTAAGGGGGGCACGCCTGACTTCCCTCCTGATTGATAGTGCTTTGGTGGTAGACGCTGGCGGGGTCACCTCTGCCCTTTCCCTGTCCGAACAGAAAAAGATAAAGACCGTTCTGCTTACCCATCACCACTTCGACCATACTCGTGATCTGGTTACTCTGACTGCCAACACTGGCTATTACTGGCAGGGGCAGTTAGTGGTCCACGCACCGCGCTATACGCTTGATATTGTTACCAAATACCTGCTTGATGGCACCATGTATATGAATTTCCTGGAATATCCCAGCAAAGAGAAACCGACTCTCATACTCGAAGCTATTGAGCCTTATACCAGAAAAACCATCGCCGGCTATGATGTTCTGGCCCTACCGGCAAAGCACTCGGTACCCGCCGTTGGATATCAAATCACCTCTGCGGACGGCAAAAGCGTGTTTTTCACCGGCGATACCACCTTGGGAATATCTGATTGCTGGCACCACATTTCTCCTCAGTTGCTCATTACTGAAGTCGCCGGACCGAACGAGTACGGAGATTGG
Source organism: uncultured Dehalococcoidales bacterium (assembly GCA_964429285.1). Taxonomy (GTDB): domain Bacteria; phylum Chloroflexota; class Dehalococcoidia; order GIF9; family AB-539-J10; genus RBG-13-51-36. Next base: position 1,935 of record CAYSBO010000126.1, on the reverse strand, counting down.
CTTAAGAAAGCCGGCCACCTCTGTGCACGATTTCTGAAGGAGGAACTCACGCAATTTCGTCAACTCAAAGGGTATTTGCCTCGGGTCATAGTCATCCACATCGGCAATGTTTTTGAGCAGAAGATCAAAGAAGAAGTAGCGCAGGTGGCCCAGGAACTGGAGGCAGACATAAGCCTGGGGTACGAAGACATGAAGGTCATCTTGTAGTTACCGCCCTTTCACGGCAGCTATTCCGCGGCGTTCGTAAGTCCCCACGAGGTAGGCTGGTTCGTGCGTCGGTACTGGCGCCATGGCCGCCTCCCTTGCCATGGCGCCAGTGATTTCGCTCAGGCCACTTTTGGCAGGTCAGCCAATGCTTTCTCCACCAGTTCCTTGGGATACTCGTAATCCTTGAGCCTGCCCGATAGGTATTCCTCATACGCACCCAGGTCGAAGTGCCCGTGTCCGCTGTGAGCTATCAAGATGGTTTTTGATTCGCCAGCCTCTTTACAGCGAACTGCCTCATCAATAGCCGCCTTGATGTTATGGCAAGGCTCCGGGGCGCTTATGATACCCTCGGTGCGGGCAAATTTCACACCGGCCTCGAAGGTGGCAACCTGGTGTTCAGCCCTGGCCTCAACCAGGCCCAACTTATGGAGATGGCATATGATTGGCGCCATCCCATGATAGCGCAGTCCGCCGGCGTGGACCGGCGGCGGAACGAAGGAATGCCCCAGGGTGTACATCAGGGCAATCGGCGCCATCCCCGCCACGTCGCCGTAGTCCCAGGCGTAAGGACCTTTGGTGATAGTGGGGCAGGCCGCAGGCTCAACACAGATAATACGCATGTTTGGGCTCTTCCCACTGATTTTGTCTCTGACCCAGGGCAGGAATTGCCCGGCGAAATTTGAGCCGCCGCCGATGTTGCCAACGATAATGTCGGGGTAAGCGTCTGCCATTTCCATCTGTTTCCTGGTCTCTTCCCCTATGATGGTCTGATGCAGCAAGACATGATTAAGCACGCTACCCAGGGAATACTTGGTATCATCGCGGCCAAGTGCATCCTCGACTGCTTCGCTGATGGCAATGCCCAGGCTCCCCGGGCAATCAGGGTCATCCTTGAGCATTTTTCTACCGATCTCGGTGTCCTGGCTGGGGCTTGGTACACACTTTGCTCCCCATGTCTCCATCAAGATACGCCGATAGGGCTTCTGGTTGTAACTAATCCTGACCATATAAACCTTGAGTTCCAGACCGAAGAACATGCAGCCCATAGAGAGGGCACTACCCCACTGTCCGGCTCCGGTCTCCGTAGTCAGGCACTTGACGCCCTCTTTCTTGTTGTAATAGGCCTGGGCTACAGCGGTGTTGGGCTTATGGCTGCCAGCCTGACTCGTTCCTTCATACTTGAAAAAAATCTTGGCCGGCGTGTCCAACGCTTTCTCCAAGCGAAACGCCCGATGTAACGCAGTAGGTCTCCATGTCCGGTACACCTCTTGAATCTCTTCAGGAATTTCAATCCATCTCTCTTTGCTGAACTCTTGTTCGTTCAGGGCTTCTGGAAACAGGGGGGGAGGAAGGCGAGTTGGCTCTTTCGTCACCGGATGCCGCAGCGGTGGCAGGGGCTCAGGCAAATCGGCCTGGATGTTATACCAACGAGTGGGCATTTCCTTTTCCGATAACACAAATTTAGTTTGTTCCATTTCTTGGCTCCTTTCCATTTCTTACTAAGCAGTGGTTTCCGATCAAATAGCTTGTATATTGGTTCTCCTTTCAGAGCAAGACTTCAAGATTCCGTCCCAAATCGGTATCGTGATCGGTCTTTTTCAATGTTCAATATACTATCTGGCCCCGGGGGGCCACCATCTACGTTCTATGATAATCACCTGGCTACTCCAAACAAAAAGCCTCTCACCAAGGGGCGAGAGGCTTCAGCTTCGCGGTGCCACCCTTTTT
>CAYSBO010000125.1:0-2972 GCA_964429285.1 uncultured Dehalococcoidales bacterium | reverse complement strand
ATCCGCCCCATCGGCGTGGACAACTATGTCCACGTAATCATGCCCATGTTCGTCCAGTGGTGACAAATCCTAGCTGCGAGTAGATTGTAGGGCATACGAGCCTTTTCGGGATTTCTACAAACAACTTCAACACATGCCACCGCATAAGCTAGAGGCAACGACGCCTCTGCCCAATAGTGAGGAGTATCTGCAAACCATGACTCATTGCCATGCGTAGCTTCTCTGGTCGGCCCAAAAGCTTGACCCAATGCCTCTACCTCTTTATCTACTCCAGGGCTTGACGAACATAGTCTGCCCAACTCAACTCTCCCTTGAGAAAAGCAATCAACTGGTTTACCCAGTTGCTGACTGGGTCGCTAGAAAGGTACTCTTCAACTTCCCTGTACTCTGCGCCGCCGACGGTGGTACCGTGCAAGGAATTCAATTTCGAGTGAATTACGTCGAGTTCCCCAAAGTGCTCTAGGAATCCCCAAACCTCAAAAATGAATCTCACCTCTTTCCCTATGCTGCCGTACATGACTCCTACTGCTAGGAACTGGTTCACCTGATTTCCGTGGGAATCCTGTCCATGTGGAAAGCGTTGCTCTATACGCTTAGCGATATCTTGTAATAGAGGGAAGGTTCTTCCGATTCTTTCACCATCCATATATACGGCCTCCGCCTCTATAGGAAAAAAAGAAATACGACCATTCTCAGTTATGGCGACGAGAGTATTATCATTTTCAGCCTCGCCAGCAAGTATGACAGGACTTCTGGTCTCTTTCTCTAGGGGTATAATATGCATTGAGGGGTCGAAATCCTCTTCACTCGCATCCTTCTTCATTTCTAACTCCTTTTGGCTCTCCTTACCCTTAAATGCTAGCAACGTACGCATGGAAAGGCAAACATCCCCATGTTCGTACGGTGGTCTGTAGAATTGGCAGCCAAACAGTGCGAAGTTTGCTTGAGCCGATGTTTCTATTTATAATGGCCTTTCTACTTGCTTCTCTAAGATTCTTCAGAAAGACACAAATTGATGCAGATGAGCGATGAATTAGGGCAAATTCTGGGTCAATTCAAGGAGACTCAGTTCGTTGCCCTGGCCACCATGGAAGGGACACGGCCGAGGGTAAGGCCGATGACACTGATATACCTGGACCGCAGGTTCTGGATGGTGACCTCTACTTCCAGCAACAAAGTTATGCAGATCAGGCGGAATGCAAATGTAGAGTTCACCCATAAATTCAATGAGAATGGCGAGGACCGCTGTATACGAGTACTGGGGAAGGCGGAGATCATCGATGACAACGAGACAAAAGCCAGCGTGGCAAAACGGATTCGTTTCTTTGAGGACTACTGGTCCGGACCGGAAGACCCTGATTACACCCTATTAGAAATTCTGCCGGAAGAGCTGCAGTACGTCACGCCTTCGGGCACGCAGCAATTCCGGTTGTAGTCGTTTCCATCTTGGCTACTGGCGCTTCCAAATTCGCTCCGTACAGAGTAATTGTCTCACCCTGGTATCTAACGAACCGGGTAACCTACAGGCGCCCAAGCTCATGCCCAACTATGACGAGTGGGTGTGGATCAAGTGGATCAAGATGTATAACCCGCTACATCTTTGTAACCTGCAGAAGCTCTCGTTGTTCGCTGTCGTTGTCCATGCCTCACTATTTGAACATCCGGGGCAAGCTATCGTCTCGAATCCGTGCTATAATCAATTATGTGAAGTTCAGCGAACTGGGCAGACTCCTGGAGGAGAATGGTTTTGAACTCATAAAGGAAAAAGGCTCAGTGAGATATTATGCCAAACAGGGGGTGGATAAACTAATCAGAATCGACTATCATGGTTCCAGAGAAGTACCGACAGGGACTTGCGACGTGATTCTGAAAGCGGCCGGATTGAAGGGCCGAAGAAGAAGATAAAATGATAGACTTGAAATACTCTCTGATTGTCGAAGCAACTGAAGACCCCGGATTTTTCACCTTTTACTCACCCGACTTGGAAGGCTTTACCGGGGTGGGGACTTCGGTGGAAGATTGCCTTTACAGAGCGAAGTGGGGAATGGAAGATCATGTCGCACTGCTCAAGCAGCGCGGTCTTCCTGTTCCGAAACGAATTCCGGATCCCACCATCACGATTAAGAATGCGACACCCGCAGGGGTAACCTAGAACACGGTAAGCAGCAGCGTTGTTCATTCAGCCTACCAAACAGATCTTTGTCCAATGGCGACACTAGTTTGAAATAGTGTAATAGCAGCATGCCCGACGGCCAGTCAGGCGCATTCTTAGCATCAACCCAGCGTTCAGCGGGACACTTGCCATAGTAGCTCTCTTCCATTGTATTCCGTGAATTAATCGCCCGGCTTTCATTGACCGTAGCGAGTTAGGTGCCTTCCAGAGTGATTCCCCTTGACACGGCCTGTGGACACGAATAGACTTACCGAAATATTGCGGAATGCCGGCTTTCTTAATACGAATGAGTAGTAACATGTATTGTCCGAAGTGTGGCAGGGAAGTTGACGAGTCCAGTCAATACTGCAAGTACTGCGGAGCCCGTCTAGAGGAGGACACTGTGGAGACTGCTTCTCAGCGCCAGGAGGAATATGGTGAGGATGTCCCCACGTATGAGGCACCCAGAATGATTCCTATGGACATGATGGAGAAGAATGAAAGAATCGTATTTGAGACGCATCCAAGCAAGATGGGGGTGTTTTTCAATCACATTCTGGTGGCTCTCCTTTTCCTTGCAGGCGGCTCCGCTATGCTGATTGTCCTTAGCTGGCAAATCCCCGGCGCAGCACTGATTGTTGTAGGCGTGGCAATAGGTCTGATCGGATATGTTAGATGGCGCTCTATTGTCTACGCCCTGACCGCAAACCGAATAATAGTGCTCAAGGGCATATTCTCAAAAGAGCTCTATGAAAACCGGCTGGGCAGGGTACAGGATATCAGGGTGAAGATTAGTCTCAGGCAGCGCATTTACAATTGC
>CAYSBO010000124.1:0-3008 GCA_964429285.1 uncultured Dehalococcoidales bacterium | reverse complement strand
CATGTCCTTGAGGAAGATGTATCCCGCCGCACCCGCGTGGATGGCGTCGATGACATAGGAATCGTTGAGGTTCTCCGTCAGCACCAGGACGGCTACCTCAGGGAATTCATCCTTGATAAGCCTTGTCGCTTGCACGCCATCCACTTTGCTGCTCTTAGTCTCGGTCAACACTACGTTGACAGGCTGTCCCCGGTCACTTGCTCGTTTAATATGCTGAATAGCTTCATGCTCATCTGGAACATCTCCAATCACTTCAATTCTCTCGTCTTTAGTCAGGATAGCCTGCAGACCTTCGCGAACAATCGGATTGAAATCAATCAGCAGGACTCCCAGAGTATCAGGGCTACATTCTTTTACGACCATCTTAGAACACCTCCTTGATACACTTTAGTTTACTATCTTCTACCACTTTAGTGCGCCTTTAGGCTAACATTCTATTCCCCCCCATACCACTTGTCAAGTTCTATTAGTTACCATTCATTAGATTAGTCGACCGGCACTAACATACCTATTCAATACCACCCCGAGAGGCTTGTGGCAATGGGAGGCAGGGTACATACTAATAGTAAGTAGTGAAACTATACCTATTTCACGGGTGATGGGGTCTACTGGCGGATTATTTACTAAGGAGGAATACTATGACACAGTTACCAAGATTCATTCCCACTAACAGGCTGGAGCGATACGATTTAGTCAATGAACAAGGCCAGGACCTGGGGCAGGTGCAGAATTTCGTGATTGATATGCTGGCCGGGCGAATTGCCTTCGTTATCGTCGCCTTTGGTGGCATGCTGGGCATCAGCGACAAGTGGTTTGCCATGCCCTGGGAGATTATGACGTGGTCTCCCGAGAAAAAGAAATTCATTGTTGATATGCCAAAAAATATCCTTGAGAAGGCTCCCGGCATGAACAAGGGCGAGTGGACGGAAGAGATTAACTCCGACTGGCTGGCCAAGTGTTACCTTCACTACGGTCTGGCCCCGTATTGGGATAGCTCTTTATCTCCAGAGGAGCAGATAAAAGGGTTGGCTTATGCCATCTGGGAAAGGGAAGGGCAACCTGAGGGCAGGGACACGGAACACTATTTCCGTGCCGAACGAATTCTAAGCGTGCAGGGAGTGATAGGGTCGCAGGCCGGCCAAAATACAAAAGCCTATATGGACAATTAGTCAAAGCCTTCCAAACCGATAAGTGAGACTATTGCCGGTTTATTCTACCCGGTGAACAGAGAGAGTTCAGTCGGGCAAACTAGATAAGAAGGGAATACCATGGCAGCAAAGTTCGAAATTTACAAGGGCAAGATCGGGGATTTCCACTGGAGACTAACCCATACGAATGGGCGGGTCATTGCGAAGTCTGGTGAAGGCTACACTACTAAGGTAAACGCAATACATGGCCTTAATTCCGTCAAGGAGAATGCACCCAACGCGACTGTCGAAGATAGGACCCCACCCCACCAGAAGCCTGATTATCAGCGGAAATCACAAGGTTGAGGAGGTTTGTTACGAACACAAAGAGCATTTCAACTAGTGGTTTGGTCATGGGGATTCTTGCCATAGTCGCCGGGCTCCTGGTTCTGATATGGCCTGAGCTTGTGCGATGGATTATTGGTATCTTCCTCATTGTATGGGGTGTACTGGCTATTATAAACAGAAAGTAGAGTCCATTATGTTGGAACTATTGGATTATCAAGAGGAAGGAGGATTGGTCTTATGTTGCAGGTAACCGGTCTGGTGATGGGCATAATCTCTGTTATTTTCGGTGTAGTTGTAATGATTTTCCCCAAGATACTTAACTACCTCATCGGAATTTATCTCATTATTGTCGGGGTCATGGCCATTATTCAGGCCTTATGACCAAAACTAAGTTTGGCCGGGGCTAATAAAGCCCACAGGCCGAGAGGAGGTAAGACAAATGTCAGACAAAGCAAAGAACAATAAGCTTTTGAACAGGAGGTTTAAAATGAAAAGGAAGAACATACTTGGGCTCGCTATACCTATCATCATGATACTTGCCCTTATACTGGTGTCAGCCTGTACACCCAAACCTACACCCACGCCGACACCCACACCGGCTCCTACCGGCGTTGTTGAGGTCAGGGCTACGGACGCTCCACCGACGGGAGTATCGAGCATTGTGGTAACTACCAGCAACATCGAAGTACACAAAGCCGGTGCTTCAGAGGAGTCATGGGTCAGTCTGATAAAGGAAGAAAAGACCTTTGACCTGGTAACTATTCAGGGTGCTGAGATGTTTCTCGGCCAGAAGGAACTGGAAGCCGGGCAGTACACTCAGATACGGCTGGACGTAACCAATGTCAAAGTGGTACTGGAAGGCAAAGAGCTTATAGCAAAACTACCGGGAGAGAAGCTCAAGGTAGTCAGTCCCTGGGAGGTAAAGCCAGACCAGAAAACTATTCTTACCCTCGACTTCGATGCCGACAAGTTCGTCGTTATCACCGGTGCGGGCCAGGCTCAGGTCAAGCCCGTAATTAAACTGGAGGTCTCACAGGGCGAGCGAGCGTTGAAGAAGCCAACTCCCCCAACGCCAGATGCCACCATACCCACGGTGAGCTCCACCATCAATGTTAATGGTGAAACTGATGTGCCTATCAACACTAAAGTCGGCGTACTCTTCAGTGAGGCGATGGACCCCCTGACGCTCAACGCCACCACCTTTACCTTAAAGCAAGGGACCACTCCTGTTTCCGGCACGGTGACCTACACTGGCACAATAGCGATCTTTACACCTACAGGCAATCTCGCGCCCAACACCGAATATACTGCCATGATTAGCACGGGAGCGAGGGATTTAACGGGTAATGCCCTGGCCAGTCCATATATATGGAGATGGACAACAGGCGCAGCCCCGGATACTGCTGCGCCCATGGTGAGTTCCACCATACCGGTTAGTACTGGAGAAGGTGTGCCCTTAAACAGTAAAATCACCGCCATCTTCAGTGAGGCGATGGACCCCCTGACGCTCAACGCCACCACCTTTACCTTAAA
>CAYSBO010000123.1:0-3027 GCA_964429285.1 uncultured Dehalococcoidales bacterium | reverse complement strand
ACCAGGGGCGCTTCACCAGCGCTGCGATGCCCGTGAGGGTATCTGCACGCAGAGTGCTGCGACGAGCCTTTGACACCGCTTCCGGCAACCGGAACGTCTTCCCAACTGAGAATGTCTCACTTCAACTACAGACAAACGGCGCCTTCTGTGATATACTGGTAAAGACACCATAGGGCGACCAGTTCGAGTGCGTATCCACGATGCTTCAGGTCCGATGGCGCCGAGCACATCAAGACCTGGGCCACCGATGAAGCGGCCCGCTGTGGGCGCCTTGGAAACGTCCGTAGAAGAAGGCACTTGAGCTTTCAGGTCGAGCTGTGGACTTGGTACGAGGACTGCATCCCGCAATAGATCTGAGACCCCATCAAGAACGTGTTCGCCACCAGTCGCAAGACTCGGAAGTCAACCAGGAGGAGCCACTGAAGATCAAGCGGAGCTCTTCCTGGCGGAGAAGGTGATCATCTTGGGCCACACTTGATTGATTGGGTTCGCGGTGAACCTGATCACTTGGGGATACCGATGTGACCACCATCATGGAAGCGGGGCGGTATGCGGCACGAAGACGACGTAACGGAAATGGTCAAAGAGGCGCGGGACATGGAAGAGGATGCTCTCCGACGGACCGAGAAGGCAGCGCAGGCGGTCCGTGAGCGCAGACGGTGGCAGTTCGCTCTGGCGGCTATAGGAGCAGGAGCATTATTCCTAATCTTGGCCTTGCTGGCCTGGGGGTGGGGACAGCGGAACGTGGCTAGGGATGCCCAGGCGGTTGCCGAACAGCAAGCTGATCTAGCCAACGCCCGTCGATTAGCTGCGGAAGCGCGTAATCTGCTTGAGAACAATCCGCCTGCGGCCCTCATGCTGGCGATTGAAGCTCAACAGATTGCCGAAACGGCTGAAGCAGCCCAGGTTATCGCCCAAGCACCCTACGTCTATCCCCCCTCAGCAGAGGTTCTGACCGGGCATGACGGCCCTGTCAATAGCGTCGCCTGGAGCCCAACAGGATCCTTGATAGCTTCTGGATCGGACGACGAAACGATCGTCATCTGGGATGTAAGCACCAGAAAGGCTGTTACCAGACTGAAGGGCCACACTGATGAGGTGCGCAGTGTGGTGTGGAGCCCGGACGGATTGCGGCTTGCCTCCGCGCAATTTATCGGCACCACAGTCATCTGGGACTCAATCACCGATCGGTCTGTGACGAGCTCAACAGCTGGTCTTGCCACCTTCAACCTTGCGTGGAGTCCCGATGGCTCACAGATGGCTGGTACGGCCATCTACTCTGCTCAGGTGTGGGATTTGTCGAGTGATCAGCTTCTCCATAAACTTGATGGTCACACCGTTGGGCTCGCTGCCGGATCCGAAATGACTGCTGTAGCTTACAGCTCAGATGGATCGCTACTAGCTTCAGGCAGCGATGATCGCCTTGTGATAATCTGGGATGCTGTAACCGGTCAGCCAGTAAAGGTCTTGGAGGGCGTACATACGGACAGCATCACAGGTATGGCGTTTAGTCCCGATGGGTTGCGGCTGGCTTCTGGCTCTCGAGATAGCACAGTTGTGGTTTGGGACTTGGCTAGCAGCAGAGATGCTACATCTACGATCTATGCTTATGACATCGAAGGGAACTTCCACGAATTCAACGTGCCGATTGGTCGGCCCACCACTACGCTGCGCGGGCACGTGGACGATGTGAACTGCGTTGCATGGAGCCCGGACGGGGAGCAAGTGGCTTCAGCAGCAAGCGACAGTAGAATCATCCTGTGGGACGCCTCAAGCGGCCAGCGTTTGCTTACCCTTCACGGACATGCGGGAGAGGTCAACAGTGTAGCCTTTAGCCCAGATGGGACGAAGCTGGTCTCTGGGGCGGAAGACAAGGCAGTGATTGTCTGGGATGTTGATGACGTTCAGCTCACGACTGTCTTGGAGAAGCATGCCGAAAGGATCACAAGTTTGGTGTGGAGTCCGGATGGGACCCGACTGGCGTCTGGCTCGACAGATAAGGCGATTGTCGTGTGGAATCCTGTCCAGCGAGAGGCAATCGCGACCTTAATGGGAGTCAGGCGCCCGGCTCTCAGCTTGGCCTGGAGTCCGGATGCTTCGCAGATCGCTTCAGCAACGAGAGACAGACCACACTACGGAGGGGGGCTTATCTGGGATGCGGGGAGTGTCGAGATCACTGACATGTACTATGACATATCTGGCTTCATGTGCGGCGCAGTGGCGTGGAGTCCTAATGACAGGTACCTCAGCTGGTCATCTTATATCGGCGTTTCTCTGTCGGAATGGGCTACCAATGCAATGTTTCACCTGCCGGTGGAGCCCTGCGTTGAGACAATGGACTTTAGTCCGGATGGTGCACAGCTGGTAATGGGGAATGAGAAGGGAAACGTGCTCATAGGAGACGTAGACAACATGGCGAATAGCAGTTCCGTCATTACGCTAACCGGACAACTTGAGGGGCTTACGCAGGTCCGATGGAGCCCCGACGGTTCACGCATCGCCGCTGTGGGAACAGACGAGGCAGCTGTCTGGGACGTGCATAGCACTGAACCACCACTTCTGTTGCCAGGTCATGACAGCATAACCTGGAGTCCGGATGGGACACGACTGGCAATTCCAGGAGAGGGTAAGACGGTCTCCGTGTGGGACGTGGAATCTGGTCAGCTCATTGGGTCCCTGGCAGGCCATGACGTAAGCGTGAGTAGTGTGGCGTGGAGACCGGATGGATCACAGCTAGCCACGGGAGGGTCGGACGGGCAAATCGTTCTCACAAGCAAAAGGTTTCTCCGGCCTCCCTGCAAATGGGCACTCCGCAATATGAGTCACGAGGAATGGAGACGGTATTTCCCTCACAAACCTTACCGCCCCACGTGCCCCGACCTGCCGGTTCCGGGGTTTGGCGGTCGTTGATTTCCTGACATGACTGGTTTATCCTGATGGAGATCAGTGCCTTCAGAGCCTTGGAGTCGTACCATTCGGTCCAATCCGGGACCGACCGTTAGCAATAAACAGAGGTCTGCGAAAGGT
>CAYSBO010000122.1:0-3057 GCA_964429285.1 uncultured Dehalococcoidales bacterium | reverse complement strand
CTACGGTGTCTACCAGCTTCTTCCTGGCCCCCCGCTGTGGCACCTGGAGCTTCACCCTACCTCCTCTCTGCTGCTTGAGCCACTGAGAAAGCACTCCTGGCTCATCTACCGGGTGTTGAAGCAGTATCAGCGGTGGTATATCCGAAGCCGAGGCATAGTATTGTTTGGCGAAACTCGTCATTATCTCTGTGGGGCTCTCGCCGTAGATGCCTTCCATAACGAAGTGGTCTCGACCAATGAGCCTGTTATTGCGGATGAGGAATAGTTCCACGTAGGCCTGGCTTTCGTTTTGGGCCAGACCGATGATGTCCTGGTCCCCCTGCAATGCTACGGCGATTCTCTGCCCTTCTATGACTTCCTCTATCGCCTTGATCCGGTCCCGCAGCAAGGCTGCCCTCTCAAATTCCAGTCGCTGCGCCGCCGTTCTCATCCTGGCGTTTAGCTCAGGGAGAATAAGGTCCTGTTTCCCCTGTAAGAACAACATGACCTGTTTTATCATCTCATGGTATTCCTTTTGCTCCACCGCTCCGATACACGGGCCGAGACAGCGCCCGATATAGTAATCGAGACAGGGCCGCCTGTCTTTGCCCTCGATGCGCTTCCTGCAACTGCGAAAAGGAAAGATCCTCTTTATCAGCCTGAGAGTCTTGCGGACTGAGCCGGCGCTGGCAAAAGGACCGAAGTATTTGGCTCCGTCTTTTTCGACCCGGCGGGTGATGTAGACCCTGGGCCAGTCTTCGTTAACGTCTATCTTAAGGTAAGGGAAAGTCTTGCTGTCTTTGAGGCGTGCATTGTAGCGAGGAGTGTATTTCTTTATCATATTGCATTCCAGGAGGAGTGCTTCTTGCTCGGAACCGGTGACCATAAACTCGAAATCACGTATCTTGGCTACCAGCATCTGCGTTTTGGCGGGCAGACTTGAAGGGGGACCAAAATAACTCCTTACCCGGTTGCTCAAATTGGCGGCTTTGCCGACGTAGATAACTTCGCCCTCCTGGTCCTTGAACAGATACACGCCGGGCTTTGCCGGCAAAACCTTTAGTTGCTCTCGTTCCACGGCGAATTTATTGTAGCGCGTGCCCAGTATTGAGGCAAAAACAATTTTCATTGTGTTACAATAATTAGAATGACTCCGGATATTGATGCCTTTCTTCAGTATTTGACCCGGGAAAAGGCGTGTTCCCAGAACACTGCAGCTGCTTATCGGAATGATTTGACTCAACTGGCAAACTTCATGGCCCAGGAGCAGGCAAAGGGCTTGCTCCATTCCCACGATGATCTCCTGAAGGCCTATTTGCTTAAGCTCCGGGAGAACAGATACTCTGTGGCGACAACGGCCCGCAAGGTAGCATCAGCCAAATCATTCTTCAGATTCATGGTAGATTGTGGAAAGATGAAGGAGAACCCGGCACGAAATTTGCCCTCTCCCCAGGTTAACAGGCGTTCGCTCAAGTTCATATCTTCCTCTGACTACCAGAAGTTGTTAGCCGAGGCGGCAAAGCTATCTACTCCGGAAGCCAGAAGGGATGTGGTGATGCTGGAACTGCTGTATGCCACCGGCTTGCGCATAAGTGAGCTGGTGTCATTGAATGCTGGTGATATTGATTTGAAGCAGGGAACTGTGCGGGTCAGCCACGGGAGACAGGTCCCTTTCGACCAGCACCTGAGCCCGGTTCTGGAAAAGTTCCTCAGGAACGACAGGCTGGATTTGTTGTATGACGAGAGAGAGCAGGCCTTGTTTGTTAACCGCCGCGGTAAGAGATTGACACGGCAGGGCCTGTGGCAGATTATCAAGGAGTATGCGGCCAGGGCAGGGCTAACCGACAAGGTTACCCCACAGACCCTGCGTCACAGCTTCGCGAGACACAAGTTGCAGAGTGGGGCTGACCTTCGACAGCTGCAGCAGCTCTTAGGTCATGCCTATATCTCCAGCACGAGGGTCTACAGACAATCTCCCCTCAGGTAAGCATAATGGCCAAGAAATCACGTCGTACCAGAGCCAAACGTCGTGCCGAAGGCGCAAAGGCAGTACAGGAAAGGCGTCCCCAGGAATCAAGGGCGATGCCTGCCCAACCACAGCCTCCGGCAGGGGTATTGCCCAAAGACCAGGATTTCGCCAGCCGCCATGAATACGTCATACCGGAATTGAAGAGCATCGGTATCATTGCCGGTGCCATACTTGTGGTTCTCATAATATTATCTTTCATTCTTGGTTGACACCCCCGAGCGGTGACAGCGGTGGACTTAGAGCGGGCCAGAGAAGACTTAGTCAGGCATCTTGATCACGAGATCGCAGACAAACGTGTGATTGAAGCTATGAGGCGCGTTCCGCGTGATGCCTTTATATCACCGGAGCAAAGCCGTGTCGCCTATGACGATAGACCCCTGAGCATTGGCTTTGGCCAGACTATCTCACAGCCGTTCATAGTGGCTCTGATGCTGCAAGCCCTGGAGCTGAGTGGAGATGAAAAGGTACTGGAGCTGGGTACCGGCAGCGGTTATGAGGCGGCCTTGCTGGCTGAGATGGCCCGGAAAGTGGTTACCGTGGAGTACGTGCCTGAGCTGGCGGAATCAGCCAGGCTCGTTCTGGACAAGCTTGGCTATTCCAACGTGGAAGTCCACGTAGCCGGCGGAGTTCTGGGCTGGCCAGCGGAAGCGCCGTACGATGCGATTGTCGTTTCCGCTGGTGCACCTCGAGTGCCTCAAGCCCTTCTGGACCAACTGGCCTTGAACGGGCGACTGGTTATCCCCGTCGGCTCTCGATGGCAACAAGAACTCCTCAGGGTTACAAAGCTCAGGAAAGGAAACAACATAGAAAACCTGGGCGGCTGCTATTTCGTACCACTTATCGGTGAAAATGCCTGGGAGAAGTGAAAATGCCCCCAAGGGGATTCGAACCCCTGGTCTTCAGCTTGAAAGGCTGATGTCCTAGGCCTCTAGACGATGGGGGCAGCGTTAAGCATTTTACGGATAAATGGCTCAATGTGCAACTTCGCGTACTCGTTCAGTGACAGATCTTTCTTGTGATTGCGAGGAGCCGGAGGCGACGAAGCAATC
>CAYSBO010000121.1:0-3079 GCA_964429285.1 uncultured Dehalococcoidales bacterium | reverse complement strand
TATTCGGTCAGCTCATAGAGGGCATGGATGTGATGGAAGAAATCGAGCAGGGCGATGTCATGATACGGATAACCATAGAGGAGGAATAGCCGACAACTCCGAACTCCGGCGACACCACCCTTACCCCATGAAACACCAGCCCTGCCGCAAATGAGGTATTACTTTGCAGGATGCTTATATAGTGAGCCAGCACAAGGACTTGACAAAGTAACTCAGAGAAGGTAACATATACTTAATCTTCCTCGCCGTTCGCTCCGTTTGGGGTGAACTGGCGAGGTTTGTTGTATTAAGGGCTTTGCTCTATGTCACATGAGAGGCTGGTTCTGTTTATAGATGCGCAGAATTTCTATAATGGGGCCCGCCGGGCATTCTTCGCATCTGAAGGCTCTCACGTTTGTGGCCAATTCCAGCCAGTGGGAATCGGTAACTTACTTTGCTCTCGAGGGCTGCCGGGCGCCGCAAGGTTATTGGAGGAAGTGCGTGTCTATACTGGCCGGCCTGATGCTAGTAAGGAACCTGAAACTTATGCGGCACATATGAAGCAATGTGCGGCATGGAGTAGGGCTGGAGCAACGGTAATCGCACGCCCCCTCCGGTACCCTCCTGACTGGCCCCGAAGCAAGGCACAACAGAAAGGGGTTGACGTAGCTCTTGCGATAGACTTTGTTGCTTATGCCATTGAAGGCAGATATGATGTTGGCGTCATCGCCTCGACGGATACAGACTTAATCCCAGCCTTGGAGTTCGTTCGAAGATTCGCGGCTCAACGTCGTATCGAGGTTGCTGCCTGGACTAGTCCGAGGAGCAGGAGTAGGCTTAGTGTTACTCGCTCCTCAATCTGGTGTTACTGGCTCGATAGGACTGACTATGATTCTGTTGCCGACCTGACTGACTACAACATTTGACGGCACCTTTAGCCATTTCAATCGTGACACATCCTTCCGATACACCGCACCCTTGGCTTAACCCTCTTTCCACACCCAGCCTTCGCCGGCGCAGTTCGAGCTGCGCTTGACAGCGCAGATAGCTTTAATGAAGTGGTTCTCCAGGCGAGGCCGTCTTGAGGTATACAGATATGGCTTCACGAACATTAGATTCGAGAGAGGGCAAATCTGGTGCCTGAGTATAGCAGCCCGGAAGCTCAACGACTTCGTCAACCAGCCATTTGCTTTCGGGGTCCCTTTCCACCACTACGGTATATGAATTTTTCACCATATTAAACGCCAGTTTAGTAAGTTTTCCGCTTATTAAACAAAATGCGTGTTTTGTTTAATAAGAGCAGTGACCGGGATAGTCCGCAAGCCTTCAGAGATTGCCGCACCCCGACAAGCCCGGGCTCCCAATGACACGCCGGTAAAGGCGAGAGCTCCAGCGACACCATACCAATCGGGCCCGCCATAAACTACGCATTATGTTCTATTGCACCGTGCTGCAGGCATCTTAAACTCTGCCGAAGACTGTGCTACACTTATTGATGACTGGCAGGACCTGACTGAAGGGATTAAACACTGCCCAGGAGTGGAATATGGAGAAGGAGATAATTTTGCTGGTAGAGGAAGCCACGGAAGGTGGTTATACTGCCAGAGCACTCGGATATTATATCTCTACCGAAGCCGATTCCTTTACAGAACTGAAAACGATGGTGCAGGATGCTATACGGTGCCATTTTGAGGCCGAAGAGATGCCCCGGCTCATCCGCTTGCATATGGTAAGGGATGAGGTAATTGCCGTATGAAGCTCCCCAGGGATATGGGCGGTGAAGAGCTCGCTGTCCTCCTGGGCAGGTAAGGCTATAAGATAACTCGCCAGACAGGTTGCCATGTTCCGCTCACATCCACCTCTAAAGGTTCTGAACATCACATCACGAGGCCCAGACACAAACCCCTCAGAGTCGGCACTCTGAGTAGTTTATTGAATGAGATTGCTGCTTACCTTGAAATAGAGCGGCAAAAACTGTTCAAAGAGCTATTTGGGTGAATGACCCCCTAGGGAAAGGTTAGCACCAATTCCAGTAACATCATACCGATTCAGGCCTACCAGAAATGAGGCATTATGTCCCCAGAATAAAGCTACCCGCTAACATCGAAGACGGCAGCTACCTCCTTAATGAACTTCACCCAGGATATCCTACTTGAGTCCCAGGGCATCCCTCAGTTGGCCTTCAATTCCTTTCATATCTGGCACAGGCATTGTTCCCAGCTTCTTTGCTATCATGCCCTGCTTTATCGTTCTGATAATGCCCGTCGCCACCGACGGAAAAAGAAGTCCAGCAGCTTCCCAATCCTCGATGAGGTGATCGCCGACCAGTACCCGGTCGGTCCTGCTGGTGATGGCCCCGATTATCGCCTCCTGGCGGCTTCCATGGTAAGCATCTGAGCTTAGTACGATCGCTGGACGTTGCCTCTCGCCGGTTTCATCGGAGAAGATAAATCTGACAAGGACCACATCTCCGCGTTCATACCCGGTCATAGGCTGCATCCCTTTCATTGTCCCACACTTCGGCACGGACCGGGTCAGCTTCCGCGGACAACTTCAGAAGCGCCTCTACATTGGCAATTGCCTCGCCCCGTCGGGGCACCTTGTCCAGGTCTTCTTTGCGGAACCGCCGGTGACGTTCCTTGCCAATGCGAAAAGCAGGCAGCCTTCCGTCCCCGGTCAGTTTGTAGATGGTTCTCCTTGATACGCACAGGTATTCAGCAGCTTCCTCAACTGTAAACCATTCTTTAGCGACTACCATAAGCACACCTCCACAGAATCTCTTACTCGCGCCCGATACCATCCTAGCACATCCAGGCACATTCAAGCAACATCGCCCCTTCCCAACCGTCGTGCCATCATCTTCCACGACACTCTGGTCGTGCCATTCTGAGGGGTCCAGACCCAGTAGGGCGACGAAGAATTCCACAGATTGCGAGCCCGTCTGGCCGGGCTCGCAATGACAGATGGGTGGGGGAAATTCCAGAGACACCCCCTCGATCAGGCCGTAGTGCTCCAGGTATTACGTCAGTTGGTGCTTTATGCGTTACTCTTCAGGAAATTGAGCACTTCCCGGTTGAATACGTTCTTCATCTCGAAGGAG
>CAYSBO010000120.1:1829-3094 GCA_964429285.1 uncultured Dehalococcoidales bacterium | reverse complement strand
ACCATGCACGCCATTGTCTATTGTAGACGCTATGCCAACAACTGGATAGCCCATTTCCGATAGCCTGAACGCCCCTGCTTGTGAGCCATTCCGCTCGTCGCCTTAGGTCGTCAGCCAGCCACCATCTATCACTATGGCTGCACCACTTATGTATTCGGATTCTGCAGAGGCCAGAAAAACTGCCAGGTCTGCTATTTCCTCAGGTCTGGCCATTCTCCCCTTGGGAATTCTCTGAAGGACCTGATCCATCTGACTGGTTCCCTTCATCCCCTTGGTCATGTCGGTATCCACGGCTCCAGGACAGATGGCGTTACAGTTTATTCCTCTGGGCGTCAGCTCCAATGCCAGTGCTTCGGTCAAGGCCACTACGCCGCCTTTCGACGCTGTGTAGTGCGCTATTTCCGGAAATGCGATACCACAACCTCCGTGGGATATGGAGGCGATGTTGACGATACGACCCCACTTGTTCCTGGCCATTTCCCTGGCTGCAGCCTGAGCGCACAGGAACTGCCCTTTAAGGTTCACACCAAGTGTCTTATCCCAGTCCTGTTCCGTCAATTCCATAAAAGGCTTGAAGTTGAGGATACCTGCGTTATTCACCAGTATATCCAACCTCCCGAACTCCGCGATAGTCCTCTGTAACATGTTGTCTACGTCGGTTTTGGAAGACACATCGCACCTCAGCGCCAGTCCTTTTCCATTCCCCTCTTCAATCTCCCCGACCACCCGTTTGCAGTCCTCCTCGTTGACATCACTTACCACGACTCTGGCTCCTTCCCCGGCCATAGCCAGGGCTATGGCTCGACCTATTCCTCTCCCCGCCCCCGTAACTATTGCCACTCTCTCTTCCAGTCTCATTTGCTATACCTCCTCGTTTTCTTCTATCTGCCAGCCTTCAGGACTTCGGATGGTGAATCTCACTATCACCGAACTCCTCCCATGTCTACAGGCGAATTGTATTCGCTCCGGGGCGGTTGTTGTATCCGTAACCTTACTGAATAATCAGCACGATGGCCCTGTTTTGGGGGAAAGCGCAGCATAGCGTGCAGCGTCCCACACTCCTATGACGGGGTTGACCCACTAAGTAACGAAATACGAGCGAGATGGCCACCTATTCAGTAGTCTTACGGATGTCGGCCCGCATTGGCCCGGTAGTATACTTGGATAGCCGTAACCGATACGGCATTCATTTGTAGGAGAAATCGTGAGCAGCTCGGAAGTAAGACAAATACGGAAGCGGGACGATTCAGTCGTCCGGTTCGACT
>CAYSBO010000120.1:0-1729 GCA_964429285.1 uncultured Dehalococcoidales bacterium | reverse complement strand
AGCTCGGAAGTAAGACAAATACGGAAGCGGGACGATTCAGTCGTCCGGTTCGACTCGGAGAAGATCAAAGCCGCCATCGGCAAAGCCCTGGCCGCGACCAGCACTGGTGACGGCGGATTAGCCACTGAGCTTACCGAACGGGTCGTTGATATAGTCCAGGCAAGGTTTGCCGGCAATATACCCTCTGTTGAGGACGTGCAGGATATTGTGGAGGAGGTCCTTATGAGCCAGGGATATTCCACTGTGGCCAAAGCCTACATCCTTTATCGCAAGCAGCGGAGCAATGTGCGGGAGCTCAAGAAACGTATTGGCATACGCGATGACCTCAAGCTCAGCGTCAATGCTGCAAGGGTGCTGGAACAGCGATATCTACTCAGAGACGACTCCGGCCGCATTCTGGAAACACCGGCGCAGTTGTTCAGAAGAGTAGCCAGGGCAGTGGCCGAGGCCGAAAGTAACTTCGACCCGTCGGCGGACGTCAAGGCTCTGGAAGAGGAGTTCTATGGCCTGATGAGTAACCTCGAGTTTCTGCCCAATTCGCCAACGCTCATGAATGCTGGGACGGGTCTGGGGCAACTCTCAGCCTGCTTTGTGCTGCCGGTGGAGGACTCAATTGTGGACATTTTCGGAGCTCTCACCAACATGGCACTGATACATCAATCTGGAGGCGGCACCGGTTTCTCTTTCAGTCACCTGCGGCCAAATGGGGACGTTGTACGGTCCACCAAGGGTATAGCATCCGGACCGGTCTCTTTCATGAGAATCTTTGATACGGCCACCGAGGTGATAAAGCAGGGAGGAAAACGTCGCGGCGCCAACATGGGAATCCTGCGTGCCGACCACCCCGATATCATGGAGTTCGTTCAGTCCAAAGATAACGAAGCTGCACTGAGGAATTTCAATATCTCGGTCAGCGTCTCTGACCGGTTCATGCAGGCAGTGAGCAAGGGAGAGTCACAACCCCTCATAAACCCACGCACCGGTAAGAAGTCAGGCTCTATACGGGCAGACAAGCTTTTTGATGCCATAACAAATCAAGCCTGGAGAACTGGCGATCCCGGCATGCTTTTTCTGGACCGAATAGACAGTGACAATCCTACCCCACAGCTAGGCCCCATGGAAGCTACCAACCCCTGCGGAGAATTGCCACTACTTCCTTATGAGAGCTGTAATCTTGGCTCCATCAATCTGTCGCGCATGGTGACGGACGGCAAGATCGACTGGGAAAAACTGGGCCGTGTGGTCAACGTAGCTGTACATTTCCTGGATAATGTCATTGAGGCCAGCAAGTTCCCGATTGCGGAGATTGAGAAAATCACCAGGGGCAACCGCAAAATCGGGCTGGGCGTCATGGGTTTTGCTGACGCTTTGACCAGGCTGGGTATTGCCTACAATTCAGAAGAAGCGCTGGAAATGGCCGAGAAGATAATGGGCTTCATTCACCGGGAGGCTTACAAGGCTTCCGAGACACTGTCTACACAGCGCGGCGTCTTCCCCAACTTCGAAGGAAGCATTCATGACCGACGGGGAAAACCCAGACTGAGAAATGCAGCTGTGCTTTCGATTGCACCCACCGGCACTATCAGCATTCTGGCCGCTTGTTCCAGCGGCATTGAACCTATATTCGCCCTGTCCTTCGTACGTAACGTCATGGAAGGAACGCAGCTTCTGGAGGTAAATCCGTTGTTTGAGCAGGTGGCCCGTGAACATGGTTTCTTCTCACAGGAAT
>CAYSBO010000119.1:0-3102 GCA_964429285.1 uncultured Dehalococcoidales bacterium | reverse complement strand
CGCATCAAACTCATATCCATCGTCCGGCGTCGCCACGAGTTCGACTATTGTGCCGTGTTCGTAGTTAAAGGTGTCCTCTCCCGGTGTGGTCACCGAACCTCCGCCGGTGCTTGAAATGGTGAGTTGATAAGTGTCGGGACCGTTACAGGCTGTAGCGGCCATTACCAGGGCTACCACGACGAAAAAGAGGGCACTGACTCTGTTCACGCGGCGATGTCTCCTGTACCTGGGAAGTGTCTTCATCCTTCACCTCCTGCGACCCAATGGTGTGTCGGCAAGCTCTTTGCTCATAATAAGCCAGCCGCTTGGTGCTGTCAAGACCCCGGTCCATAGGATACCAGCCCTCTAGCGTCGTCGAGGCTTCCCCTAACGTGCGTCACTAGGGTCGGCGGAGGCAACAGCTTGCAGATGGCAATGGCTTATACAGGGATAGATAAGGTTGGTTCTGTTTTGCTCAGTCAATTGTGCGAGATCGCTACATTCCCGCAAATTGGCACTCACAACGGCAAAGGGAAAAAGTAAAGAATGTGGTACTCCAGAGACATCACGCGAGGCTTCGGCCTCGTGCTGCACGACCCTGAAGGGTCGCACTACAAAAAAGTGGCACTCAAGAACAGGCTCGGCTCCGTTTCTGGTTTCCTAACCGTGGTTGTATCTGGCGATGTCTTCCAGAGCGTGGGACGCCGTGGTGGTCTGATAGCTCAGTGTTTGTTGAGTGTCAGTTCTTGGAGCTGAGATGGCGGAGTGCCTTGCCTCTCAGCGCTTCAAGCAGGCTGATCAGAGTACCCTTATCCTCGTTGGACAGCGGCGACAGCAGGTCCTCGATGAGTTTCGAGACTGTTGGAGCCGCCCGTTGGTAAGCCTGCTTGCCTTTGCCGGTCATGAACAGGCGTACTGCCCTGCGGTCAGGCAGGTCTCTTTCTCTTTCGACCAGGCCGGCCTTGACCATGCGGTCGACCAACATGCTCACGCTGTTCACTTTATGTCCCAGCCAGCGAGCTATGTCAGTCGCCCTCACAGGCTCATCGAGGCCCTCGATAGCCATCAGTACCGAGTACTGCTCCGCAGTAATCCCAAATTCGGCAACCGCCTGGTCCTCGCATCTGAACAGAAGGTCGCGTGTCCGCTGTAGCGACATGAATGCCTCTGGGCTCAAGCTTTCGTTCTTTAGACGTTTAGGCATACTGGCGTGTTCCTCACTATTGCATCGAGACCTGGCTCCTTTGAGCCACTTCCATTATAGAGCGTTATGTTGTTTGCGGCAAATCAATGTTGAGCGCCAATCACTTTGTGCGTGCCCCGCCCAGTGGTGCATCGGGTCAGTCACCGCCGGAACGGACAATGCAATCTGCGCAATGAAAAAAATAAATGGTTGGGGAAAATACCCGCAACGTGAGAAGGTATTGACTTTTGTTTGCCGAGTTGTTATTCTAATAGGAAGTGTTCTTATATGCGTGCTCTGTGTTATCATAGCATCGCAATGTTCACCTGTGAGTTTGGTCAGCATGCAGAATACAAAGAAATTGTCGGGCTTTCTCACCACTTTCCTCCTTTCTTAATATAGGCGGCGGGAGTGACTAGAACTCCCGCCGTCGTCCATCCAGGATTCCTGCCGGACAGTTGGCACGCCTTCATCAGCACCTGTTTACAGCTGCTGCACGACCCTGAAGGGGCGCACTACGTGAGTGGATGTGGTACGACTGCCCCGGTGTTTCCTTTCCATACCCGGGGCGCGGGATAGCAATTTTGGAGATGCACTTGCCTTGCCAGTCGTTGTTCTTTCGCCGTTACTGACAGCGCTGGTATAATTAGCCATGCGAACCTATATTAAGGCCAAGGTGCTGGAAGTTATCACGGCGATTTTGCCGCTGGTCGTGGCAGTGGTCATTCTCCAGGTTGCCGTTATCCGCATGCCCTGGCTTGTTTTTCTCCAGTTCATCATAGGGGCAGCCATGGTCATCGCCGGGATGATTCTTTTCTTGCTGGGCGTCGAAATCGGCATCCTGCCCATGGGCAAAGCTCTGGGTGCCGGAGTCCCCAGGCGTGGCTCTATATACTGGGTCATCGGTATCGCCCTTCTCATCGGTTTCGCCGCGACGGTCGCCGAGCCCGATGTCCTCGTCTTGACCGGGCAGGTGGATGAGGTCTCCGGGGGGACTATTGCCAGCAATGTTTTGGTGCCGGTCATCGCCATCGGGGTTGGATTCTTTGTTGCCATGGCGATGCTGCGCGTTCTGTTCAATTTCCCCATTGCGTATTTGCTGACAGCCGGCTATGTTATCGTCATAATCCTGGCTTTCTTCGCTCCGGCTGAGTTCATCCCGGTGGCCTTCGACGCCGGCGGTGTCACCACCGGGCCGATGGCGGTGCCGATTATCCTTTCGCTGGGACTGGGATTCAGCTCGGTGCTGTCGGGAAGGTCTGCGCTGTCAGACGGCTTCGGCTTGATTGGGCTGGCCTCAATCGGGCCGGTAATCGGGGTAATGGTCATGGGGATGGTGCTATCTTGAGTGACGTAGTCATCTGGGATGGAATCGGGCATACCTTTTGGGGCGTGTTAAAGGCTTTGCTGCCGCTGCTGGTCCTGTTTCTCATTTTTCAGTTTTCGGTACTGAAGCTGCCAAGAAGCTACGTATTTAATCTTCTTAAAGGAGCTCTCCTGGCCGTGCCAGGCTTGACCCTGTTTCTGCAGGGCGTGAGCAACGGCTTTTTTCCGGCGGGCCAGTCTATGGGTGAAGCTCTGGGTAACATCAGGGCACAATGGCTTCTAATACCCTTCGGCTTGATGATGGGTTTTCTGGCCACCTGGGGGGAGCCTGCCGTACGCATACTCAGCAGCCAGATTGAAGAGGCTTCAGGTGGATCTATACGCAGGAGTATCGTTCTCTATGCGATATCCTCCAGCGTTGCCTTGTTTGTTGCCCTGGGGATGGCAAGAATTGTGTACGGGATTCCACTGCTCTGGATCGTCATACCCGGTTACCTGCTGGCTATAGGCATGCTGTGGTTCAGCGAAAGGAGTGTCGTTGCTGTGGCCTTCGATGCTGGCGGCGTGGCTACCGGACCGATGGTGGTAACCTTCGTTCTGGCGATAGCTGTAGG
>CAYSBO010000118.1:1855-3133 GCA_964429285.1 uncultured Dehalococcoidales bacterium | reverse complement strand
TAATGCAACTGGAATTGATGAAGGAAACGGGTTAAAATGAACCGGCATTCTCTCGCTCATCCATATACGAACACGAGACGCCGGGATAGAGCAATAGCGGCTACTTCATATTGCGGCTGATAGCGGATGCCTGCCGCACAAAACACCCCTTCCTGAGAAGGGCACGAGGAGAAAAGACGTGGACATAACGCAAGAGATCTCACGTTGTACGGAGTGCGAAGAATGTTTAGAAGTCTGTCCTACCTACAAATGTACCGGAGAAATACTCTTCTCTCCTCTTCAAAGGCTGAAGACAGCAGAGAAGATATTTCAGGGGGAGACTCCCACCCCACCCCTCATTGAGAGCATATATAACTGCCCCAAGTGTATGAGATGTGAAGAGGTATGCCCTGAAGAGATAAAGATTACTCAGGTTGTGCATAGAACTCGCGAGGAGTTGGTGCGGAAAGGTTTAGGACCCCTCAGTCGCCACGACGATATTATCCAAGGAATACTGGATACCGGAAATTCGGTGAATGGCGACCCGGGGAAGCGCCTGGACTGGCTGCCGGAGGATTTTCCTGCCACGGAGTCCGATACGCTTCTATATGTCGGATGCCTTCCCTCATATCTGGTAAAGGATGCTGCAACATCTACTTATCTGGTTCTCAAGAAGCTGGGCGTGGATTTCATGATTCTAAGAGATGAAGGCTGCTGCGGAACCTATATGTACGAGGCGGGCAGAACCGATATGGCCGCAGAGTACTTCCGGAAGAATGTGGAGAGATTCGAGTCTCTGGGAATTAAGAACATGATAGTTCCCTGCAACGGTTGTCTGAAGTGCTTCAAATATTTCTATCCTGATTTGCTGGGAGATGTAGGTTTTACCGTACGCCACGCAGTCGATGTGATTCTCGAAAAACTGGAAGAAGACCCCTCCGTTCTTCATCCGATTGCACGTACAATAACGTACCAGGATTCTTGTCGCTTATCCCGCGGTGAGAATATCATTGAACAGCCGAGACAGATACTCAAGATGTGCGGTGCAGACATGAGAGAACCCGAAGCGGACATAAACAGAGAAAATATACCCTGCTGCGGTGCCGGGGCGGGCATACGCTCCGTATACCGGGATCTATCAATGCAAATTGCTTCTGATCTACTGACCGGTCTTCCTGCTGATCAAATAATCAGCGCCTGTCCCTTCTGTACATTCAACCTTAGCTATACCTCTAATAAAAAGCAGCTCGGCAAGGAAACCACGTATTTGACCAGATTTGTGCTTGATTCCCTGCGCTA
>CAYSBO010000118.1:0-1755 GCA_964429285.1 uncultured Dehalococcoidales bacterium | reverse complement strand
AGAAAAACACATCAGGTGTGCCACTGCATTCTGTGGCCGGCGCAAAAGCGTAAGGCGGTTGCTCAGTGAGGGCCGTGCTGATTTCTATCCAGTGACCTTCGGCAATACACCCCGGTTGCTTCGCGAAGGAGATTTCAGAAGCGATGCGGTGTTGCTAACCGTATCGCCACCCGATCGAGATGGCTACTGCAGTCTTGGTGTGTCAGTTGACTATGCTATCGGTGCCCTTGAGAGGCCACCCAGAGTAGTAATTGCAGAGGTCAATCCAAACATGCCGAAGACACACGGAAGATCTTTCATCCATGTCTCACAAATTGACTATATGGTGGAGGTCGATCAGCCTTTATATGAGCTTGAACAATCACCTGTCACCGAGGTAGAAGCCAGGATCGGCGAGCATGTAGCCGGGCTAGTGGAGGACTGCGCCACGCTGCAGATAGGATACGGTGGAGTGAGTGAAGCAGTGGTACACTTCCTCAAAGAGAAGCAGGACCTGGGCATCCATACCGAAATGGTCCCGGAGGGCCTGCGAGAGCTGGTGGCAGCAGGAGCGATAACCAACGCTAAGAAAAGCATACACCCAGGGAAGATAGTCTGCACGTTCCATGGCGGCACAGCAAAGCTGTACGAGTGGCTTCATGATAACCCGTTAATAGAAATGCAGCCGGTTGACTACACCAATGACCCGAAGGTTGTCGCCATGAACAACAAAATGGTGGCAATAAACGCCGCCCTTCAGGTAGACCTCTTCGGCAACATTTATTCCGACCTGTTGGGGCTTGAAGACCAGTATACCGGCTCCGGAGGGCAACTGGACTTCGCCCTGGGATGTATCATAGCTCCCGATGCCAAATTCGTAACCGTATTGCCCTCCACCACCAGCGATGAGAAGTCCTCGAGGATAGTCACCCATCCGACGCTTGAAACTGACAACGCTCTTGCGCCTCAAATACCGACCATCCCTCGATACTATGCCGATTATGTCGTTACCGAGTATGGCGTGGCTCACTTGAAAGGAAAACCCAATTCCGAAAGAGCCAGTGATTTGATACAAATAGCACATCCGAATTTTCGAGGCACACTTCAGCGACAGGCCAGGAAACTGGGCTTGCTGTAGATCTTTTCCTCGAGTTCGCGGATCCGTTCGTTAACTGCCCAAAGGTAAGGAGCATAATGGCGAGGAGCCAACATGACGAATTTCTGAAAAGACTCTATTGCCTCTTTGGTCTTGCCCTCATCTTGGTTAGCGAGCCCTGGGGTGTAGTGGGGTCGGACATGTGTGATGAAGCATCTATATGTTTTCTGGCCATCCGCAAGGCCATTCCCTGATTCGACAATATTCAGATTCATATTGTATTATAGTCTCTGGATTTCAAGCTGGAGTGCTGCCAAAATAATGGGAAATGCTCCATATTCTATAGAATAATCCTTTCAAGGAGTGATTAAGAGTATGTTCACAAGAAGAATGCTGATATGTGTTATTGCAGGTGCCCTATTGGGCGTTGTCTGTATTATTGGCGCCCAACTGAGGTCAGGGTTTGAAAGAGATGCTGTTTATCTCTTTAGTTTCTGGTTCAACCGCTTACTTATGGGCGTAGTCATTGGCCTGGCATGGAGTAAACTGAGCAAAATGCAGGCGATTGCTCGTGGAGCAATCTTGGGCTTGCTCGTATCCTTCGCTTTCTATAGTTCCACAGGCTTTGGAGATCCTATAGGGTTCATAGCAGGGATTGTATACGGCGTTATTATTGAGTA
>CAYSBO010000117.1:0-3153 GCA_964429285.1 uncultured Dehalococcoidales bacterium | reverse complement strand
CCTGGCTCTCCGTCCTTTCGATAAGGTTCTTTATCACCTCTTCCCAGGTAAATGCCCTGGCCGTATGCTGGGCCGACTTCCGGATATCCTCCTCCTTGTCTTGATGGTCGTCCAGGTAAGTCACGTAACTCTCAATCTCCCTGGGATCTGAGGTCTCTAGAACAATCGCATTGCGCATGTGGATGGCATAGTCCTCCCCGGTCCCACCGGTGAAAGCGATACCGCCGGACGCCATAGTCTCCAGGCCCACGAGCCCAAATGGTTCGTGGCTGCTATTGGCCAAAACAGCATCCGAGGCATGATACAGGATACGCAAGAGTTCCGGGCTACACTGGAACCTTATGTTCAAGACCTCCGCTTCATCTTCGTTATTGATGGCCTCCAGATATCCGCGCAAATCCTCTGCACTACTCGTTAGATCCTTCACCTTGAGACCCAGCGCCCGGGCATTGCCCAGTACTTCCTCCCCGTAAGGCTCAATTCCGCCCCTGGCCAGCAGCACGGTCTTAGTGCCCTTTCGGTTTAGCCTGGCTGTTGCCTCGATAGCCTCATCCCATCCTTTGGTTTTGTCGTAGCGGGCAATCTTGGTGAGCAACACTTCGGACCCCAGCCGCTCCCTCAACTTGTCCGATATCCGGTGGTCAACTTCAGTCAACAATACCTCGGGGATCCCGTTCGGTATTACCAGCGGATTGATTCCCATTCCCCGCATGATGTACTTCATGTACCGGCTAACGGTGGTTATTGCGCTATTCAGCGCGAGTCGTGGCCAGTCAATCCGGTCAAAGCCATACGTATTATTGGCGTTCCAGAAGGTTACCACGCTATCCCTCATCCCCCGGGCTCTTAGCTGCTCACTCACGCGACAGAGAGCTTCGGCCGTGTGCCATTCTTCGCTGAGGACGACTACCAGTTTCTCCGCAGATACAGCGGGTTTCATTATCCGGTCAATCACAAACGGCGGAATTGAGTCGTTGAAGTCGTTGACCTTGTCATTTTCACCCTGGTAAACACCGCTGGGATAATACTCGCTGATCCACTGACTCCAGCGGTGCAGGGTAAGCGGGCCGCCGTCGACGCTTTCCTCTCCCTTTCCTTTCGGGTCACCGACGAAGAACAGGTGAGTCGGGAATCCCATGGCAGCAAGCGCCTGCGAAAGATAGGTGATCCTGGTCCCCAGACCTCCGGCCAGGGAATACCGGTCGGGCCCCTCGAAAGACAGTATGACAAAGACTGTATTGTCTGCCGTCAACGCGGATCGTTCCACTATTTAACTCCAATCGGTGCCCGATCGTCTGTTGATCGGCTCGGTTTCTTACGAGTCTTAGCGGCGTTAAGCCCTAGACCATGCTTTCCGGGCAACAGTTGCATGTTCTCCGTGAAATCTTCCACAGATGATAAGGCATCCACTGTGAGTTCCGCCAGTTCCTGACGGGTCCCCGCCTCCACCACAACCAAAACATCAGGCGGACCTTCAAGCATATCCACCATGATAACCCCGGGCCTACCCTCCAAAGACTGTATGACCTCACGGTGCTTACCCTCCGTGATATCCATCAGCAAATAGGCTCTTTGACTCATCGAAAATCCCTGAGCATCATTGATGACTACTGCATTCCTGAACTTCCGCTAGCTCGCTTTCCACCTCACCAGGATCCCAGACGGTTTAACTGCACGCAACGAGAACCGACAAACCTTGGCACCTGCAAATAAGACAGACAAGCCTGTCAACTTACATTCTAGTACTTCTGTACACGTGCTGGAACTGGTAGAACTACCAGAAAAAAGCATGTAGAAATACTAGTTATTTCAGTGGCAGAGGAGAGTCGATCTAGTGTTCGGCTTTGAGGATGCCAGCGTGCACGCAATAGCGGAATAGCTCTTGCTGAGAGCGTAAACCGAGCTTTCGCATTATGTTGGCGCGGTGGAACTCCACGGTGCGGTGGCTGATGCTCAGGTCGGCGGCGATTTCCTTGTTCTTGTCGCCGAGGGCAATTCTCTGCAGGATCTCATGCTCTCTTCCTGTCAGCACCAGAGAGGTGTCAATCTCATGAGGCTCCGGCATCATATCTCTGATGTATGTATCTATGGCATGCTCTGACAGTTTTCGGCTCAGGTACCGTTCTCCTGATACCGCCTTCCGGATAGCCTCAGCCAGTTCACTGGCGCTGGCGTCTTTCAGAACATAGGCTTTTGCTCCAGCCCGCATTGCCTTGTGAACATACCCCTCGGTACCGTACATGGAGAGAATAACAATGGTCGTCTCTGGTACAGACCATTTAACCTGGCGTGTAAGCTCTACGCCGTTCATGCCAGCCATGACCATGTCGGCCACCAGTACGTCAGGCCGCAGACTCTCTACGAGTCTTAGCGCTTGCTTACCATCACCCGCCTCGCCCACCACCTCGAAGTCGGCCTGCTCGTCAAGCAGAGCCCGCAGGCCTTGTCTCATAATCCTATGGTCATCCGCCAGAACTATGGTTATCATTTCTTCCTGACCAATTTGGCCATTCCGGTCGCAAAATGCTCCTGCAAAGGAACCTCCAGCACCAGACGTGTGCCATGTCCCGGAGACGTATCAATGGTCAATGAACCACCCAGCAGGCGAGCTCGCTCTCGCATGCCTTCCAGCCCGCTCGAACTGGAAGCAGACAGGTTCGCCAGGTCAAAACCTACACCTCTGTCTTCTATCTTAATAGTCAGCAATTCCTTGCTAATCCTTACCCATACTGTTACCTTGTCTGTGCCGGCGTGACGCGCTATGTTCGTCAATGCTTCCTGTACGATGCGGTAAACGTTGCTGCTCAGTTCTCTATCAAACTCCCGATTCAGGCCGCTGTGCTTGAAATCAACCTTGATGCCTGTCCGGTCAGTGTAGCGGTGAACGTACCACACCAGTGTCGAGAGCAGCCCCAGGTCATCCAGCATCTTTGGCCGCAGCTCCAGTGAGAACTGCCGCACCCGTTCCAGTATTTCGCCCGTCAGACCGGATGACTCGTTCAAACCCGACTGAAGCTGGCCGTCCACCGATCTCGTAAGTCTGTCCAGCAAGAGCTTGAGGGCGTTCAGAGATTGTCCGATCTCGTCGTGCAGTTCCAGGGCAATGTTGCGGCGTTCTTCTTCCTGCACCTCCAGAAGTCTCCGAGATAGAGC
>CAYSBO010000116.1:0-3198 GCA_964429285.1 uncultured Dehalococcoidales bacterium | reverse complement strand
GTGCGGGACGTCATGGGTCTGGACAACGTGGTAGTCATGATTCCTTTCTGCCGGACGCCGGAGGAGGCTAACAATATTCTGGAGGTATTAGCCAGCAACGGTCTCGAAAGAAAGAAAAACGGGCTTCAAGTCTATGTTATGGCCGAGATACCGTCAAACATAATCCTGGCTGAGGATTTCTGCGAATATTTTGATGGATTCTCTATCGGGTCCAATGATCTCACCCAGCTGGTTCTCGGTGTGGATCGGGATTCGACGGAGCTGTCCTATCTTTTCGATGAACAGCACAAGGCAGTGAAAAATTCTATTGCCACTTTAATTGCCTCAGCTCACAGAAAAAACCGGAAGGTAGGTCTATGTGGGCAGGCCCCCAGTGACCACCCAGAATTTGCTGCCTTCCTGGTTCAGGCGGGCATCGACTCAATTTCGGTGAATCCCGATAGTGTCCTACCGGTTATCGAAGTAGTGGCAGAAGCCGAGCAGAAGGGAAGCTAGCCTGTGGCTGACAAAGATAGCGCTCGTCTCCACGAGATTTCGACTGAACAGGCGCTACAAGAACTCGACACCGATCCCCAGAAGGGGCTTACCGAACAACAAGCTCGCAACCGACTCACTCAATACGGCGAGAACATCATCGAGGAGGAACGCAAGAATCCTCTTGTTAAGTTCCTTTCACACTTCTGGGGGCCCATTCCCTGGATGATAGAAGCAGCCGTAATTCTGGCTGGCGTGGCACAGCGCTGGGAAGATTTTGGCGTCATCTTCACCATGTTGCTTATCAACGGTGGGGTCAGTTTCTGGCATGAGAATAAAGCCAGCAACGCTATTGAAGCGCTCAAGGAGAAACTGGCTCTTCAAGCACGAGTAATCCGCAACCGTCAACAGAAGACTATCGAGGCCCGAGAACTGGTTCCTGGCGATATCGTAGTTGTGCGTATGGGTGATACAGTTCCGGCTGATGCCAAGCTGCTCAAAGATCAGCACCTGAGTGTGGATGAGTCTGCCCTCACTGGCGAATCGTTACCCGTGGATAAGCAGGGTGATGATACCATCTATTCCAGTACCACCGCCAAGAGAGGTGAAGCGAAGGCAGTGGTGATAGCCACTGGAAGAGATACCAGATTCGCGCACACAGTTGAGCTGGTGGAGAAAGCTGAGGAGGTTTCTCATTTCCGAAAAGCAGTACTACGCATAGGGTATTTCTTGATCGGGACCACCCTGGTGCTAAACGTGATTATTATCACCGTGTCGTTCCTGCGAGGCGAGCCGCGGGTGGATGTCCTTCTGTTCGCACTGGCTTTGACTCTGGCTGGAATTCCCCAGGCCTTGCCTGCTGTGCTGTCAGTTACAATGACGGTAGGTGCCAGCCGCCTTGCTGGGTGGAAGGCGATTGTCTCCCGATTGGCGTCAATGGAAGAAATTGCTGGGCTCCAGGTTCTTTGTGCGGACAAGACTGGCACTCTTACCAAAAACGAACTGCAACTACAAGATCCGGTGGTTATCAAGGCCCAGGACGAACACGACCTCATTCTTGCTGCTGCCCTGACTTGCCGCCGGGACGCGGACGACCCTATAGATAATGCAGTCCTGGGTGGCCTGGATAACCTGGAAGAGCTCGACCACTTTAAGCTAATCGACTTCAGGCCTTTTGACCCCACTCGAAAACGGGCTGATGCCGATGTGGAACATAACGAAAAGAGGTTTTCCGTAGCTAAAGGAGCGCCCCAGGCTATTCTGGAGCTGGTTGATGCCGATGACAAACAGAGAAAAGATATAACATCCAAGGTCGACGAGCTCGGTGAAGACGGATTTCGGTCTTTGGGGGTAGCTCGCAAAGATGACGGTAAGTGGCAGTACCTGGGTATCCTTCCCCTACTTGACCCGCCGCGGGAAGACTCAGCGGAGGTAGCAAAAGCGGCCGAGGACCATGGTATTGACATCCGCATGGTAACTGGAGACCACACTGCCATCGGCAGACAGGTGGCGGGACTCATAGGTCTGGGGCAGAACATAAAGAGGGCCACGGACCTTTTTGGAGAACCCAAAGAACATGAAGAAAAGGAAGGTAAAGAGGAGGCTCGCCAAGTTAGTCAGGAGACTCTTTCTGCCGATGGCTTTGCCGAGGTGACTCCTGAGCACAAATTCAACATAATCAAGTGGTTCCAGGCCAACGATAGAATTGTGGGAATGACCGGAGACGGCGTGAATGATGCTCCTGCCCTCAAACAAGCGGACGTCGGCATAGCGGTCCCGGGAGCCACTGACGCTGCGCGTTCCGAGGCAGATCTCGTGCTAACCGCACCTGGCCTCGACGTTATAACCCGCGCCGTGGAAGAGGCCCGACGAATATTTGAGAGGATGATAAGTTATGCTACATTCCGTATTACTGAGAGCATGAGGGTACTATTGTTTATGGCTGTCTCTATCCTTGCATTCAGATACTTCCCTGTGACGCCCATAATGATAGTGCTGCTGGCTATCCTGAATGACATCCCCATTATCACTATCGCCTGGGATAATGTACCTACGCCGCCTCATCCCGTGCGCTGGAATATGCGACGTGTGCTTACCCTGGCCTCCATGCTGGCTATAGGGGGCGTCATTTCATCATTCCTGCTTTTCTGGTTCCTCAGAACGCGCTTGCAGCTCCCTCAGGAAACAGTGCAGACCATGATATTCCTCAAGTTGCTGGTTGCAGGACACATGACAATCTTCCTTTGTCGCAATGAGGGGTGGGTTTGGGATAAGCCCTGGCCGAGTGTCTGGCTGTTCATCGCACTGGAAGGAACTCAAATTGCAGGAACTTTGATCGCCGTGTATGGTGTATTAATTTACCCCATTGGCTGGGCCTATGCCGGCGCAATCTGGGGATACGCTTTGGTGTGGCTGCTGTTGCTTAACTGCATAAAGGTTCTGGCCTATAGACTAATGGGAAAGGTATTGCCTGGGAAATCTACGGCGACACAACAGACAGGCAGTAGGTAGCATAGTGGGGGAGCAGAAGAATGAAGATTGTCGGCTTCGAACTAGAGGATTGGGAACGCGAGGTATTCGACAGGATAAGAGACGAGCATGACTTACTCTTGACGAGTGAACCCCTCAATCGCCAGGTAGGACAGGATCTTCTGGATGCGGAGGCCATTTCGACATTTGTCTATTCTGATCTGAGCGCCAGGTCGCTTCAGCAGTTTCGGAACT
>CAYSBO010000115.1:0-3203 GCA_964429285.1 uncultured Dehalococcoidales bacterium | reverse complement strand
CATTAATCCTCAAACCAAGCCACGGAATCGACTCTTGCAGGGTAGATACCATTCTTGTTGCTAGTTTATTGTAACACTGAGTTACCAGTATTGCGAATTCCAGGGAAACGTAGCAATCAGGGCCGCTACCCATCAGGTATTATGCCCCCCGAATACCGCGGGCTTGATTGGCTGAAAGACCCTACCGCTTCGCCAACTGTGCCTTGAACGCCGCTATCGGACTGCACCCGCGGGCTGGCCTTATGGTATATTGAAAAGCGACGAAAAAGCCATCTGAGGAGGGTTCACAAGGATGTCGCGAAAAGATACCGGCCGGCAGTCGAGTCGACGCGGAAAACCGAAAGCAGGAGTAACGGGTATGGGGTCGAGAAAGAAGAAGCTGCTAATAGGGTTAGGGGTGGTTATTGCCGTTGTCGTAGGAGTGGTAATAGCCACAATGCCTGACAAGGCGAAAACCTATTCGGCACCGCCGCCGATGACAATCGATACGAGCAAACAATACACCGCTACCATCGAAACGGAGAAGGGAAACCTGGTGCTGGAGTTGTTTGCCGGTGATGTTCCGATGACGGTCAACAACTTCGTATTCCTGGCGCGCGATGGGTTCTATGATGGCCTTACGTTTCACCGTGTTGTACCCGACTTCGTGGTCCAGGGCGGATGCCCTATCGGCGACGGGACCGGCGGTCCCGGTTACCGATTCGATGACGAAATCACCGGGCATACCCATGTTGCCGGTGCGCTGTCAATGGCTAATTCCGGCGCCGATACCAACGGCTCCCAGTTTTTCATTACCTTTACCCCCCAGCACCACCTCGATGGGCACCACTCGGTATTCGGTCAGCTCATAGAGGGCATGGATGTGATGGAAGAAATCGAGCAGGGCGACGTCATGATACGGATAACCATAGAGGAGGAATAGCCCACACCTCCGCATCCCGGCGACACCACCCTTCACCCCATGAAACACCAGCCCTGACTATAAATCAGGGATCGCATCCCCCAAATAACACCGCAGCGGAATTGAAGGCACTTCAGGGACTTGAAGCGGAGAGAAGGCGGAGTAATAATGGAATTGAAACCCGTAGTCTGTAGCCCCCTACCTTCACTCTTAGTGTCATGTGTCGGACAGGACTCAATCATCGAAATGGATTGTACTGCTAGAGCGAGATCGAGACCCGTAATCTCTTGCTGGGTAGCGCGGGGACTTGACATTGTTTATTATATTGAGTATGTTTAGTGCGCAGGCAACAATGTCTTCAAAGTAAACACAAACGGGGTAACGTTAACGATGCTAAATGAATATGAACTTAAAGAGAAGTTTAAGGAAGCTGGACTTGAAATATTGGATTTGCAGTCACAGCCTAAGCTGTTCGACAGGGTGCCTGACTTCGTGGCTCGCGCTGACATAGATGGAAGGAAAATCAAGCTAATAATTGAAGTGAAGGAACGCCCTCACTTGGCAGGTTTGCGTTTGGCAGCTGATGCGATGAAACAGTATGCTGGTCCAAATCAAATTCCAATGATTGCAGCCCCGTTTATGGGGCCGAATCGAAGGACACTCCTCAAGAAAATGGATATTGGTTACATAGATATGGCTGGAAATATATATTTGCGAGGCCCCCGTATTTTCATAGAACGAGAGGGGAAACGAAATCCTTTTGGCTATGAGCGTGAAGGGTTGAATCCCTACTCGGACAAAGCGTCAATAATGCTGCGCGTACTGATGAACAAGCCAAGCCGGCAATGGAAGATTAGGGAGATAGCCAAGGTCTGTGATATCAACCCCGGGTGGGTTTCTCGGGTTGTTGATAGTCTAGTGGAACGAGGTCTGATCGAGTACAGTCGCCAAAGCGGGATAATGTTGCTGAGGGGTGAGGATATGCTTAAGGAGTGGGCAGATATTTACGATTGGCGTAGAAATAAATTCTATTACTATTATTGTCATGCATTGGACTTTCGAGAAATCCTCCAGAAAATCAGCGGGCTTAGCCTCTATAGAGATGGAATGATCGCACTTGGATTTCAAGCTGGAGCTCATCTGGTCTCTCCTTACTCTACGTTCAATCAGGTACATCTCCTGGTGGACGGGCTTTCTTTTGATATGATTCGCCCCGATATCGAACGGCAACTGGTACTGGAGTCAAGGAGGGAAGGGGCAAACTTGATCTTGGTCCGTCCTTATTACAAACACTCAGCTCTCTTCGGTGCCCGAAAGATTAAGAATTGGTGGGTCGTTTCAGACGTTCAGTTGTATTTGGATTTAAATAAATACCCACGTCGAGGTCAAGAGCAGGCGGAGCATTTATTGGAGAAGGTCATACGCCCTAGATTTAAGAAGGCGACTAGAGGTGCACTTGGAAGGAAGCAAGACTGATCTTCTATCACTGATTAGGACAATAGATGTTTTGGCACCTTACCTGGACGAGATCGTAATAGTCGGGGGATGGGTTCCTTTCTTATACAAAACATATGGGCAAATGCCCTCTCCGCATCCGCTGCTACGCACGATGGATATAGACGTTGTCGTTCCGAGACATGTGGAAGAGCATGGGCGCCCAACCATTGATGAAATGTTATCGCGCGCAGGGTACAAGGCACGAATCTACGGCTCGGACGTCTCAGTAGTCAAGTACGAGCTTACTTTTCCCGCTACTGAAATTGAGTTTCTCACGCCAGAGATTGGGAAATCCGGTAAAGCAGTACTCGCTGTGCAACGTGGCCTTTGGGCACAAGCACTTAGGTACTTGGAGATTCTACTGGAAAACACTGAGCGAATAAAGATAAGCGATACTATAGAAGGCGCGGATATCGATCTAGTTGTGACAGTACCTTCGCCTGGCGCCTTTATTTACCAGAAAGGGCTCACGCTCTCTCCTAGCTCTCATAGGCCTTCCACCAAAGTATCTAAGGATCTCTACTACATCTTCAGCTTCGTGGATTCCTCTAGGGGATTGCGGGATTCAATCCCAGTTGAGATCAATTCTTTGCGATCACGGTATCACACCCGTTGGTTTAGCAACTTCGTCAGGAATCTGAATCACTATTTTCCTGAGTCTGGTGCTGAAGGCCCTGCCCGAGTAGCAAACCTATATACTGGCCCTATGTCCTCCGCGACCTTTCAAAACTATGCTCATCGTACCTTTCGTGACTTCATCCGAGCACTCCAAGAAATCGCCTCGCAGTGACACCATGTATCACCG
>CAYSBO010000114.1:0-3357 GCA_964429285.1 uncultured Dehalococcoidales bacterium | reverse complement strand
TTGGCGCTACGGCTGCGTGGATTGGATTCTATCTCCAATGAGGCAGGTCTAATAACCTTCCGTGAAATGAGCTTCAAGGTGGGAACATGCCCACAGCGACACATTATGGTTCCCGGAGGACATACGCAGCTGCTGGCTGCGCGTCGCATGAACTGCTTGGTTATGCGGTCTTCCAGGGAATGATAGCTAATCACTGCCAACCTTCCCCCGGGGCGGAGAAGGTCAATAGTCTGTTCGAGAGCCTGCTTCAAATTCTCTAGCTCGTTATTGGCCGCGATGCGCAGTGCCATAAAAGTTCTCGTTGCCGGGTGAATTCTGGCACGCTTGCTGCCCAAAACTTGCTCAATCAGACGGGCAAGCTCCGTGGTGGTAGCAACGGGGCGATTCTGAACAATGTGTCGCGCTATCCGCCGGCTGTGACGCTCTTCACCGTATTCCGCTATGAGCCGAGCCAAATCCTGTTCTGAGAAGGTGTTGACAATGTCGGAGGCGGTCAACCCTTCGCCGGCATCGAACCGCATATTGAGGTGAGCGTCAAGGTGGAAACTAAAGCCGCGTTCGGCTGTATCCAGTTGCAGAGAAGAAACACCGAGGTCGAAGAGTATACCATCAACTGGATGAAACTGGTATCTCTCGCATATAGCCTCAAGGTTGATAAAGTTGTCATTGACCAGAGTGACTGCTTCGCCGTACTTACTGAGCCTGACCTGGCTTGCTTTCATTGCCTCAGGATCGGCATCAATGCCCAGAAGGCATCCCGAGGGCAAGATCCGCTCCAGTATGGCTGCGGCGTGTCCGCCCAACCCCACAGTGCAGTCAATATAATACCCTCCGGGCCGAGCCTGTAGCCCTTCTACGGCTTCATTAACCAGAACAGGCACATGGACGGGTAAAGACATGGCGACGCTCATTCACTATTCTCCGAAACTCTCGATTATCTTCGCTTTCTGCTGGTCGGCTGACGCCTTCTCAGCCTTCCAGTCATCTTCGCTCCAGAGCTCAACCCAGGTATTGACACCGACAACAATCGCTGTGTCACCAATCCCGGCATATTCGCGGTGAGCAGAAGGCAACGTTATCCTGCCTTGTCCATCGAAAGAGGCACCGAAGGCGGTTCCGAAGATGGCACGGTTCAACCTTCTCAAGTTAGCCGGACTTACCGCCTTGGCGGCCAGACTATCGGACAACCTGCTCCATTCGGCTACCGGATAAACAGTAATGCATTTCTCTCCCATCCCCGGGGCCAATATCACACCATCCTTCATCTGCCGCCTGAATTTTGGCGGCAGAGGAACTCTACCTTTCTCATCAACCTTGTACTGATACTCGCCAAAAAACATATAATTCACCTCACCTTCTCATACTGTCTTTACGTGAGGGCAAGGCTTCAGCCAATCCCACCAACATCCCCCTTTGTCTAGTCCAAAAGCTCCCTAGTCTTCCCTGCCTTGCACTATTCGTCACGATGTGGCCTAAGTTGCCCTTTTTCCCCACTTCTCCCCACACTTCAATTATAAACCTTATTATCATTTTGTCAATACCTTGGAACTAAATTAGCGATTATCTAACCAAAACAAAATTCCTGAACGACGCAAAAGCCCAACCCTATTTGAGCAGAACGCAGCCCGGTTACGATTTCTGCAAGAAGACGACAAGGGGAATTTACCACCGAGAGCCCAAGGCGGCTCTGGTGAAACGTTGGGAACTTTGCCTGCCCGCGAGGCTGGGGTCAAGAAGTCATCCGCTTCTGTCAGGCCAGGCGAAAGTAGAGGCCACCACGGGGTGGAATACGGCAACAAATCATGCTACAATCACGCTTTCTGATGGATGCGGGAAGGTCCTGTTGACAACGGCGGGCCTGATGTGCTAGATGGTAAGGGTTTTGCAGAAACTGGACTTTCACTTCACAACAATACAGACAGACCGAATAGCTAAATCAACGGAACAGTAAGGGGGCAACAAATGGCAGGCATTATCTCCTACGGAGCTTACATCCCCGGGTGGCGGATGAGCAAAGACCTCATAGCTAAGGGGGGAAAGGGTGAAAAGGCCATAGCCGGATTTGATGAAGACAGCGTGACCATGGGCGTGGCTGCCGCTGCGGATTGCCTGAAAGGCGTGGATCGCGATTCGGTGGATGGTCTATTTTTTGCCTCCACTACATCTCCTTATGGCGAAAAACAAATCTCCACCATAATAGCGGCCGCCACCGATCTGCGTCGGGATATACAGACCGCTGATTTCGCCAATAGCCTGCGAGCGGGCACTGCCGCCGTGAAGGCGGCTATGGACGCGGTCAAGGCCGGATCCGCCAAAAGGGTCCTGGTTGTGGCCTCGGATTGCCGTCTGGGAGCACATGATACTCCCTTTGAGCAAATAACGGGTGATGGAGCCGGCGCCCTTCTTATCGGGGGTGACCAGGTTGCAGTAAGCCTGGATGGCAGCCATTCCATCTCCAACGAACTGATAGATGTATGGCGTGCCCACGAGGATACCTATGTGCGGCTCTGGGAAGACAGGTTTGTGCAAACCCAGGGATACCTCAAGGTGATGGACGAAGCAATATCAGGACTCCTGAAGCAAACCAAACTGGGCCCGGGCGATTTCTCGAAGATGGTCGTATACGGACATGAAGGAAGAAGGCCGGGGGAACTGGCCAGGAAACTGGGATTTGATGCAAAGGCCCAGCTTCAGGACATGCTCCTGGACGTTATGGGGAATACCGGTACCGCCTATCCATTTATGTTGCTTGTGGCGGCCCTGGAGGAAGCCAGTGCCGGAGATAAGATCCTCTGGGCCAGCTACGGCAATGGAAGCGATGCTTTCGTCCTTCAGGTAGGAGAAGGAATAACGAAAGCTACAGGGCACCGGGGTATAAAAGCGCACCTGGAGTCCAAACGAATGGTGGCCGACTACCCTACATACCTCAAGTGGCGAAACCTTTTGCCGGAGCGGCCAGTGCTGCAGAGGTTGTACTACTGGACCTATCCCTCTGCTCCACCCCTTATGAGAGAGCGAAATCGAATCTATCCGTTGCACGGGGTCAAATGCAAGAACTGCGGGAAGGTGCAGTATCCCCCCCAAAGGGTGTGTGTCAAATGCGGCTCCAAGGACAATTTCGACGAGATACGCCTTTCGGATAAGACGGGAACATTGCATTCTTTTTCCACTGAACCTAACAGCGGCCAAATCGTAGGCGCGGTCAATTTTGATGGTGGAGGGAGGATATGGTGTAACATCACGGATACCACCTACGAGGAACTCCAGATAGGCATGGCCATGGAGATGAGCTTCCGGGAGGTCGTGTATGACTATGGGATCCACAACTATTTCTGGAAAGCTGTCCCTTTAAGGGTT
>CAYSBO010000113.1:0-3403 GCA_964429285.1 uncultured Dehalococcoidales bacterium | reverse complement strand
GCTTAACAATCGGGAGTATCCTGGCAGCATCCACCAATGCAATAGCAAACGCGCTAGTTTATTAGGACATATCCTCAGAGCTCCTCCAGTTGAAAGTCGCTCGTGGCGTGTGCTATAAGTGCAATCGGTGTCAGGTTACTTCCGCCCGAGAATGAAGCACTTTCTAGCTTATCATTCTGTCGGTTTACGATCATGGGCTGACACAAGAGGCACTACTAGACCGGTACCGCCTGATACTTGGACTGCGTGCCCGTGCCGATGAAATTCCGGGGAAACCAAGGGCTCGCGGCAGTAGTTACAGCTAAGGAGGAGATTACTATGGACTACGAGAGCTTCCTGGAACTGGTCAAGAGGAGGAGGAGCGTCCGCAGGTTCAAGCCGGACCCCATACCGGATGAATATGTGGACAAGATTATCGAAGCTGCCCGCTGGGCTCCTTCCGGCTTCAACCTGCAGCCGTGGGAATTTGTGGTGATCAAAGAGAAAGAGCTGAAAGACACTATTGTAGACTTCAGCGGCCAGGAGGCCGTAGCCCGGGTCAGTAGTCAGGAGCCGCCAGCCAGATCACAATTGTCATCCAGCCAGCTCTTCTCGTCTCCTGCGGTAGTCCGCGTCTATCCGCTCGGCCTCGCCCACCAGACCCTCCCATTCAGCCGTCAACCGGGCCACGTTTTCCTTTAGCGCCGCATATTCGCGGTTCACAGCAACTACATTATGGGAGTCTTTGTAATGGGAGGGGTCGGCCATTAGAGCTTCGACCTCTGCAACCCGGCGTGCGCTGGCTGCCATTTCCTGCTCTATCTCCGTGATGCGTTCCCTTACCGGCGATATGGCCCGGTAGTGCTCGTTCCGTAGCTGGCCCTCCAGTGCTTTGTGCCGACGTCTTCTCACGGCCACGGACGGCGGATGCAACTGTCCTGTATGGAGCTGTGTTTCCATAGTCTCCGCCTGCCCGTCCGGTGACCTGGTTCGCCACACATAGTCGTCGTAACTACCCGGGAAAACCGTTACCCGGCCATCCCGCACCTGAATTATCTTGTTAGCGATCTCCCGGATAAGAGTGCGGTCATGAGTGATGAAACATAAGGCGCCTTTGTAAGCATCCAGGGCATCGGTAAGAATCTCGCGGGACGCAATGTCCAGGTGATTGGTCGGTTCGTCCATAAGAAGGAGATTGGCCGGCTTCACCAGCATCCTGGCAATAGCAATGCGGGTCTTCTCCCCACCTGAGAGCACAGATATCCTCTTGGTGACGTCTTCACCGCTGAACAGGAATGCCCCGGCCAGACCACGCAGGCGCTGTTCAGGCTCGTCCGGTGCTGCGCTGCGCAACTCCTCAATGATGCTGTTGTCGGGGTTGAGAGATTCTATGTAATACTGGGCAAAGTATGCCGTAGTGACATTGTACCCGAGCACGCGCTCGCCTCTTTCGAAGGGCAAAACACCGGCCAGCATGCGCAGAAGGGTTGTCTTGCCGGCCCCGTTTACGCCCACTAGAGCCGCCCGGTCTCCGCGCTCCAGCATTAGGTTAAGGTCCCGGTATACAACATGCCGGCCGTAAGACTTCGCCACATGCTTGAGCTCGATTATGACACGACCGGCCCGCGGGGGCTCTCTGAAGTTGAAGTGTATCTTCTTCGTTACCCGGGGAACTGTAATCCGCTCAATCTTGTCCAGCTGCTTGATACGGCTCTGCGCCTGAGAAGCCTTGGTGTTCTTGGCCCGAAAGCGCTCGATGAAGCGCATTTGCTGCTTGATTCTTGCGTCCTGTCGCCGGGCGGCTGCCTTGCGACTCTCGATATCCTTCCGGCGGCCGTGAACGTAGCTATCATAGTCTCCATGGTGTAAGACCACAACCTCATCCTCAATAGCTATGACCTTGCTGACAACATTGTTGAGAAAGGCCCGGTCGTGTGACGTGACCATAACAGCACCGCGATAGCGCTTCAGGTAGGTTTCAAACCAGCGCTGTGTTTCCAGGTCGAGATAGTTTGTAGGTTCGTCCAGCAGCAGGATATCGGGGCTCAGGAAGAGGAGCCTGGTCAGTTCAATACGGGTCCGCCAGCCGCCGCTGAATTCAGACAGCGGACGTTCGAAATCCGATGGCGCAAAACCCATTCCACCGAGTGTTATCTTCGCCTCGTGTTCGGAGTTGTAGCCACCCTTCGCCTCGTAGAGCGACTGCAGCTCGCCCAGCTTTCTCAACAGGCCGTTCATGGTTTCTTCATCCCTTTCCTCTGCCAGGTCTTCCTGCACCAGCGCCATCTTATGCGCAAGGTCCCCGACCTGCCCGGAGGAGCCGGACACATATTCCAGCAGACTACGCTCCGATGCTGGCTGGACATCTTGACGAAGATATCCGATAGTGGTGTTGCGCCGCACCGACACGCTGCCGGAATCCGGGACGATGTTGCCGGTTATGATTTCGAAAAGCGTGGTCTTCCCCGTGCCGTTCCGGCCGATGACCGCAATGCGATCGCTCATGCCGACGGTGAAGCTAACCCCGCTGAAGAGCTCATGATCGTTATATGATTTGGAGATGCTGCTGACAGTAAGCATATGACCCTCTTGCCGTTGAATTAGATTGTAGCAGACAGTGGACAGAACGCAGTAGCCAGGATGCCACCGGCCTCCTCACAATGACGAAACGGACCCGACCCACCGCCGCCTGTCCGCGTCCGCCGGGTCCGGCACCAGGTGATTAAGAGGCCAGGATTAAGTCTAAGAATCAGCCAGGTAGTGGTGTTGATTTGCCCTCTCACGGAGCTATAGTCCGGTCAAGGATAACTGGTGGCGGGTTCTGGGCATCACATTAGTAGTGCTTCTCATTTCGGGGGCGATTAGCACAATTCTGGGACTCATACCATTGATAGGCTTAACAATCGGGAGTATCCTGGCAGCATCCACCAATGCAATAGCAAACGCGCTGGTTTATTAGGACATATCCTCAAATCTCCGCCGGTTGAAAGCCGCTCATGGCGTGTGCTATAAGTGCAATAGTGACCGGTTACCTCTCCCCGCGAATGAAGCGCTTTCTAGCTTATCATTCTGTCGGTTTACGATCGCAGGCCGAC
The DNA here is from genome assembly GCA_964429285.1 of uncultured Dehalococcoidales bacterium. GTDB lineage: Bacteria > Chloroflexota > Dehalococcoidia > GIF9 > AB-539-J10 > RBG-13-51-36. The sequence continues at coordinate 329 of CAYSBO010000113.1, read as the reverse complement.
ACGAGAGGCACCACGAGGCCGATACCGCCTGATACTTGGACTGCGTGCCGAGGCCGATGAAATGCTGGCGCAACTAAGGTCTTGCCGCAGGAACTACGGCTAAGGAGGAGATTATTATGGACTATGAGAGCTTCCTGGAACTGGTCAAGACGAGGAGGAGCGTCCGCAGGTTCAAGCCGGACCCTATACCGGACGAATACGTAGACAAGATCATCGAAGCTGCCCGCTGGGCTCCGTCCGGCTTCAACTTGCAGCCGTGGGAATTTGTCGTGGTTAAGGACAAACAGTTAAGAGACAGCATTGTTGAATTCAGCAGGCAGCACAGAACA
>CAYSBO010000112.1:0-3427 GCA_964429285.1 uncultured Dehalococcoidales bacterium | reverse complement strand
GAGAATGTGTCAGATGACTACTGCAGATCAATGCGTGTTGACGCTTTCACGGTTGCATAATAGTGAAAGGGAGCGCTCAGGAATGTATTTGGCTGCAAGCCTAGTACTTTCTTCTCGATATGTCTTGCATTGCGGGATAAATTGTTTTATGATATACCTTGTTATATGATATACCTTGTTATATGATATAGTTAATTCGATAAGCATTTTCTGGAGGCATGTATGAATATTAAGCAGATCCTGGAGAATACCGCCAGCAAGATGCCGCACAAAGAAGCCATTGTTGCTGGTAGTCAGAGGATCACTTATTGGGAATTGGACAAAGCCTCTAACCGAGTAGCCAATGCTCTTGTGAAGTTGGGGATGATAAAGGGTGACCATGTGGCTCTCTTTCTATCTCACAGCCCTGAATGGGCCATCAATTATTTTGGGGTAATCAAAGGCGGTGGTGTGGCTGTGTTATTCAGTTCTGCGCTTAAGGGTCCCGAACTCGAGTCCTTCCTACGAGATTCCGACTCGGAGATTCTGATAACAGAAAGAAGATTTTCTGAGCTGCTTTCTTCGGTTTTACCCCGCATTTCTTTGCTCAGACATGTGATTGTGGTTGATTCGAATTCTTATGCAGCGATGATGGCCGATAGCCCTTCGGAGTCACCGAGTGTAAACATAAAGGGCGAGGACGAAGCTACGATATTCTACACCTGCGGCGTGCTGGGAATGCAGAAAGGCGTGGTACACACACATGCTTCCTTGATGGGAACTCCCCCTATATTCTGTGCGGCCATACAACGAAAGAGAGAAGACGTCATCGTAGACCTTATTCCCTTTTCCTACCTTTTTGGTCTGTTCGAAGTGCTTTTTGGTTCGATTATGTGTGGCTCCACCGTTGTGATTGTCCATGACGTGAGTCCGAGGGCTATTCTAGAGTCTATGGAGCGAGAGAAAGGGAGCATCGTTTTTGGAGTTCCTGCCATCTACAACGCTCTGGCTATGATGCGTGACGAAGTTCTGAAAGGATATAACCTGAATGGGCTGCGCATGTTTGTGACCGGCGGGGCCAAGTCCTGCCCAACACTTATGAAATCTTTGCAGGACAAATTCGGGGTACCCATTCACGATGCATACGGTCTTACGGAGACGTCTGGGGTTTCCATGGGCAGTCTTGGCAATCGCAAAATAGGAACCGTGGGCAAGCCAATTTGCGCTATGAAAATACTGGACGAAAACGGCAAGGAAGTTCCGCGTGGTGAGATAGGCGAAGGTGTGTTCCGGGTCCCCTGGGTGATGAAAGGGTATTACAAAGCACCTGAACTTACGGCTCAGGTCCTTAAGGAAGGCTGGTTTTACACGGGAGACTACGTCAGGATGGATGAAGAGGGCTATCTGGAGTACGTTGAGAAGAAATCATTCGTCATAGTCACGCCTTCTGCTCTTAAGGTCAGTCCACTGGAAGTTGAATCGGTGCTACTGAGCCATCCCAGCGTGGCTGAGGCAGCCTACGTAGGTATTGACAATGTCTGCGGGGGACAGACACGGGTAGCCTTTGTGATGCTCAAAGAAGGGCAAAAGGCCACGGCAGAGGAGTTGTGCAGTCTCTGTCATGAGAAGCTGGCTGATTTCAAGCTCCCCAAGAGAATCGAATTCATAGAAAACATGCCTAGGACCACTTCCGGGGAGGTAGATAGAAAGCGGCTGAAACAAAGAGAACTGGCCGACGACTATCTGAGGGAGAAGACATTGGCTCTAGCTGGCGTCGTCTCGAGGTGAGGAGAGTGGTGGTGGGAGCTGGGGGCTATCCTGTACATGGAAACTGCTACAAGGGGCCGGACTTCTGGTTGATGTTCAGTACTTGTCTTTGTGTAGCCCTTGGTTTTTGTACTGTTGAGCCAGTTCCTGATAGATCGAGGGGCTATTCTCTGACCACCATAGCTGCTCAGCGGCGATGTTTCCCCTGATTTTTCCGGGAACTCCGGTAACAAATGAGTTGCCTGGAACCTTCATCTTTTCTCTAACTACACAACCAGCGGCAATTATTGAATTGTCCCCAATTTCGACATCGTGAAGAATGGTGGCGTTCATACCTATGATAACGTTGTTCCCGATCATACGGCCGTTAGAAACTGCGCCGTGGCCAATAATTACGTTGTCCCCGATGGTAGCATCCGCTACAGGAGGCAAGGTCGGTGAACCTGAATGAATAACGCAGTTATCCTCGATAACAGCGTTCTTGCCAACTCTTATCTTGCCAATATCTGCCCTGAGTACTGCTCCGGGCCACACGCTGGAATTTTCACCAATTTCTACATCGCCAACAACGTAGGCTGCTTCACTGACAAAGGCTGAATCAGCTATCTTGGGTGTCTTGCCATTCAGGCTTCTAATCATTTTTACCTCCTAAACCCATCTATGTTACTTGCTTGTTGAATGGTTAGTCAAACGGCGTTTGGCATCGGGCTCTTCGAGTCCAATCCAGCTTCGTAACGAATTTTGTGAAAAGTGAAAAGACCAAAAGTAGTACCGCAGCGCTGTTGGTGCTTATGGACTACCGGGTGGAGCAAGCCCAGTTTGACCGGGAACTGTCCTGATGTTGACTTGGTCAACACTTGTTGTTAACATCATCAGTTGAGCCGTGCTAGGCGGGGAGCTAGCGGTGCCCTGTACCCGAAAGCCGCTATAGCGGGGCTGAACTCTTGCTTGAGGTTTGCTGTCGGGTAGAGTTGTTTTTGTTGAGTGGTGTTGATGGTCGGGTTCTATGCAACTGGGGGCTATGAACCCCGTCAGGTCCGGAAGGAAGCAGCGGTAAGTAGTTTACCCGGTGTGACATGGAGTTGCCTGGCTGGAGCTAGCTGACCGGGACTGCTTCCTGGCTTAGGAATCGAGGGCGGGTGCGCGGCTCATAGGAATCATGGAGGCTACGGAAATGGCAATAGAGAAAGTATGCGTTATCGGCTCGGGGACCATGGGCGGCGGCATAGCTCAGGTAGTCGCACGGGCGGGCTACCAGACAACCATGGTTGACATCAAGCAGGAGTTCCTTGACCGTGGTCTGAGCAAGATAAAGGCCAGCCTGGGCAAGTTTGTGGAGAAGCAGAAGATGAGGCCGGAGGAGAGAGACGAGGCTCTGACCAGACTGAGCACGTCTGTTGACCTCAGAGACGGGGCACGGGATGCTGACTACGTAATAGAGGCGGTGTTTGAGAGGGCAGAGGTGAAGCTGCCCATATTTGCGCAACTCGAGCAGATCTGCCGCAAGGAAACGATTCTGGCCTCTAACACCTCAGGAATACCGGTCAGTATGCTTGCCTCGGCGACCGATCGTCCCGACAGGGTCATCGGCACGCACTTCATGAACCCCGTGCCACTGATGAAGGGAGTGGAGATAGTGAGGTCCCTGCTTACGTCAGAGCAGACTCTGAAGGTAAGCGTC
>CAYSBO010000111.1:0-3521 GCA_964429285.1 uncultured Dehalococcoidales bacterium | reverse complement strand
GGGCGACAAACTCTTCCTTCCTGCCCTCAGTCCATGCTTTCCGAGACTCCTTCACCTGTTGCGCCACCTCTTCATTGCCCAGGATTTCACCGGTTGCCTCCCATTCCTCCCTTTCCTTGAGGTAGGCAGCGAAGTCAGCCAGGACCTTGACCCGACCATCGGACAGAGACTTCACCTCTTCCAGTAGCTTACTTTTGTAGCCACCTGCTTTGGCCATTGTTCATCACCTCTTTCTTGACCCCGTCACAGGCACGACGCATTCCTTAAGAAGATACTCCGTCTTGAGAATACCATACCAACCAAACCCGCCGCAAATCAGGTATCATGCCCCCAGAATACTTTCTGTCCTGACTTTTTGATGAAGTGTGCCTTCCTCCTCTTTTACGAACTTGACAAGCGCTTGCGGGAAGAGTATCTTCATTGTAGATACTGTGAATGGGGGTTTGACATGAAGACGCGTGTTCAGAAATGGGGTAACAGTCTTGCTTTGCGCATTCCGAAAGCTTTCGCTGATGAAGTGGGGCTCCGGAAAGAGACAGCAGTCGAAGTATCGCTGGCAGACGGGAAAATCGTTGTCACGCCCGTAACTAAGCCGAAGCCGACCCTGGAGCAACTCCTATCAAAGGTCACCAAAGAGAACTTGCATCACGAGGTTGATACCGGCTCCGCCGTGGGGAACGAAGCGTGGTAGACCACCGGACTTATGTGCCTCACTGCGGGGATGTGGTGTGGATTAGCTTGAATCCGCAAGCAGGTCACGAGCAAGCCGGACGCCGTCCGGCCGTGGTGCTGTCACCGCAAAGCTATAACAGCAAAGTTGGTCTGGCCATCCTTTGTCCGGTAACCAATCAACCCAAGGGCTACCCTTTCGAGATTCTTCTTCCCGCCGGGTTACCGGTGGCGGGAGCAATATTGTCTGACCAGGTTAAGAGTTTGGACTGGCGCGCTCGAAATGCTGAATTGATATGCACTTTGCCAACCGAGATAACCTCGGAGGTGCTCCAGAAGCTGGCAACTTTGTTATCCCAATAGGAAAATGCGTCCACCTTCTTCTTTGTAGTCGTTGCTCGATTACCCTGGCGACTGACAAATCCCAGAGACACCATACCAATCAGGCCCGCTACAACTCAGGCATTGTGCCGCGGGTTACACTCGCAGTGATGCTTTACCCACCCGCTCATTTCTCCGCTGTATCTCTATTGTGTCTCTACCTCATCTCCACTGCATCTCTATTGTGTCTCTACCTAATCTCCACCGCATCTCTACTGTATCTCCACTGTATCTCTACCTAATCTCCACTGCGTCTCCACTGTATCTCCAACTCCCCGCCCACGTCCCCGCCCGTGACAATTTCTCCATGTTCGAATTAAGAATTCATGCTAGTCTCTGCTTAGAACTCGTGTGCTACCCCCACAAATCACACCCCACACGTGAGGTTTCTCAAAACATGACCGCCAACCAAAAACAGATCAAAAGGAAGCGCGGTGGCCAGGAAGGCAACCGGAATGCTTGTAAACACGGCTTCTATTCCGCTACCCTTAGCCCCGCCGAGATATCCCAACTGTGGAACATTACCAATCTGGAAGGCGTCGACCCTGAGATAGCCTTCATTCGCGTCAAGTTACAGTCTTCTCTTCAGCACGACCCTGGTAACCGCCGCGTAATCAGAGAAGCCTCCAGATTACTCACAAAATGGTATTCTGCAAACTACTGGCTGGACCAGACCGACCGCAACTACCTGAAAACTGTTATCGAGAATATTTTGGAAATTGCCTCCATGCGTCAGTCCGCCGGCCCCAATGGCCCGCAATAACATTCCTTTTTGTCATTCTGAACGGAGCGAAGCGAAATGAAGAACCTGGATTCCTCCCCCTTCTCCCAATTACATTCCTTTTCTGTCTTTCTGAATGGAGCGAAGCGAAATGAAGAATCTGGATTCTTCCCCTTTCTCTCTCTTAGGGTAAGAGGGAGCGAGAGGGAGTTACCAGCGGCTCACAGAAACAAATGGTGAACCGATGAAACGAATCGTACGCACTTTAACAACTGAATCTGCCGCCTTACGTATGAAAAAGAGCTTTTGAATTCCAGAAAAAATAGCCATCTTTTCAAAACGAATCATCCCGGCTTCGCCGCATCGGTCCGCCACCCCTCACCACTCGCAAAAACAAACGGCAAACCGCCGAAACGAATCATACGTACTTTAACAACTGAATAACAGCATTTCTTGCATATGTGCCCGGAACGAAAGGAGTGGCGAGGACCTGGCAATGACACGCCCATGGGCCACCAACTCCAGACACACCATACCAAACCAATCAGGCCCGCTACAAATCAGTTATCATGCTCCCCGAATATCCCCTCACGCAGGCCCAAGATATGGGAATTCATTGCGGAAGGGTCGAAGCAAATCCAAACTCATCTAACGATCATCGTTTGACAACTGAACATAATTTGTATACGATAGAACACAAATTGTGTTCAACAGCATGCTAGAGTATTTTATAACCTCAAAGACGAAACGCAGTCTACTCAGGCTGTTCCTCACCAATCCGGAGAGGCGTTTCTATACCAGGGAGATAGCGAAAACTACCGGTGAACCCCTCAATGCGGTAAGAAGGGAACTGGGATATCTGGAAAAGGTCGGCCTTATAGAATCACACAAAGAGGGGAACCTGAAGTACTTTAGGGTCGTTAAGGAGTTTCCCTTTTATCCTGAACTCAAGAAGATCATCTATTGTACAGTCGCGCTCGGTGACTACCTCAGAGACAGGCTTAAAGACTCAGAATCAATAGAACTTGCTTTCATTTATGGGTCGGTAGCCAGGAATGAGGAAATGGCAAAGAGCGATATTGACCTCTTTGTCGTGGGGGGAATCGACGAAGAGGAACTCCATGGTCTGGTATCCGACATCGAAAAGGAAATTGGCCGGGAGATAAGCTATGTCTTGATGACAAAGAGAGAATTCAACGAGAGAAAGGACAGAGGTGAACCATTCCTCAAACGCATTACGGGGGAAAGGAAGTTGGTGGTAAAAGGTAACCCGGATGTCTATTGAAGAGCTTATTAAAGAGGGCAGTATACATCCATTCGAAGCAACTCATGGTGAAATTGACAAGGCCTTGAAAGTCGCCCGGCGTGATTTGGCCCTCGCTGAAGGGCTCCTCCAGGAGAACCTGGACTGGTGTTTCTCTATTGCGTACAACGCCGTGCTGCAGGCTTGTCGAGCCTATATGTTCTATTTGGGATACCGACCTGCAAGTACTGAAGCACACAAAGCTACCTTTGAGTTCATGCAATTTGCTATAGAAGAGCCTTTCAAGCAATCCATCACCTACTTCGATCGGGCCAGGAAAAAACGCCACCGTACCATCTACGATCAAGTCGGGGTAGTCAGTGAAACAGAAGCAGAACAATTACTGACAAGAGCAAGAGAATTCCTATCCTGCATAGAGAGTAAGCTGACGGCGTAATAAACGCGCTTAACTGACCACACCTTTTCGGCTGGGACACCCCCTCATCC
>CAYSBO010000110.1:2120-3573 GCA_964429285.1 uncultured Dehalococcoidales bacterium | reverse complement strand
CTTTCGGCCTCGGAGTAAATGCGGACCAGTGGTTCCGTGCCGGAAAAGCGGATGAGCAGCCAGGACTCATCGCCCAGGAAGAAGCGAAAACCTTCGGTGGTATCCACTCTGGTCACCTTCGAACCGGCTATGGTAGCCGGGGAGCTGGAGCTCAGTCGATCCACGATTGTGTTACGCTTAGCTGCGGGGATATGAAAATCCAAACGGTCATAGTAGTGAGGTCCGACTCTGCTGTAAAGGTAGTCAAGAAGCTGGGATGGTGTTTTTCCTGTTTTCGCCATGAAGTCAAGGAAGTATAGGCCGGCAAGTATGGCATCCCTTTCCGGGACATGACCACGAAAGCCATACCCGCCGCTCTCCTCTCCGCCAATGATGGCGTTTTTCTCCATCATCAGGGGAGCCACATACTTGAAACCCACTGGAGTCTCGTAGACAGGCACATCAAAGATCTTGCCCAGGCGGGAAAGCATGGTGGTGGAAGTTAATGTCTTTATCATGGGGCCGCGCTCACCACGGACTTCCAGCAGATATAGGCAGAGCAAGGCAAAAGTCTGGTGCTGGGTCAAAAAATGCCCCTTCTCATCTATGATGCCAATGCGATCGGCATCGCCATCGGTGGCTATGCCCACGTCAGCCTTTTTCTCAACAACCAAGCGCGAGAGGTTGGTCAAGTTCTTGGCGATTGGCTCAGGCTGAATCTGAGGGAACGAGGGATTTCGTTCAGCGTTAATTTCGATGATTCTCAGATTGCCACCCTCAAGGATTGTCTTGAAGTAGCCGATGCCAGCACCGTACATAGAGTCGACTATGATATTCAGTTTCCGGCGGCGCAGCTCATCTATTTGGACAAACTGGCTCAGACGTTTGAAGTAAGGGGGGGAAGGATCCAGATAATCGACGAGACCTTTGTTCAGGGCCCTTTCGAGGGCGATTCTTTTCACATTCTTTCCGGAGTTTTCTGCTTTACGGAAGCTGCCCCGGGTGAGCGAAGCAATGTTTGCCTCTATTTGTGCGATGATGTCGCCGGGAGCGCTTGCTCCATCGCCGGATTTGTATTTGAATCCATTCCATGAACCCGGATTGTGGCTGGCAGTTATCACAATACCGCCGGCGGAGCTGGTAGCCAGGACCGTGAAGCTCACCACAGGTGTAGGGGCTGGTTTGAGGCAGAGGTGGACTTTGATATCGTTGCCTGCCATGACCTCGGCAGCGGCAGCGGCAAAGTCCTCTGAGGCGAAACGTGTATCATAGCCAACGACCAGTCCTCGTTTGTCGAGTCCGTTTTGCTTCAGGTATTCTGCTACGGCTTGGGCGCAAATACGTACATTGTCGAACGTGAAGTCTTCGGCGATAATCCCTCGCCAACCGTCAGTGCCGAATTTGATTGGATTAGCCAACGTAGTCTCTTGGTTCTGCGCCTTTTGTGCTCATGAAATTGGAAGCTGCACAATTG
>CAYSBO010000110.1:0-2020 GCA_964429285.1 uncultured Dehalococcoidales bacterium | reverse complement strand
AAAAGGAGCACAAAGTGAAAGTACTTTTAGTTTATCCCCGGTATCCGGATACTTTCTGGAGTTTCAGGCATGCCCTGAAATTTCTCTTCAAAAAGGCAACTTTTCCCCCTCTGGGCCTGCTGACCGTAGCTGCAATGCTTCCAGAAGAATGGGAGAAGAAGCTTGTAGATCTGAATACGACAAATTTGACAGACAAGGACATCAAGTGGGCTGATTATGTATTTATGAGCGCTATGGTGGTGCAGGACGATTCGGCCAGGGAGGTCCTCGACAGGTGCAAGAAGCTCGGAACCAAGACTGTTGGCGGGGGCCCTGTTTTTTCCGTTGGGTACGAAGAGTTTGGTCACGAGGATGTGGACTACCTGGTATCTAACGAAGCCGAAGATCTGCTGCCCCTCTTTGTCGAAGATTTGAAAAAGGGATGTGCCAAACATAGCTATGCGTCTGAGGAATTTCCGGATATAAGTAAGACTCCGGTGCCTTTGTGGTCGCTAATCGACATGAAGAAATACCAGGCAATGAGTATTCAGTATTCGCGAGGGTGCCCGTTCAACTGCGAATTCTGCGACATCGTGATAATGAATGGACACGTGCCACGAACTAAATCTGCCAGTCAGATAATAGCCGAATTGGATGCATTGTACGACATGGGATGGAGAGCCAGTGTATTCTTTGTTGATGATAATTTCATTGGCAACAAGCGGAAGCTAAAGTCAGAAATTCTACCGGCAATAACCAAATGGATGGAAGAAAGGAATCATCCCTTTTCGTTTTTCACCGAAGCATCCATAAATCTTGCCGATGACGAAGAGCTAATGCATCTGATGGTCAAGGCAGGATTCGACACGGTATTTGTGGGCATTGAAAGCCCCAATGAAGAAAGTTTGGTCGAATGTAACAAAATGCCCAACAAGAACCGTGATTTGTTGGCATCGGTTAAGAAGCTACAGAACCACGGCCTCCAGGTGCAGGGAGGATTCATCCTCGGGTTTGATAGTGACCCCCTTTCCATCTTCAAGACCCACATCGATTTCATTCAGAAGAGCGGAATCGTCACCGCTATGGTTGGTGTGCTGATGGCTCCTCCAGGGACAAAGCTATACAAACGTCTAAAAGAGGAAAACCGTCTGCTACCGGGCGGTACAGGGGACAATACGGATGGTTCGACTAACTTCATCCCTAAGATGGGCTACGAAACGCTCGCCAGGGGCTACAGGCATGTCATAGATACGATATACGCACCCAAGCCATACTATGAACGTATCATAACGTTCCTGAAGGAATACGAGCCCGGCACCCCCGCAAGAATCAAATTCTCGGTTCTCCATGTCATAGCGTTTATCAGGTCCACGTGGGTGTTGGGGGTTCAGGAAAGAGGGCGATTCCATTACTGGAAGTTGTTCGTCTGGACTTTGCTGAAAAAACCGAAGGCTTTCCCTCTATCCATGACGCTTGCTGCTCAAGGATTTCATTTCCGCAAGGTCGCCAAGGAGATACGGGGGCGCCTCGCAAGCAATATGCCGGACTGGAGTAGGCAACAGGGTTAGCAGACAAAGATACCTGGTGCCGGGTCGGGATCCACTTCTCAGATGTTCTCTCCCTGGAAGACGCCTCCGTAGCCCTGGGCCACCTTGCGACTCAGAAGGAAGAAGACCATCTGAATAATTCGAGCATTCTTGTGTACCCGAAATCCCTGTGAATTGTAGACCACCATGAGAGACTGCGACCTGCCCGAATAGCCAGCGTCCCAAACCGCGCTATGTATGCTGACGCCACAGCGCAGGAGACTTGACCGGGGTGCTGCCAGAGCCATTACGTTTGTGGGGAGATGCACTACCTCGTTGTACGTAACCAGGTAGCAACCGGGGAGAAGGTCTATCCGACCCAGTCCATCAAAAACCAACGGCGAAGTACTGGAGAGGACTCTGCTTTCATTGTCGCGTCCTAGGCTGCCGCCCGAAGAGAGCAAGGCTATTTCCTTGAGTGTCAGATCTATGCCGTTGGGTTGAACCTGCTGCTG
>CAYSBO010000109.1:0-3623 GCA_964429285.1 uncultured Dehalococcoidales bacterium | reverse complement strand
ACACCTCCTTTCAGGTGCCCATCATACACTTTTCCCACTCAGAAATCAACGAAGTCTCTCGTTGATTGTCAACGTGATTGACAAACAGGAGCAGAATGTGGTAAAAACGAACCATCTAGGGGTGGAGAGGATGGCGCCAAACAGGAAAACATCCAGACTTGATTCAATAAGCAGGTCGCTGGCAGAGAAATGGTTCTCTGCCTTTGTGAGATTCGTAGACAGGTACGCGCCGGACAGGCTATTGCTGTTTGGCCTCAATTTTTTGGACAAGCATGTACCTAACAGGTTGATTACTTTGGCGATTGACTTGGTGGAGAGATTGGTTCCTCGTAGGTTGCGGTCTACTGCAATTGCTGCCGCAGATGATTATGTCCCTGATGCAGTGGCTAATTCGAGGAAGGTGTCTGTTGTCATTGCTGGTGTGGGGAAGTACATCCCGGACAAGCTAGTTCCTGCCGAGTCCACAGAAAGATGGGAGAATCTGAGGACCAAGCTTCATATCCCGAGACTAATATCGAGCAAGCACAAGTGAGTGTGTGGACTTGGATTTTTCGCCGTAGCTCCTCACGGTGTTGGTGAGGAAGAAGTGTGGTATTGAATGCGGTACGGAAAGGTCTATCTAGAGTCGTTTGGTTACGAGCTTCCGGAAAATACAGTCACTTCCCTGAGTCTTGAGGAAAGGTTGGCCCCGATATATGACAAGCTGGGTCTTTCCTACGGCCGCCTGGAGATGATTACTGGAATTCGCGAACGGCGATTCTGGGATGATGAAATAGCGCCGAGCCAGGCCAGTGTGAGAGCGGCAGAAAAAGCCATCAGCAAGTCTGGAATCAACAGAGATGACATTGGTTGCTTGCTTCACACCTCTGTATCCCGTGACTTTCTCGAGCCAGCAACAGCTACGGTGGTCCATGACTCGTTGGGCCTGCCCGCCACGGCTACCATTTTCGACATCTCCAATGCCTGCTTGGGTTTCATCAACGGCGTGGTGACCCTGGCGAATATGATTGAGCTGGGTCAGGTGAAAGCAGGCATTGTGGTCGGTTGTGAGAGCAGCAAACGGCTTATTGATGCAACAATCGACAAACTTCTGAGAGAATCTGACATTACCAGAGCTAAGCTCAAGCTGGCCTTTGCCACTCTAACCCTGGGCTCTGGATCAGTGGCAGCCGTACTAACCCACTCTTCCCTCTCGCAAGATGGTCATAAGCTTCTGGGCGGGGTTACGCGCGCTGCTTCAGAACATAATGGTCTTTGTCGAATAGAAGCCGATGCATCTCTTCTCGACCTGGCTGAGCTCCCGGATATGCGCACAGACTATGAAGGTGTCCTGAAGAATGGACTTAGGCTGGCACCTGACACCTGGGAAGCGATAAAACATGAGCTCAACTGGAGTGACTCAGCGGTGGACAAATTCTTCACTCACCAGGTTAGCGCTGTGCATAGCAGACTACTGTTCCAGGCGCTGGGGCTGGATACTGCAAAAGACTTCTCCACTGTGGAATATCTGGGAAACATTGGGTCGGTTTCCCTCCCCATTACGGCGGCTATCGGAACCGAGCAGGGACGTGTTGACCCCGGGGACACAGTTGCCATGCTGGGAATTGGCAGCGGGCTAGTCTGCCTTATGCTGGGCCTGGAATGGTAGCAAAGAGAAGTGACCGTTGCTAGGTGAGTTCAGGGAAACACTTCCCAAAGCGGCGATGAAACTGGCTTACTCCGAGCCACGCTGATGTCTAGACTTTGACCGAGGGTTTACTCTATGGTGACAGAAAAGCGTGATGAGACACGGATTGTAATAACCGCAGTTGGCCTGGTGGCACCAAATGGAAACAACCTGGCGGAGTTTCGAGAGAACCTGCTTGCAGGTAAATCCGGTGTTGAAAGAATTGACGTCCGTTACATGGGAGAAGTACTGGCCGGTATTTGCCACTTCGACCCATTGAAGTATCAGAAGAAGAAGGAATTGCGTCGGGGAACCAGGGCAGGTTCCATTGCGGTCTACTGTGCCCGTGAAGCATTGATGAATAGCAGATTGGATTTTGCCTGCCTTGATAAATCTAAGATCGGTGTCTATCTTGGCATAACCGAACACGGTACGGTGGAAACCGAAAATGAAATATATGAGATCAAGCAATTCGACTATGATGTAAAATACTGGTCCCATCATCATAATCCGAGGGTAGTGGCTAATAATCCGGCCGGCGAGGTCACGCTGAATATGGGAATTACCGGACCGCACTACACTCTGGGGGGTGCTTGCGCCGGGGGTAACATTGCACTTATACAGGGTCTGCAAATGCTGTTGCTGGGTGAAGTTGACCTGGCTCTGGCTGGTGGGGTTTCGGAGAGCAGCAGCTCCTTCGGCATTTTTGCGGGCTTCAGGAGCGAAGGGGCTCTGGCATCCCATCCTGACCCTGCGAAGGCATGTCGTCCGTTTGACAGGGATCGGAATGGCGTGGTTGTTGCAGAAGGCGGCTGTATCTTCGTTCTGGAGAGACTGAGGGATGCACTGGAAAGAGGGGCTGATGTCTACGCCGAAATTGTGGGCTATGCTATCAACTCGGATGCGCTCGATTTCATTTTCCCCAGTGCGGAAAGACAAGTTGAGTGCATGAGGCTTTCACTGGACAGAGCCGGCATATCCCCAGAAGATATCGATATCATCAATACCCACGGGACGGGCACCATTGAGGGAGACCCTGTGGAGTGTCAGGCAATTATGGAGGTCTTCGGCGAATATCCGCATGCCTGCATAAACAATACCAAGAGTTTCATTGGTCATGCCATGGGTGCCGCCGGTGCCCTGGAATTAGCGGGTAACCTGCCCTCTTTTGGAGACTATGTGGTGCATCCTACTATCAACCTGGACAACTTAGACCCTAAGTGTAACCTTAACAACCTTGTCATCAATGAACCAAGAAAGATTGACAAGGTTGACTATATATTGAATAATTCGTTCGGGATGTTGGGCATCAATTCGGCTGTGATCGCAAAGAGATTTGAGACCTGAAGCTGAAAGCATTCTTGCAATATAGAAACTGGGGGCATATGACCAAGCAGCAAATTAGAGAGACAGTTCTGGAAATTATAGCTCAGATAGTACCGGACGAAGATCTCAGCAATCTCAAGGGTGACGTCCCAATACGAGAACAAGTGGAACTCGACTCAATGGACTTCTTAGACATCATTATGGAGCTGCGAAAGCGCTACGGCATCGAAGTCCCCGAGGATGACTATACGCAACTAGCCACGCTGGATGGCTCTGTGGATTATCTAGAGCCACGCATGAAAGATCTCTAATCACCAATGCCGATAGGTTAGGAACGCAAGTTTCTATTTCATCTTACCCGACAATTGAAGGTTAGTCAGCCTTTGATTTTTGGAAAGAACCTGACCGTGCATTATGATGTTCTAATTATCGGTGCAGGAATGTCTGGCCTCGCTGCGGGCATCAGATTAGCCTACTACGGGAAAAAGGTCTGCATTGTAGAGAAACATCATCGTGTTGGCGGGCTCAATTCTTTCTACAATCTTGGAGGGCATCAGCTAGACGTCGGCCTCCATGCTATGACCAACTATGTTCCCAAAAGTGTCAAATCAAGGCCGTTGCCGAAGCTGCT
>CAYSBO010000108.1:0-3639 GCA_964429285.1 uncultured Dehalococcoidales bacterium | reverse complement strand
GATGCTGGACTTTTTTCATGTCTTGCTGTAGACTTACATCAAAGGGTAGAGATGCGGTCGAGCCTTATCGGGAAGATCGAAAAAGCGAAAAGGTACGCCCAGGAACCGGATCGTATAACTTTCTCAGGCCTAACCGCTGTGTTCCATGGGGAAAACGATGACCATAAGCTGAGCTATGCCGACGGAAAATGGCATTGCACCTGTCATTTCTTCTCTCAGTGGGGGGTCTGCAGCCACACCATGGCGCTCCAGCAAATTCTAGGCAAGATGTTACCCAAGGAAGCCCTTGCCTCTCCCATGGAAGCTCAGCTGGCAGAGAAGTAGTCGAGGGTTTCTCCCACGACAAACAGAGAGCCGGTTACGCAAATCAGGTCTGTCCTATCTGCCTCAGACAGAGCTCGTGATACAGCTTCGGGTACGGTCTCGCTAGTCTCAGCCTGAATGCCTTGTTTCCTGAACTCGGCTGCCAGGGTGGAAGGGGAAGCGGCACGCGACTGGGATGCCCGTGTCACTATGACTCGAGGGGAGAGGGAAACTATCTCATCTACTATTCCCGGTATATCTTTGTCGGTCGATGTCCCGAAAACGAGAAGAGTACGCTTGGGACCGAAGTAAGCCCTGATATTGCTCACCAACCCCCTCATCGAGGACACATTATGGGCTCCGTCAACCAGCACAGTGGGATTCTGCTGCAGGATCTGGAATCGGCCGGGCCAACGTACCCTTGCCAACCCTTGAGCAATATCGGTGACTGAGATGGCGAAGCCCATTGAGGCCAGTATCTCCAGAGCAGCTACTGCGGCAGCAGCATTCTCGAGCTGGTAAGCGCCCAGAAGAGGAATGTGGAGGTGGTAGTCGTTTACTCTGCCCTTGACCGCTAATGATTGATGAGAGAGGTCACCGCCCGTCTTTTGCCAGGTGATTTCCCTGCCTACCTGAACGACCCTGGCTTTCCTCTGGTGACAAATATGGCTGATCGCCATGGCCGCCTCTTCAGGCTGGGGAGAAAGCACCACCCAGCAGCTGGGCTTAATGATTCCTGCTTTTTCCCGGGCTATTTCCTTCAAAGTGTTGCCCAGAATCTGAGTATGGTCGAGGCTGATGGGGGTAATGATACATACTACTGGCCTGACCACATTGGTAGCATCGAGCCTGCCTCCCAGACCTACCTCCAGCACCTCAAATTCCACCTGCTTCCCCCTGAAGTAAGCAAATGCCAGCGCAGTCAAGGCCTCAAAATAGGTCAGTTGCCTGAAGGCAGGGTCCTGTCTCATTGATTCAACAAAAGGTTTGACCTCTGCCATACCCGCAGCGAAATCAGCTTCGGAAATCAGATTGCCATCTACGCTAATACGCTCCCTGATAGTCTGAAAATGCGGGGAGATATACAGCCCTGTTTTGTATCCCGAACCGGTCAAGACCTGAGCGACCATAGCGGCTACACTTCCTTTTCCCTTGGTGCCCGCGATATGAATCGTTTTGGCTGCCAGGTGAGGATTACCCATACGGTTTAGTAGTTCTTCTACGTGGCTTAGACTGTAACCAGGCTGTGCGTAGGATATGCCGGGAATCTGCTCGTAGTTGACAAAACTATTGAGATATTCTTCTGCCTCAGTGTAGTTCAATTCGTCACCTTGATGGCCAATCATTATACTACTTGAGCATTGCGCCCCGCTTGCCCTGTGGTAAAATCTCTGGGTACATGGGAAGAGAGCTGTATGGGAGGACTCGGTGAAGATCACCTTAGAATGGTTGGGGACCGTAGCCGGCGAAACAATGGAGGAACTCAGGGGTAGGGTTGGTGGCGTTTTCCATTGTCCCACGGAGATAAAGCCAGGATTCAGCGATTTGGCATGGGCCTATAATCCGGAGAGGAAGCAATACCTTTCTTCAGAATTGCTGGGATCACTCCAGAAGTCGCAAGAAGACGAAAGGCTGGTAGGCATAACCGAGGTCGATCTTTATGTGCCCAGGCTTAATTTCGTGTTTGGTGAAGCCAATGTACTCTCTGGCACGGCAATTGTATCGCTCTGTCGCTTAAGGCAAGAGTACTATGGTCTGGCTCCGGACGAGGCTTTGTTTCTGGAAAGAGCTACTAAGGAAGTGGTCCATGAACTGGGGCATACCTTCGGCCTGGGACATTGCCCCAATAGCAAATGTGTGATGCACTTCTCCAACAGCCTGGCCGACACCGATTTCAAGGGGGCAAACTTCTGCAGCAAGTGCCGTCCCAGGATAATTCTTTGACCCGGACAAAGAATTTGCTATACTTGGCAGGTTCTGAGCTAGACTGTCCCATGACGACGTGTCAGGCGTTCGGACAAAGGAGGGTAGACCATGCAAAAAGAGGTAGTTGCCGTTAGCGGCGCAAGGACAGCGATCGGCGCTTTTGGTGGTTCTCTAAGAGATATACCTGTCGTTGAGCTGGGTGCTGCTGCAATCAGAGAGGCGCTCAAGCGAGCAGGCCTGAGGCCGGAGTCAAGTGAAGAGCTACTCAGTTATGGCCCCGACGCACTTAGGTCTGACGCAATGGTAGAGCTGGAGAAGAAGCATCATGCTTACGATTCCTCTTTGCGTCCGGTTCAGGTTGATGAAGTAGTTATGGGGAATGTTCTTCAGGGAGGGCAGGGGCAAAACACAGCTCGCCAGGCCTGTATCTACGCTGGCATTCCCAAAGAGACGCCCGCCTTTACGGTGAACAAGGTCTGTGCCTCAGGTCTAAAAGCGATTACTCTGGGAGCAGAAGCCATAATAACAGGCGAGGCCGAGGTTGTAGTTGCCGGCGGGATGGAGTCCATGAGCCACGCTCCCTACGTTCTTCCCAAGGCCCGCTGGGGCTATCGGATGGATGTAGGAGCCAGGGGTGAGTTAATAGACCTTATGGTCTATGACGGAGTGTGGGAAATATTCTACGGGTATCACATGGGAAATACGGCAGAGGAAATCGCCAATCGGTACGGGTTCACTCGTGAACAGCAGGATGAGATTGGCTATCTCAGCCATACGCGGGCCCGGAAAGCCATAACGGAGGGCGTGTTTAAGGATGAAATAGTCCCCTTCTCTATCCCGCAGAGGAAAGGTGAGCCCATCGTGTTCGATACTGACGAGCGGCCTATGGACACTTCCATGGAGAAAATGGCCAAGCTGCCTCCGGCGTTCCGAAAAGACGGAACTGTCACTGCGGGTAACTCTTCGGGAATCAATGATGCTGCGGCTGCAGTGGTGCTTATGTCCAGAGAGAAGGCTGAAGAACTGGGGCTCAAACCAATGGCCGTCCTTAAAGCCTGGGCTTCGGGAGCGATAGACCCCAAATACATGGGATTGGGACCTATACCGGCAGTAAGGAAGGTGCTCAAGAAGACCGGTCTCAGCAACAAGGACTTCGATCTTATTGAGCTGAATGAAGCCTTTGCTTCTCAGACACTGGGTTGTATGAAGGAGCTTGGTTGGGATTTCGACCACATCAACCCCCACGGCAGTGGCATATCTATGGGGCATCCTATTGGCTCCACCGGAGCGAGAATAGCGGTCACCGTCATGTACGACATGATGCATAGAAATCTGCGTCGTGCCTTGGAAACCATGTGTATCGGTGGTGGACAGGGGATGGCAGCCGTGTGGGAAAGGCCCTGAACTCCC
>CAYSBO010000107.1:0-3676 GCA_964429285.1 uncultured Dehalococcoidales bacterium | reverse complement strand
GCCATGCTTCAGGAGACATTAAGGCGCAGGTTCAGAAGGGGCCTGGCAGACGAAGGCAAGTGGCCGGCTCCCGACCTTGTCCTGATTGATGGGGGCAAGGGGCAGCTCAACGCCGCCCTTGAACTGAGGCAAGAACTGGGGCTGGACTCCATCCCCATGGCCAGCCTGGCTAAAGGAAACGAGGAGATATTCATTCCCGGCGAAGCCAGGCCACTCTGTCTGGCCAAGGATTCTCCCGCTCTCCACATACTGCAACGAGCCAGGGACGAAGCGCATCGCTTCGCCATAAGCTACCACCACAAGCTGCGCAGCAAAGCAGCTGTTGCTTCCACTCTGGACGACATCCCGGGCATCGGGCCCAGGCGGAAGAAGGCTTTGCTCAATAAGTTCGGCTCGGTTAAAGCTATCAAGCAGGCCCCGTTGGAGGAACTGGCCCGGACAGAAGGTCTTACCGCAGCACTGGCACAAAAGGTCAAGGAATATCTGGGAAACTCCACAGTGGCATAGTGTCCTTGACCGGAAACGCCAACCGCCGGCAGCGACCGGGGAGCAGCCGAACCCGGCCATAGCTCCGAATTCACCCGAGCAAGTATTGACTTCGCAGCCACGATATGTCCACAATAGGCATCCGTGGAAATACTCGGGATAGTCCTGTTTGCCCTTATAGGTCTGGCAGTAGGCAGCTTCCTCAACGTATGCATCGACCGTCTGCCCCGTAATGAGTCCATCGTAAAGCCGCCGTCTCACTGCGAGGTCTGCCAGCACCGGCTAACCGCCAGAGACCTCATCCCCATATTTAGCTACCTCAGACTTCGGGGTCGTTGTCGATACTGTCAGGCCCCCATATCCCCGAAGCTGCTGTGGGTGGAGCTTGCCACCGGCGTGATATTTGCGTTCCTCTTCTGGTGGTGCGTCGTCTACAACCCCCAGCTGGGGCTGGCGGCTTTCGCAATCATGGCTTTCTACGCCTGCGTATTCATCCTCATCTTCGTCATCGACCTGGAGCACGGGCTCATCCTCAACAAGGTGGTCTATCCGGCCATGATTGTGGCCCTGCTTCTGGCTCTGGTGCCCCAGCCCTGGCTTACCCGGTGGGTAGTTGCCAACGGGATTGCCAATGCGGCTATGGCCGGTGCTATCGGCTTTGCTTTGTTCGTCCTGATCGCCATAATCTCCCGTGGTGGCATGGGTTGGGGAGACGTTAAGCTGGCTGCTCTGATCGGACTGGCTACCGGCTTTCCTCTGGTTCTGTTCTCCATAATCCTCGGTGCTGTTATCGGCACGATGGTAGCCGTAGCCCTGATGATAGCCGGGAAGAGAAAAATCAGGGAGACGCTTCCCTTCGGTCCCTTTCTTGCCCTGGCTGCGATGATAACACTGCTCTGGGGAAGCGACGTACTGGGCTGGTACCTGGGGCTGATGTAGGGCTCAGGGCGAGTTTACTTTCTCCTGAACAAAGCAAAAAAACGGTCCTGATATTCCGGGAATAGGCCCCAGCGATGCAACTCCACTACCAGCTCCGGGACCCGGGAAAGGTTGTCCTTCACCTGCTCGAAAAGCTCTTCAATATAGTCTCGCGCACCCTGCGGAACCCCGCTGGCATCTATGTCAAGGAAGCCCCTGCGACTGAATTCGGCCACGTTGGAGCGGACCGACCTGGTGGTCAGGCCGTAGATAAACATGAGAAGGGACACGTCCCATGACTCCTCCACTCCCTTGATTATGGTGCTCAAGGGATTGCTTTGCTCCTCTATTTCAGAACTGAGCTTGTTTATCACTTGCCCGACAGGCTCGGAGATAACGTTCATCCCCTTGGGTTCATTCTTGTACCGGTAGAAAATGCCCGACTCGTGAGGGCTGTCCTGGGCCATCATAGCTATGTATTTCTTTGCCTGTTCGCTGAAGCCTTCCACATTCACCAGGTACGAAGGAGTGACGATTTTCGGCCTTTCGGCAATCACCTTCCCATCCCTGACCACGCTGACATTCCCCACCAGCTCGGTGACAACGTAGTAGTCAATGGTAGAGCTGCCGAAAGTGTCCAGTTCCTGCCGCGGTGTCCGGATTAGCTCCGTGTGCTCCAGGGCATATTTGATCCTGTCATCCATCTCCATAACATTTCCACCCGTTCTGGGGTCCTCTGCCTTGTGTCAAACTCCTCTCTCTTGAAGCACTCCTCGCTTCAATTCCCTCTCGTGAACGGGGAGGACATACTCTTCTAAATAAACATCTTGACGCCGTAGAAGTTGCGCCTTACCTTGTCCTTGCCGCTAATCACGCTGCCCATTTCGGTGCTATGACCGGGGACCATATGTTCCACATCGAGCTGCGACAGCCGGTCGATGCTCTTCCGGAGTAAAGAAGGGCTGCCCCCGGGCAGGTCGGTCCTGCCTATGCTGCCGGCAAAGACCACATCCCCCGTGACCAGGATCTTGTCCTCTTCCAGGTAAAGGGAAACGGAACCGGGAGAGTGTCCCGGGGTGAACAAAACCTTGACCGCCACCCGTTTATCTGCAGGCCCGAGGGACAAATCGCCTTCTTTGAGGTAGAAGAAGGGAGCAACCTGCGAAGGTTGAGTGCCCATTGCCTGGAAGAAGGCCTTCCCCGTGTTGCGGTAATGCTCATCCTCCTCGCGGGACATAGTGAACAAGGCACCACTTTCTTTCACCACTGGCTCTGTGGCTTCGATATGGTCGGGATGGCTGTGGGTGCCGATCAACAGGCCAACATCCTTCATCTTGAAGCCGTCTTGCTCCATAGCCTGAGTCAACGACTCAAGGCAGGGCTCCCCAAGCTCATTCCTCACATGACCGGGGTCAATTAACACGTGCGGCTGCTCTCCCCTCAAGACCGCGGGCAGGAGGGCGGTGTTGCAGTTGTTTCCTCTGCCCTGCCATACATAGCAGTAGAAATTTCTCGCCAATCTCACAGAACTATGGTAAGTCATAACCGTACCCCGACCTCGCTTTGTTGAACCTCTTCGATATTATAGGCTAAAATGCGCTGCTAAGGCTAATAATGCCACTATCCTATCATTGCGAAGCACGATAGTGCTGAAGCAATCTCAAGAAATGGGATGTTAGATTGCTTAGCCCCGATAAATCCGGGCTCTCAATCACGTAGGGAGAAGGAACTGCATGGGTGAGCTAAAGAGTGCCTGGGAGATTGCCCAGGAGAGAGCCAGCAGACTCGGCAAGCTGTCGGTCGAGGAAGAGAAACAGCAGGCAAGACAAAGGTATCGCCAGATCGGCCAGGTACTGTCACAGAAATGGCTGGATAGCCCTCAGCCGCTGGACATAACTGCAGAACTGAACAAGCACAGGGAAGAGGACAGAGCGGGAATAAGGCAGGCGGTAATCGAACACCTCGTCGAGGCTGTCGAAATCACACCCACCCAGAGTACGGCCAGAGTAAGAAGGGCCATCGAAGGGGTAACCGGCTTGGAACCTCAACCACAGCCGGAGGTAGAAGGCATAGCCGGACTCCTTCAAGAATACGAGGAAGCAGAAGGAAGGACCAGGCAGCAACTGGAGAGTAGCTACTGGGAAACCCTGCACCAGTTGAGGATCTCCGGAACGGCAGTAGGCGCCGTCAATCTCGAGGCCAACGAGCAATGGCAACTGGCCCGGCAGCGGCTGGTGGAAGCTTTTGCACCGAGGCTGGATGATTTGAAGCG
>CAYSBO010000106.1:0-3782 GCA_964429285.1 uncultured Dehalococcoidales bacterium | reverse complement strand
ACAAAGTTCCAGTAACTCATATTCGGACTAATTTGACGACGGCTGGGTTGAGTCGAGAAAGATATTTCGAGCTTCTAAACATGGTGAAGTAGGAGATGGCGTCCCTGAAGTATTATTGTCAGGGTCAGCGTAACCAAGCGTAGCATTGCCTGCCGTATCCAGATGTCAATGTGGGCCTCTGGGTAATCCAAAGTAGCAATCCCAGAGATTGCTTTTTCTGGCTTCGCCAGCGTGGCAGTGATAGGCAAGGGTGTGATTTTCGGGCTTTTCTCGGTTGTCATTCTGAGCCCCAGGCGAAGAATGTCATTTGTGCGCAGGATAACGATCAAGAGGCAATACTTTTGAATTTCGCTCTGTTGTTGTCGTCTTCTGGGATTTAATTTCCCGTTTCGCCCGCCGCACGTAACCCCAAGGCATGCCGTGTGCCGACCGCGTGCGCGCAGTACAGGAAATATGCAAGCCAGACATCAAATTGTTGCATCAAGCAGCCGTGTGGGCTACAATAGCACTCAAATTGGAGTGCACATGCGCGACAGGGTCACCATAAAGATACCCCGCGAGCTTTATCAAGGGCTCGCCAGGCTGATCCAGGACACAGGTTTTTCCAGTGTTACCGAGTTCATTGTGTTTGTTATGAGGAGTGTGGTGTCGAGCGGTGACATAAAGGGGCGAGACAACTTGACCGAGGAGGAGGTGAGAGCAATAAGAGAAAGACTAAGGAGGTTAGGTTATCTATGAAGAATGATAAGGAAGAAAGGAAGACTGTGTCTATGCCTGCTGAGCTTTACCGTAAGGTGGAAGAAAGAGTAAAGGCTACGGATTTTGGCTCGGTGGATGAATACGTGGAATTTGTAATGGGAGAAGTGCTCGAGGAAGAAGAGGACGAGAAAGCTTTTAGCAAAGAAGAGGAAGAGGAAGTGAAGAAGAGGTTGAAGGACCTGGGTTACCTGGGCTGAAGAAGAAAAGATGCAGATGAGTATCGCCCTTTTTGTTGGAGTAGCTCTCATCGCCTTTTCGTTCCAGTATATGAGCGTTTCCATGGGACTGGGCTATGGCACGGTTCTGACTCCTGTGCTCATCATAATGGGATTCGCGCCTTTGCAGGTTGTGCCCGCGGTGTTGTTGAGTCAATTTGCCGGCGGGGTAATTGGGGGGCTTGCCCATCACCGGGTGGGGAACATAAGCTTGGATTTTAGGCGGGACAACGGGTTGATAAAGGAAAGGTTACGAGGATTGGGTTATCTTCCCCGATCTCCTGATGCGAAAGTCATATTTGTTCTGGCTATTTGTGGAGCTGTAGGAGCCCTGGTGGGTGTACTGTGTGCCATAAGTATCCCGAAACTTGCTCTTGAAACTTACATAGGAGTCATGGTTTTAGCGGTTGGAGTATTGATCCTTATGCGAAGACACGGGTCGGGCACCCTTTCCTGGAAAAGGCTTATCGGGATGGGACTGGTGGGCTCTTTCAACAAGGGCATAAGCGGGGGAGGATACATTCCGGTGGTAACGGGTGGACAAATTATAAGTGGAAGAGAGGTGACGAGCTCGGTCGGCAGCACAACGGTCGCAGTCACTATTGTTTGTGCCGTGAGTTTTCTGGGTTACGTGCTGATCAAAGGCAATATCTACTGGTCACTCGTTGCTGCTGCCACCATAGGTTCAGTCATAGCTGCGCCGTTTGCCGCAATGATGGTTAAGAGAATAGATGCAAAAAGACTGAAGATTGCCATAGGGGTAGGTACGAGCCTTCTCGGGGCCCTAACAATAGCCGAGGCATTTGTCTTTTAAGCAAAACTAGACAGGAGGTAATTTATATGTCGGAACTGCAAGACCTGGAAAACAAAAGCATATACATAATAAGGGAGGCGTACGCCGAGTTTAAGAAGCCTGCGGTTCTGTGGAGCACAGGCAAGGACAGCACTGCCGCACTGTGGCTTTGCCGGAAGTCTTTTTTCGGCAAGATCCCCTTCCCGGTGATTCACATAGATACTACCTATAAATTCAAGCAGATGTATGAGTTCAGGGATAGAATAGCCAGGGAATGGGGCTTTGACCTGATAGTGGCCAGAAATGAAGAGGCGGTTGCACGTGGTGTGGGTCCGAAGGACGGGAAATTCGAATGCTGCACCCAGTTGAAGACGCAAGCTCTTATGCAATGTCTGGAGGAGAACCACTTCGATGCCCTCATCCTGGCTATCAGGAGAGATGAGCACGGCATCAGGGCCAAGGAGCGATATTTCTCGCCGCGCGACGAGGATTTCAAATGGGACTACAAAAACCAGCCGCTGGAGATGTGGGACCAGTACCAGAGCATGACCCAGGAGAAGACTCACACCAGGGTTCACCCCATACTCCACTGGAGGGAACTCGATGTGTGGGAATACGTCAAGCAGGAGAGATTACCAATTAACCCAATGTACTTTGCCAAAAATGGCAGAAGATACCGCAGCCTGGGGTGTGAGCCCTGCACTAACCCTATTGACTCGGATGCGGCTACCATAGACGAAATAGTTGAAGAGCTGAGACCAACCCAGATTGCGGAAAGGTCGGGCAGGGCCCAGGACAAAGAGAAGGCCTTCACCATGCAGAAGCTGAGGGCACTCGGATACATGTGAACAAAAATCAAAATTCAAAAAGCAAAAATAAAAATGCAAAGTGAGAGATTTAAGTTCAAGGGAGGGTTCAGATTCTGACCCTGAAAGGCAAGAAATGACTTTTATATTTTGCATTGTCATTCTGAATTTTGGCGTTTGAATTTCAATTTACGGGAGCACTTTTATGAATGTAAATGTAGTAATCATAGGACATGTGGACCATGGCAAATCCACTTTGATAGGCAGGCTACTTTATGATTCCGACAGTATCACCGAAGGTCGAGTGGAGGAGATACAGAAGCTTGCCGAGGAGTTCAAGAAGAGGTTTGAGTTTGCCTATTTTCTTGATTCCTTCGATGATGAATTGAAGGAGGAGAGGACCATCGACACCACCGGCGTGATGTTCAAAGGCAAGAACATGTACAGCGTCACTGATGTACCGGGGCACAAGGAGTTCATCAAGAACATGCTCACGGGGGCGTCTCATGCCGATGTGGCGGTGCTGGTGGTAGCCGCTGATGAGGGCATCCAGGAACAAACTGGGAGACATGCTTTCCTGATACATATGTTGGGAGTGAAACAGCTCCTCGTGGTGGTGAACAAGATGGATGCGATAGATTACCGGGAGGATATCTTTCGCGATACCGAGGACAAAGTGGCCAAGCTCCTATCTTCTCTTGGCTACAGCGGGGTTGCGTTCGTTCCCGGCTCGGCGATGGAAGGCGACAACATATACAAGAAATCAGACAAAATGCCCTGGTACACGGGACCGACCTTGATAGAAGCGCTGGACGGGGTGGAATTGAGCAAGCAGGTCAGACCACTGAGGTTCGTTGTCCAGGACACATACCGGGTTGATTCGCAAGAAATCGTGGCGGGACGGGTCGAGTCCGGCAGTATGGCAAAAGGAGATGAGGTGGTGTTTCGGCCCAGTGGGGCCAGGGGCATCATTGACGGAATAAGAGTATTTGGTGGTGAACTGGAGAAGGCAGAGACGGGTGACAGCGTAGGTATTGTCACAGGCTGTGAGCCGGCGCGCGGAGATGTTTGCGGACTGGTGCCCAGTCAGCCCGAGTCGGTGGAGGAGTTCCTGGGCGAGGCTGTGCTGCTTAGCGATCGACTG
This sequence comes from uncultured Dehalococcoidales bacterium, assembly GCA_964429285.1. Lineage (GTDB taxonomy): Bacteria > Chloroflexota > Dehalococcoidia > GIF9 > AB-539-J10 > RBG-13-51-36. Next base: position 65 of record CAYSBO010000106.1, on the reverse strand, counting down.
GAAAAGGGAGAGAAACTCGAACTGAGATGCGGCACCCGCAAAGTCAGGTGCCAGATCAAGGAAAT
>CAYSBO010000105.1:0-3798 GCA_964429285.1 uncultured Dehalococcoidales bacterium | reverse complement strand
GGATAAGCCTCCCTTCGGCATCGGTGCTTATTACCTCTATGGTCTTGCCATTCATAGCCTCCAGTACATCCCCTGGTTTTAGAGCAGTGCCACTAGGCAGATTCTCGCTAACCGGAGCGACGGCGGTAACATTAACTCTTAGTTTCAACTCAGCAATAGCACCAACTGCTGCCATAACCGCAGCAGCACCGGCCATATCTTGTTTCATGTCGCCCATGCCCTCCGAGGGCTTAATAGAGATTCCTCCAGAATCAAATGTTATGCCCTTGCCCAAGAAACCAAGCGTCTTCTCGGAACGTTCGTCTCCTTTGTAGCTGAGAGTTATCAGTTTGGGACGCTGGCTGGTGCCTTTGGCCACTCCCAAGAGTGCCCCCATACCCATTCTCTCCATATCTTCTACCTCAAAGACCTGCAACTCCAGCCCATACCTGCCGGCTATCTCTTTGGCCGATTCAGCCATTTGGCTAGGCGTCATGTGATTGGCCGGCTCATTAACCATATCCCGAGCCAGACTGGTCGCCTCGGCCAGCACTTTTCCCCTGCGAACGGCTCTGTCCAAGATTGGGACATCACCTTCTTCTCGCACCACCATAAGCATTTCTTCGATATCTTCATATTCAGGCTTCTTGTATTTGGTAAACCGGTAAAGACCCAGAAGGGCACCCTCCACAATTGCCTCAGCCGAAGCTCCAAGCTCCATACCGCCTGCGCCAGCGCCATGGACTATTGTGGCTATTTTGCGGCAGCTCAATTTGCGTAATACCCGACAGAACTCCCCTGCTACTCCACGAGCCCTATCAACATTGAAATCCCCGCGCCTGCCCAAACCGGCAATAGCTACTAGCCTTGCCGGCAGTTTTCCAAATGTATGGACCACGTTGACTTCTCCAAACTTACCTCTAATCTCACCCCGGTTGATCAGAGAACTGATAACTCCATCCAGAGTCTGGTCCACAGCAGCGGTAGCACCGCTCGCTTGTTCCACATCCTCAAACAGATTCACCACGAGGGCGTCAGCTTCAACTTGAGTTATATCTCCCTTTGCAGCTCTGACTTCCAAGATTCCTCCCCTGAGCACGCGAATTCTAGAACATCCATTTTACTTCATTTGGATGCAGAATTGAAGAGTTTGGTGAGGGAAGCTTTGCCCTCATTTCCTCCCGCTTCGACCGATGGCTTCTAAGTCTATTCAGGCTAGCCTTGTACCTTCAAGGGGCCCTTACCAAGAGAAGACAACAAAGCAGCTAGTCTATCACCGCTACGAAGATTTGCTGCAATACGAACAGGTTTTACAGAGAGCCAAACATCTGGAAAGCCCCGGTGCCAGCGATAATAAGCTAAGTTGCTTCTACAGCCTGCTCTTCGGCGACCAGCGGTAGTTCTACAGCAAAAACAGCACCCTTGCCAGGCTGACTTTGCACATTGATCCGCCCACTATGGTCAGAAATGATTCCATAGCAGACGCTTAAACCGAGACCTCTCCCTTGGCCGACTCCCCTTGTACTGAAGAAGGGGTCGAACACATGAGCCAAGTTCACTTCTGGGATTCCCGGACCGTCGTCACTGAATGACACCCGAATAGTATCACTTTCTAGGGATGTTTCAACCAGCAGGTTGCCCTTGCCGTGAGCTAGTTTCATCTCTGTTTCCGCGTTGATGATTAGATTGAGAAACGCTTGCTGCAGTAGAGTAGCATCGGCCATGGTCGAGGGTAGTGTAGAGGCAAGGGTGGTGGTTACAGTGATGTTGCTACTCTTTAGCGCATCCGCTCGCATTTCCAGAGCCTCCATCGCTACGTCGTTAACGTTGACATACGTTCGTTCCAGTTTCTGCTGCCTCGCAAATGCAAGCAGATTAGTCATAATGTCACCTACTCGCTGGGCATTTTCACCGATCGTCTTGACGTCCTCCCTGACATTCTCCGGCATGTCTTCGTAAATCAGCATTTGAGAAAAACCAATCACACTGGCCAGTGGATTGTTTATTTCGTGAGCAATGCCTTCCACCATCAATCCCAAGGAAGCCAGACGGTTGGACAAGTTCAGCTGCATCTGAAGTCGTCTCTCTCGTTCTTCCGCCTGCTTACGTTCGATGGCATAGCGTATCGTACGACTCAGTAACTGAGCATCTACTTGCCCCTTGATTAGGTAATCCTGAGCTCCTTCGCTGACTGCTTCAACCCCAACAGTTTCGTCATTGAGACCGGTTAGCACCACTATTGGCATATTCCATGCTTGCGCATGAACACGCCTCAGCGTTTCCAACCCCTGGCTATCCGGAAGGCCTAGGTCCAGAAGAATCACCTCAACCCCATTCTGATCCAGATACTCCACTGCTGCTTGTAACCGTTCAGCATACTGCACGTCGAAGACCATACTCGTGGCCTCAGCCAGCATTTCCCGGATCAGCCGCCTATCACCAGGGTTATCCTCAACCAGCAAGATGCTCACAGGTGTGTCCGTCAATTAACTCCTCTCCATTGATAGCCCAAAGCGGTCAACCAGAAGCTCGTTACTGCATTCAGCATCACAATGTACTGTTCAAAATCACTAGGCTTGGTTACATAGCTGGCCGCACGCAGCTCGTAGGTCTTGACCATGTCGTCAAGCTCCCGGGACCCCGTAAGCATAACCACCGGGATGTGTTTTAGCGCGGAGTCTTCTTTGATTTCCGCCAACACCTGCCGACCGTTCATTCGAGGCATGTTCAGGTCAAGCAGGATGAGGTCGGGGCGGGGTGCATCCGCGTACTTACCCCTTCTCCGCAAAAATGCCATAGCCTCCGTACCATCCTTCGCAGTATGTAGTCTGATCTGTACATTGCTCTCTTTGAGAGCTTCCGCTGCAAGTCTCAAGTCTCCCGGATTGTCGTCAACGAGAAGAATCTCCATAAGCCGTTCACCTGTTTGCTTGCTCACTCTGCTTCGCCTCCACCCATGTTGACGCTAAAGTGGAACGTCGAGCCTTCTCCAGGCCTCGACTGCACCGAGATATTTCCGCCATGCCGCTCTACAATCTTCTTGCAGATGGCTAAACCCATACCAGTTCCCGCATACTCCTCTCTCGTATGCAAACGCCTGAAAATTTCAAAGATGCTCTCACTCTGCCCAGGATCAATCCCGATGCCATTATCCCTAACGGAGAAGGTTACCATGTTATTCCTTCTCTGGGCAGAAATGTGTACAGAAGGCGGATCCTCTCGGCGAAACTTGAGAGCATTGCCGATCAGATTCTGAAACAACTGCACCAACTGGCCTTCATCACCCATCACTGTAGGCAGGACATCGTAACTCACAGACGCCGCATTCTCTTCGATGGCGATCTTCAGATTTGCAGCCGCCTGTTGAACGATGTGTTCGCAGTTCACTAGGCCGAAAGGTTTTCCCCGAGTGCCCACCCGAGAGTAATCTAGCAAGTCATGAAGTAGCGTTTGCATCCTCTTAGCGCCATCCACAGCATAAGTAATGAACTCGTCTGCATCAGAGTCCAGCTTGTTGCGGTAGCGCTTAGCCAACAGTTGGGTATAGCTCGAAACCATGCGCAGTGGCTCTTGCAGGTCGTGCGAAATCACGTACGCGAATTGCTCCAGTTCAGTGTTAGAACGCTGCATCTCGGCCGTGATTTGTTTCAGCCTCTCCTCGACTTGCTTGCGCTCGGTCACATCTATGAGGCTTCCCAGAGTCGCCCGTTTTCTCCGGTAGTAAACGGGAGCGACTGTCTCCATCACCCATTTGATTTTTGCCCGTTTAGTAACGATCCTGAATTCGTACCCCACAGAGCATTCTCCCTTCAGCATCCT
>CAYSBO010000104.1:0-3888 GCA_964429285.1 uncultured Dehalococcoidales bacterium | reverse complement strand
GGGCAATGTTGCGGCGTTCTTCTTCCTGCACCTCCAGAAGTCTCCGAGATAGAGCTGCCAGCCTTTCCTCTGCATATTTGCGTTCGGTGATATCTTCATAGGTGGACTGGAACTCGGTTCGTCCTCCCCAGACAACTTCTCTGCGGTGCACTTCCAGATGGCGCAACTCACCGTCTTTACTTACGATGCTGACCTCGTAGCTATCCGGCAGCGGAATACCCTGCTTACGCATCGCTTTCCTCTCCAGATGTTGCGCGTAGCTTTCTGGACTGTAAAGTCCGCTGAGCGGGGCGTTCCTCAATTCCTCTATGGTGCCATAACCGCATATATCGAGCAGCGACCGGTTAGCATACAGGGTTCTTCCTTCCGCCGTAACAATTCGTATTCCCAAGGGGGAGCTCTCTATCGACTGACGGAAGTTCTCTTCCGACTGGTGAAGTTCGGCGGTACGCTCCTTGACCAGCTCTTGAAGATGCTGGCGGTGTCTCTCCAGCTCTCGCTCGACCTTTTTGCTCTCGGTCACATCACGTACCACCGAGACCGCTCCTATGATACTTCCATCGTAGTTTCTCACTGGACAAGAACTCACTGTACGATATTCAAGCTCACCGGTGGCGCCTATTTGGATAATCTCTTCCTCACCTCTAATCGTCTCTCCCTTCAGAGCACGCAATGGTTGTGCATCTTCCGGCGGCCGCGGGCTGCCATCAGGACGATAGACCTCTATCTCCCTCAATATGTTCTCAAGGCCTGCAGGGCCAGGGGCCTGAATTCTGATTTTCTCAAGGGCAGCCTGGTTCATCACTATGAAATTGCCCTGCGTATCGCAAAACCAGACCTCGTCCGTCATGCTGTTTATTAGGGCCAGTAGCCTTTCTTTCTCTTCCTTAACGGCCTCCTCGGCGGCTCTCTGGTTCGATACATCGGCCATGGCTACCTTCAGTCCATCACGCTCAGGCGTGATGTTCAGCCGGGCCCAGAAGGGGCCCCCTGGACAGCGCACACTCACCTCGCAGCTCTGGCCTTCTCCGGTGCTCATAATTTCCCTGAGGCGTAGATGGAACTCATCCTGGCTCTCAGGGGCAATGAATTCAGTTAAGCTTCTCTTGAGCAACTTCTCTCTTTTCAACCCCAGCATCCGGCAGAGGGTAATATTGGCTTGCTCTATGAAATTGCGGTTGCTCATGGTTAGATAGCCTACAGGAGCATGATCATACAAATCCAGGTACTTGTCCCTTGCTTCTTTGGCTTTTCCCTCGGCCTCACGCAATTCGTCAGCCTGCGCCTGCAGTGCGATCTGATGTGTTTTCATCTCTTCTACCAGCTCTTCGCGTTCCTCCAAAAGAGCTTCGAGGCCTTCACGTTGGTTTCTTATATTCTCCTCAGCTTCCTTGAGCCGAAGCATGAGCACATTCTCCGAACCGATAATAGCATCGACCTCCTGGTTTTGCAGAGCCTTGAAGATTTCCTCGAGCTCTGTCAGTCGCCGCGTAAGTTCCTCATGAGTGGGTTCACTCTTCATGTTCACTCCTTAAACCAAGGGCTGAGACAACCTTTTCTTTATCACTCAGATTACCAACTACCGAAGTCCGGGGTTCAGGCGAAACACGAGTCAGCGTGGGTGTTACGAATATCTTTTCTCTCATGGCTACAGCATAGTCCACAAGGATGTCCACTTCTTCAATTTCATATTGAACCTTCAGGTATTCATCACAAAGCTTCTTAAGATTTTCCCGGGCAATCCGGGAGTTTTGCTCATTATCGGCAACATAGAGCTTGAGGATATAGACCTCTCCGTTATGTTTGACCTGCCTCGCGCTTTTCGTCTGTCTCACTTGCCGGAGCTCCCTCTTCCTACGCGCTTTCTGGAGGCGTCCCTTTGTGCAAGCTCAATGCCGCGATCGGTTATACAGAAGTCATTATAGCTGTTCGAATGCTTTGAGCCCCGGGATTTAATCACCACAAGATTTCTTTGAATGGCATCATGGACTTCTACAAAACGAAGCCATAGGATAGTGTCTATAATAGAAGAGATGCCGAGGCCGCTTATTGCCTGACGGTCGTCACTTACTCCGGTACTTTGATTTATCAATATTACGGTCACTCCCCGGTCTTTGCACCGGTTAACCAGGCGCATAGCAAACTCAAAGGCAGCCCGCGATGAGCCCATCCGCACAAAGGCCGAAACAGCATCCACAATAACATGGTCCGGCTGAAACTGCTCGATTGCTGTAAACGTGCGGACCAGGTGCTTTTCCGTTCCGAAAGCTTCCGGCATAGCGGTAACCACTCTTAGTCTCCCGGCCTCGATTGCCGGTCGCAAATCAATCCCCGGGCTCAGCATGTTTTCTACCATGGACTCTTGCGATTCTTCAAAGCCGATGAAAAGCACTTTCTCGCCCCGGTCACAAGCAGCCCTGACAAAGGTGTTGGCAATGGTTGTCTTTCCAGTTCCCGAATAACCCGCGATCAGAATGCTTGAACCCTTTCGGTACCCACCCCCCAGAAGCAGGTCAACCTCGGCATTACCGCTCGTTATGTGAGCACCCAAAGGCTTGTGCTGCAGCCCGAATTCGGAGATGGGGATGACATTAATGCCACCCGGTTGAATGACAAAGGGGTAAGCGTTCCTGCCAAAATCAGAGCCCCGATACTTGAGGATTTGGAGCTCCCGGGTTGCCACCCATTCTGCGGGGTGTTGGATGAGCCTGACAACGCAGTCTGCCATGTACTCCAGAAACTCGTATCTTCCTGCCCTGGTATTACCGTTGCCAGCTTTGACTGTCAGGATGGCTATCATCTGGTAAGAGAGCACCCACTCATGTAGAGTGTGCATCTCACCTCGCTCCCGCCCCGGGTCATCATAAAGGCGCAAAAGCACATCCATAGCATCGAATACTATGCGTTTTGCTTCGAGGGATTTCGACTGGCCCTCAATGATACTCAGGAGACCCTTGATATTGAAGTCACCCGAAACTACGGTTCCCGGGTCCAGACGGGCTTCGATAATACTCAGTTTGCCGCTCTGTTCCAGGGCCTCAAGATCCCAGCCCAGTGTCAGGGCATTACGCCGCACGGCCTGGCCTTGCTCTTCAAAGGTCACAAAAATTCCGGCCTGGTCAGCCAGCGCTCCCCTGTAAAGAAACTCAAGCCCGAATATGCTCTTGCCTGTGCCTGGTCCTCCCTCGAAAAGGGTGGTCCGCCCTGCCGGCAGCCCCCCATGAAGTATCTCGTCGAAACCGGAGATGTACGAGGCTGCCTTTTCCAGCTCCTGGATTTTCCCGGCTGTACTAACTCTAAGACTCAATATTAGACCTCCTTCGCATACGGCTGCCCTTTTTCGGGCTATAGGTGTTAACCAGATTGGTGTGCACCGCGTCCGGTCATATCTTCCACAGCCACCAATATCCTGGGTGTACCTTCCAATTCCAATCGGCGGCCGTTCAGCATTATGCGGCGCTTGTCGATTCCGCAGAAATCATCTTTAATCGGACACTCGCCGAACACAGAGTCGCAGGGCAGTATCTCTATGAGGAGTCTCCTCACTTCCGGGATGTCCCGCTGGCCATTGCCGAGGTCATACAGCAGTCCTCCCTCACTTTGCCTTTTGTCCACCTCACCAATTGTGGCAGTAATCAGTGTATACTGCAGTAACCCCCCATGTCAACGTACCTGCCTTCACTCTTGTAGCAAAGACGTGCTCGTGTCGGCCCTATCTGGTACGAGTGTTGTGGACGATAACCATCGGGCGCCCCAGAAGTCCCTGAGCTTCAGCCGGGTTTCCCTCATCAAGGAAGGACCCACTTCATCTACTCTAGCCTTCCTGGTTTTCCTGGAAAGGACACCGCGCCCATATTCATTTACCCGACGACCTGTGGCAGACCGTCT
>CAYSBO010000103.1:0-3889 GCA_964429285.1 uncultured Dehalococcoidales bacterium | reverse complement strand
TCAGACTCATTTGTCAACTCTGCGAAGGAACCGAAGAAGTATATTGCAGCGGTCTGTCATTCTGGTGTTCAAAGAAAAAACGCACTGATGCGGTCTCCCGGTTGTCATATCTCAGCTTTGGCGATCTGCTTTACGGAAACGGGTTAAGAGCCCAACATTCAACCGCTGGCAGGGGTGAGGCCGTTTTGATTGATTTTTGGCCTGACCTCAACGATAATATTACGGACTTGCTTCGTGAGGTAACGTTTTATGAAAGTCATTGATTTGCGTAGCGACACCATAACTTATCCCACGGCTGAAATGCGGCAGGCGATGTTTGACGCGGAAGTAGGTGACGATGTTTTTGGCGAGGACCCCACGGTCAACCGGCTTGAGACATTGGCGGCAGAGAAAATGGGGAAAGAAGCCGCGCTGTTCACCAGCTCCGGGACCCAGAGTAATCTTATTGCCGTGCTCACTCATACGAGGCACGGCGATGAGATCATCTTAGGCGATGAAGCTCACATCCTTTGGTATGAAGTAGGCGGTGCTGCAGCGCTCGGCGGTGTGACTATGCGCACCATCCCCAACGACGGTTGGGGTCGTCTGAATCCAGACGATGTAACGCGAACAATCCGGGAAAAGGATATCCACTTCCCGGAGACGGCGCTCCTCTGCCTTGAAAACACTCATAATCGCTGCGGCGGCGCTATCCTTACCAGAGACTATACGGACGAAGTCTGCGACCTAGCTCATGGTCACGGACTGAAGGTATATTTGGATGGTGCTCGCATTTTCAACGCGGCGGTTGCTATGGGCGTGCCCGCGTCTGCACTGACCAGAAGTGTCGATTCAGTATCGCTATGCCTGTCCAAAGGGCTCAGTGCGCCGGTTGGCTCATTGCTGTGCGGGAGCAAAGATTTCATTCAGAGAGCCCGCAGGTTTCGCAAGATGCTAGGCGGTGGCATGCGGCAGGCAGGGATTATCGCAGCGGCAGGGATAGTGGCACTGGAAACAATGGTGGACCGTCTGGCAGAAGACCACGCCAATGCGCAACGTCTGGCACAGGGCCTGGCGAACATCAAAGGAATAGAGATAGCCGAGGACAAAATAGCCACCAACATCGTGATGTTTGGCCTCTCTCGGGAGTATTCTGTGGCCGAGTTTGGGAGAGGGCTTGAGGATGTGGGAGTGAAGATGATCGTTCTTAGTACCGACCTGGTGCGCGCGGTTACTCACCGCATGGTATCAGCTTCAGACATTGATGAAGCACTGGCACGCATCGAAACGGTGTGTTACGGGTTGCGTGGTGGCGCTCAGGGCTGACTTCTTATGTGGCCTAGCCTGTCGTTTCTTCAATGCATTACACACACCTGTGGAAGGCACTGAACATCATAGCGTTCTGGTGAAGAAAGCAGCCGCCTTGATAGCCAGGACGGATTCATGTCCGCGCCAGAAATGATCTGCTCCCTCGATGCTTTCGTACTCTGTAGGTTCGGGAAGAGCTTGGCAAAACTGGAAGAACTGGTCGTTGGATATCAGGTCGTCCTGACTTCCTATGATGAGGAATTTGGGCTTAGTGCAACTTCTGAGAGGGTCAAGATCAAACATGGAGAGTGGGAGTGAGATGGCGGCCACGGCCTTGATGCGTTTGTCATTTAGGATAGTTGGGAGGGCGAAGCCAGCTCCAGCAGAATAGCCGGCTAGCCCGATTCGGTCATAATCAATTTCCCTCATCGTGCTCATGTAAGAGATGGCTGCTTTCACATCTTCTCCCTCACCTATGCCATTACCAAATTCTCCCTGGCTGCCGCCTACTCCACGGAAATTGAACCTGAGTGAAGCCAGCGACGCTTGCGTGAGCGCCTCCGATACGGCGCAGACCACATTGTTATCCATACTGCCACCGTATAGGGGATGAGGATGGCAGATTGCCACTGCCGGGAAAGGGCTGGCCCCTTCGGGCATGGTCAGTATTCCCTCCAGGGAGAGCCTGCCAGAGAGAAAGCTCACCGCTCTTTCTTTCATTTCTGGCCCACCACGGGATTTCTCAATGTTCCAATCTTGTCTATTCTGATTTCGACTGTGTCACCGGGACTTATGCGGCCGATGCCCGAAGGGGTACCTGTGGTGATGATGTCTCCCGAAAGGAGCGTCATTATGCTTGAGATGAAACTTACAAGGTCGTTCACACCAAAGATAAGGTCGCTGGTGTAAGCTGATTGACGGAGTTCGCCGTTGAGGTAAGTCTCAATTTTCAAGTTATCAGGGGCGACCTCGGTCTCGATCCAGGGGCCAATCGGCGCAAAGGTATCAAAGCCTTTGGCCCTTGTCCACTGACCGTCTTCTCTTTGTGCATCGCGTTCTGACACGTCATTAACACAAGTATAGCCTATCACATAATCCTTTGCCTCGCCCTTTGGCACATCCTTGGCTCTCCTTCCTATAACCACACCCAGCTCACCTTCGTAGTCCACGCGCCCGGAGCAGCGAGGCAAGACAATGGCATCACCAGGACCTATAACCGCAGTGGACGGCTTCAGAAAGATAAGTGGTGCCTTGGGTACGGATAGATTGGTCTCTTCAGCATGTGTGCGGTAATTAAGTCCCAGGCCTACTATCTTAGAGGGAAGGCAGGGAGCAAGTAGCCTCACCTGACTGAGTTGGTAAGTATTCCCATCAAATATCGGGGAACTGTCAGGGTATTTGAACTGGACAAAAGGACTGACTCGTAAGCTACGTATGATACTGTTCTCCAGTATCCCGTATCTAGCCTTGCCGCGAATCACAAATCGAACTATTCGCAACCAGCCTCCGATTTGTAGGTCATTGTAGCACGCTTGCCGTCCTGAGCGCATAGCAATTCCATTGCTTTTCTGCTTTAATTAGCCTTAATAGCGAAAGAAACTTCAGTTGAGGTGCACCATGGACAGGAAGGAAGCAAATCTTGCTTTTCATAATGCAGAAAGGCTTAAGTCCAATCTATTCCTGGTATCGGCTGTCCTGGATAGACTGGCAACACTGACACCAGAAAGGTTCGAGGGAGGCAGAGAGGTGAGCAAAGGAGTGTTCGACGCATTGAGAACCGAGCTTAATATCGTCAGGCGTTACATTGAACCTGCAGAGACAGAAGCGATAGAGAGCAAGCTATCCGAAGTGGAAGCTGAGATTGAGACTCATGACTATGAAAAGGCAAGGGAGTATTTGGCGCAAGCCTTTTCCCAGGTCACCTCTGTTAGCAGCAAACACGTGGGCCTTCTGATGGAGGAAGACCTGATCTGAATCCAAACGCAATACATCGCAATAGCCCCGGGCTTATCCAACTATGATTTTGATCAAGATGTCGCCTGCTACGCCATCGCTTAGCCGGCGCGCATTCCTCAATCTCACCACCGTACCCGTCCTTACTCCGGCTGGAATCTTCACCTCCAGGCTCTTTCCCTTCTGCTTCAGTCTCTTTGTCACCCCATTCAAGGACTCTTGCCGGCTGATTGTCAGCTCATAACGAACATCCTGGGAATATCGAGCCTTGCCAAGTATCTCGTCGAGATTGATCTCTTGTCCTGGCCAGGCTTCGAATCTCACTCTCCCGGACCGGCCTCCAAAGCTTCCAAAAGAGAACGAAGAACCTCTGCCTTTCAAGAAGTCGCCAAATATATCATCGAGAAAATCAAATCTAAGGCCCGCCCCGCCGAAGTCCTTCATCATTTCCTGAAACGTGGTCCTGGTGAAAGGACTGCTGAAGATATCGCCCATATCGCCTACAGTCCCGAATTGGTCGTATTGCCTCCTTTTTTCAGGGTCACCGAGAACCCCGTAAGCCTGATTTATCTCCTTGAATTTCTCATTAGCCCATTTCTCGTTGTTAGGATTGCGATCGGGATGATATTGCATGGCGAGCTTGCGATAA
>CAYSBO010000102.1:0-3910 GCA_964429285.1 uncultured Dehalococcoidales bacterium | reverse complement strand
TCTAAGGCTCGTTAAAAGCGGTGATGGTACTCGCTGGCTCATCGAAAGCCAATACTTAGCACCTATTACCCGCAACCCTGATGATTTCCGCAGCATCCGAATCCGAGAGGCTGATATTAAAACACGAGCGGTGGTAATTGATATGCCTAGGAAGAATCTCAGAAACAAACATATAGAGGCGTATATTAAACACGGAGAAACGAGGCTATACGATATGGGAAAGGGAAAGCGAATGGTACCATCCCATACATTAACCTGCTCGGCGCGAAGGTATTGGTATCAGTTACCTGATGTTCAGCCTTCTCGTCTCTTGTGGCAGAAGGCAATAGATCGTTACCATAGACATTACATGTGCGACATGCCAACCCTAGCAAATCAGAGATTCTATAACATCTATCCAAAAGAACCCAGCGATGAAATGCTGATTGCCTGTTGTCTAAATTCATCTTTCACGAGTCTTCAGCTTGAATTCCAAAGAGCTGCCATGGGATTGGGAGCAATTGAAGCTACAGTGGAGGAGGTTTGCCAATTACCAGTCATAGAGCCTTCAAAAGTTTCGGAGCCTTTGAAGACAAAAATTTTGGCTGCCTTTCAAGCCTTTTACAGTAGACCAGTGGAGTCAATATTCGATGAGATGCAAAAGAAAGAACGCCACGATTTAGATGGCTTGCTTCTAGAGACGCTTGGATTTAAAGAGCCTGGAGAGCGCGAATCTATTATTTCGGAACTGTACGACGAGCTTGCGAATCTTGCGAAAGCACGTTTTGGAAGAGCCAAGAGCTTTGGCAAGAGGCAAAAGACCAGAGAAGGAATAAACATTGACCTTCTAATCAAGACAGTAACGGATAAGCTCGGCGATGATACCCTGGGAAAGTTCTACCGGGAAAAGATATTGCCCCATAAGCCTTTACGCACCAAAAGCCTGCCCAGAGTTTCGGGCGAAGTTAAATTAGAGCAAGAACTCTTTGGCTGGCGACTTTCCGCAGGCAGAGAACACATAGATTGTGACTCAGAAACAGAAGCCCGCTACATTAAGGTTTGGCTGGAAGCTGGACTGGACAGCGTTAAGATACCCAAAGATGAAGATTATTTGGGAGAGATCGTCCCTAAACTGGAAAACTTAAAGCAAAAGACTGACGAAGTCTTTGAAGACCATCTCGGCTTCATCCTCGACCCCAGACTTCGCCAGCGCCTCCTTCACCAACTCTGGCAAGAGGCTACAAAATAGGTGATAAATGAGTGAGAAGCTTGGCACGATCTGGCCTATTCCTTCACACACTAAAGCTAAGCACGAGATATTGAAATACTACCTTGGTGCTTGGTTCCCTATTTTGGCTTCAGTGCATCTCAGGCTGCTTTACGTTGATGGTTTCGCTGGGCCTGGGGAATATATGGGAGAGGAGGACGGCTCTCCTATTATTGCTCTTAAAGTAGCTCGAGACCATGCCCTTAAACATAAACTTATGCGTTCCGGCATGGATTTAGTATTCCTCTTTATTGAAAAAGATGAAGCAAGATGTGAAAACCTGCGACGAAAGATTCGTGAGCTTGAACCTCAGCTACCCAGCGCTTTTCGAATAGAAACATATTGTGCCAGTTTTGGAGAAGTTTTCAATATTGTCTTGTCTAAGATTGAGGAGCAAAATTTAAGATTGGCTCCCTCTTTCGTATTCATAGACCCATTCGGCCCCACTGGTTTTCCCATGTCCCTTATCGGTCGGCTTGCTCAGCAGCGCAGATCTGAAGTGTTGATTACATTTAATTATCAATCTCTTAATGAGTGGTTCTTGCAAGATCCCCGCAAGCACAAGTATTTAGACGAGCTTTACGGTAATGATATCTGGCATCAGGCTCTGCGCATTGCTGATCCGGGTCAAAAGGAAAGCTACCTAATGGAAGCTTATCAGAAGGCATTGGAAAATCTAGGTTGGAAAGGCCATCCCTTTCGTATGGTGAACAAACAAAACCAGACGCAATATTATCTTTTCTTTGCCACTAGATACTGGAAGGGAATGTTGGCAATGAAGCGAGCTATGTGGAGCGCTTCGCCTATCGGGGAATTCCAGTATTTCGACTCAATCGATCCACAGCAACAGCGTCTGTTTGGTACCCCAATCTATGATGAAGAATACTCAAAAGATCTGGCAGATCAGATATGTCAGTCTCATCGCGAACAAGCAGTTTCAAAGCAGATACTTGTAGAGAATGACCTTGCATGGCATCCAATTTGTATAGAGCGCCATCTAAGACGAGCATTAAATATACTCGAGTATGAAACCATTCCTCCAAAAATTACCAAAGTGGAGCGATTGGATGGCAAAGACCGCCGCAGAGGAACGTACCCAGAGGGTTGCATAATTACTTTTGCACCTTAATACCAGATTTGAGAAAAGAAGGTAAATGTCACACCCTAAGGTCGCACTGAGAGAGTACTTGTCATTGGACGGGTCCAAGGGCCTGCTCGTTCATCAAGTCGGAGATGGCTCAATCATAAAGAGATTTGATAAGACGCCATTGCCTCTCAAGGAGACAAGCGTTGTTTGCCCACACTTTCTTGAGTTGAAATGGGGGTATGGCTGCCCCTTTGATTGTGCTTGGTGTTACCTAAAAGGCACTTTCAGGTTCTTGCCCACTGGCACCAAGCCTGTAATTAAAGATTATGGGAAAATTGAATTACATACGAAGAAGTTTCTTAGCGAAGCAACAATTCCTGAAGTGCTCAATACCGGCGAGATAGCCGACTCCCTAATGTGGGAAGGGGGAGACCAGCCCTTTTCCAAGTTTATAATTCTTCTGTTTGAGCAGCAGAACAAGCACAAGGTACTATTTGTAACCAAGTCCGACAATATAAGGAATTTGCTAGAGATTAACCCACATAATCAAGTTATCATGAGCTTTAGTCTTAATGCGGATGATGTAGCGAAAAGGTGGGAGAAAGGTGCCCCACCCGTTAGTAGAAGGATCGAGGCAGGTCGGAAACTCAGCCAAGCGGGCTATGAGGTTAGGATAAGGATTGACCCTATGGTACCAGTATTAGACTGGGAGGCGCACTATACAAATCTTGTCGATCAAGTTTTTGCAAATTTTGTTCCCGCCCGAATTACCTTGGGGTCGCTTCGGGGGCTGCAGACTACAATAAATGGAGCTGCAGATAAAAGCTGGCAGGAATATCTGAAAGAAAACTCCAACTGGGGGAAGAAAGTGGAATTCAATACTCGCTATGAGATGTACGCCACAATTATAAATTGGCTAAAAGAACGTTATAACTATCAAGAGGTTGCCCTTTGCAAAGAAACTCTGGCAATGTGGACAAAGCTGGGGATGGATTATAGGAATATTAAGTGTAACTGCGTGTGGTAAAGCTTGATACGAGATTTTGGGAAATGAAAAAGCGGCCCCTGCGGGCGACTAGCTTACAGCTAGTTTATGCCGCCTTCCGGTGACACACTTAACACAGGACTTACCCGCTGATTGTAACTTAACACAATGGCACTGGTGCTGTCGAGTTGGGTGTGACGCGACAAATGGCATTGCTAGACATTCGCAGAACAAGCACTTTGAACGAGTAAAAGGCTGAGAAATTGGCGGGGCGATTGAGCTAGGGCAAGCCTACAAAGTGAATCACCAGGCCTACCACCAGCATTGTCACGCCCAAAGCCAGCAGGCCAATCAGTAGCTTCATATTCATACGCAGAATCCTTCTTAAGCAGGTGACTTGTAATAGTACTAGAACGCGAAACAAAATGAAAGGACTGGCGCCTTAGAAGAAGCAAAATGGACACTGAATCTTCCCTAACAAGCGCAGCACAGGTGGTGGAGCTATACTTGCTGGAAGGTGAGTGTTTGAATGTCGGCGCAATTCGACCAGGAATCCTTTCCGTATTGACACGGTTATACGCGAGGACTATAA
>CAYSBO010000101.1:0-4134 GCA_964429285.1 uncultured Dehalococcoidales bacterium | reverse complement strand
GCCATTGCCGATCCTTTGGACGAGGAGTTCATGAACTTGATCCAGGGAAAGATGCCAGAGGTAGTGGAACTTATCTACAAGACTATGGACGGAGAGGATATAGACCTGTCTTCCCTGTCTGCAAAGGAAGTTGAGTATGTCAAGACAGCCAAGGTTCTTACCGGAGAGAACCTGTACTCAGATGCCTGGCTCGAAAGTTAGGAGGGTAAAGAATGGAATATGAAGCACCAGTTGAAGCGTATGCTGGCGTGGTTAGAGAGTTAACCATTGGAAAGGGAAAGAAGAGCTTGAAGATTGGGGGAGAGAATATTCTCCCCTTTCATTTTTTTGACCAGGGATCAAATCCCAACCCGGCAAAATTCGCCCTGGAAATCATTGATATGGAGCCTCAGGACTGGGCGCAACACCTAGTTGAACCTTTTAAAGATGTGATAGCCGACCCGGTGAAGTGGGCCAAGAAATGCGAGGAGTTTGGCGCAGATGCGGTGTTTCTTCGTCTGGTAAGCACCGACCCGGCAGTGAAGGATAGTTCCGCCGATGGAGCGGCAGACATAGCAAAAGAGGTAGCCGAGGCTATAGATGTCCCCCTGATTATTTATGGCTCTGGAGATGATAGGAAAGATGCCGAGGTTCTGCCCAAAGTTGCCGAGGCTTGCGACGGTATGAATCTCCTTATAGGACCGGTTCAAAAGGAAAACTATGAGGTGGTAGGAAAGGCGCTCCTAGACCATGGACACAATGCCAGCGCTCTAAGCCCTCTGGACATCAATTTGCTGAAGGAACTGAATGTAAAACTTTGTAAGTTTTTCCCCGCCGAGAAGATAGTCATCGATCCCGAATCTGCAGCATTGGGCTACGGTATGGAGTACAGCTTTTCTTTGATGGAAAGGGTGAAGCAGATCGGGATAATCACCAAGGATAATATGACCATGATGCCCATCATCGGCGACCTGGGGGCAGAGTGTTGGAAGACAAAGCAAGCCAAAGAAAACAAAGAGCAGGCGTTGCTCTGGGAAGGAATTACAGTATTGTCGCTCCTGCTAGCCGGGGCAAATATCCTTGTCTTACGACATCCTGAAACCTTGAAGCTAGTGAAGGAGACGATAGAAACGAGGTAAACAATGGCAGAAGTAAAAGAGATAACTCGGAAACTAGAAGAGATTCAGGAGAAAATAAAGGCGGATCTTCCGTGGGAGCCGGTAGGCCCGAGTCCCATGCCGGAAAGTCCCGACCTGAGACAGTGGGATATGAGGCTATTGAAAACATATGCGCCTTTCTATGCGCCCTTCTGTGATTTGTGTTGCTTCTGTACCTATGGCAAGTGTGATCTCACAGAGGGTAGAAGAGGTGCATGTGGCATTGACATAGCTACCCAACAAGCGAGATTTGTACTGCTGGCCTGTTTGATGGGATGTTCCGCTCATGCTGCCCACGGCGGGCATATTCTGGAGTTCTTGATCGATAAGCACGGCGCGGACAAAAAGATAGACCTGGGAACATTTATCGATGTTGAGGCACCTAACATAAGGACGGTTGTAGGGCTGAAGCCTGAGACTCTGGGAGACCTTCAAATAGCGCTGGAGTATGTCTTCAAAGAGATCGCTCATCTTCTTGATTCTTGCCATACCGGGCAGGAGGGAAGCGCTCTGGACTACGAATCCAAGGCTTTACACGTGAGCATGCTGGATCACGTAGGCATGGAAATCGCTGATATCGCACAAATAGTGGGATTCAACTTTCCTACATCAGTTGCTGATACGCCGCTGGTTGACATGGGTTGGGGGGCAATAGACAAGAGCAAGCCGGTGGTCCTGGTATCTGGTCATAACCCGGCTACCTCGACGGTGGTAATTGACTATCTCAGGGAACACAACCTTGAAGACCAGGTGGAAGTGTGTGGCCTGTGCTGCACTGCGCTGGAAACAACCAGGTATTCGGACAAAGCCAAGATAGTTGGTCCTCTATCCCGTGCGCTTTTCTTCATGAGAACAGGCATTGCCGATGTAATAATGACCGACGAGCAGTGCATAAGAACGGATACCCCTCAGGAAGCAGCCAAGGTGGGGTCAGCGATGATCGCCTGCCTGGACAAGGCTATGTACGGGCTTGAGGATGCCACCGAAATGGATCCAGATGAGATAGTAAGGCGAATGGTGGATAACAAGGAGCAATTTGCCATCCTGGACTCCCCCAAGGCGGCCGAAGTGGCGGTTAGAGTGGCTATGAAGATTGCTCCTGACAGGAAGAAGGAGTTGCTAACGGAGGAAGAAGCTGTAGAGCTGGCTAAGAAGTGCAGCAACTGCGGAATGTGCGAACAGGTGTGTCCCAACCTCTTTAACATTGGTGGCGGTATAACTGAGGTTGCCAAAGGCAACTTCGACTTGATAAGGCAGCAGTTCCTCAACTGTATTGGGTGCGGCAAATGTGAAGAAGAATGCCCCAATAACGTTCCTATCTTCAAGATCATGCAGGCAGCAGCAGGTGCGGAGACCTGGAAGTGCAGGGCTGGGCGTGGTCCGGTTATGGATACCGAGATAAGGAACGTTGGTGCGCCTATAACCCTGGGCACAATTCCGGGAGTTATCGCCCTGGTAGGCTGTTCCAATTACCCAGATATCGAGGATATCGCTGACATGGTGGACGAGTTCGCCAAGAGAAAGTACATCGTGGTTCTCACTGGTTGTGCTGCCATGGTTGCTGGAATGAAAAAGGATAAGGATGGCTTGACGGTCTATGAAAAATATCCTCCTGACTTTGACGGCGGCGGCGTAGTCAATATTGGCTCCTGCGTTGCCAATAGCCATATATCTGGGGCGGCAATAAAAATAGCCAATATCTTTGCTGCCTTGCCTTTGAGAGCGAACTACGAGGTAATGGCGGACTACGTCCTTAACCGGGTAGGTGCTTGTGGAGTAGCCTGGGGTGCAATGTCCCAGAAGGCGGCTTCCATCGGCACAGGATTTAACAGGCTTGGCGTTCCCGTTGTTCTGGGACCCCATGCCTCCAAGTATAGGAGGCTCTACCTCTCCAGAAAGGAAGAGGACGACTGGAAAGTCATGGATGCCAGAAAGAGGGAGGTTGTGGACACAGTAGAGCCGGCACCTGAACACCTGGCTTATGTGTGTGAGACCAAGGAAAAAGCTATGCCCATGATAGCCAAGCTTTGCATAAGGAGAAACGATACTCCTCAAGGGAGAGCGATAAAACTGAACCACTATATTTCCCTGTACAAGAAATATATCGGAACCGGTCTTCCTGAGGATATTCACCTGTTTGTGCGCAGGGATGCCGATATTCCGCTGGTGTATAAGAAAGAGGTCCGAGCATACTTGCAGGAAATCGGCTGGCAGCCCAGGGAGCCCATTGGATTGCCTACTCTTATCGGCACCTACCCCACCAAGGTTCCTATTGACGCAGTGATACACTAGTAACGAGGAAAATGGCCTAAAAGGAGGAGAAGATGAGTGCAGTAATACCACGCCATAGAGTGAACGTACTAACGGGAATCAAGTCGGCCAAGTTGATGGAAGACCCCGCTGAATACGCCAATCTGATAAAGAAGGCGAAAAGGCCACTTCTGGTAGTTGGCCCTCTGTTGCTGGGATCCACTCCTGAGGGCAAGGTTCTGATGGAGTACGCGCTTGAAATAGCTAAGGCGGGTAGTATCCCGATATGTGCGACAGGCCAGACCAAAGGTAAGGTCGTGGAATTGGGAGTAAAGCCTGATTGCGTTTATGATGTTGTTGAGATAGCAAATGCTCTTAAGGATCCTGAATGGCAGGGAGCTAAGAAGGAAGGCAACCACGATCTGGTGATCTTGTTTGGCATAAGGTCGGACCTCGGCAATCAAAGCCTTTCTACTCTTAAGCACTTCGCACCTCATCTAAAGACCATGACCCTGTGCAAGCATTACTTTCCCCATGCCAACTACTCACTCCCTAATTTCAAAAAGGATGCGAAGTGGCAGGAGTTTCTAGAAGGCCTTATAGATAATCTGAAGAAAGGAGACTAAGACAAAATGGAAGGCGAATTTCATGCAGATATAGGACCTCAGTATGAAGGTGAGGTGATAAGGAAGGAAGACCTATACATTGAGTTTGGTGGGCCAAAAGTAACACATAAGTTTGAACTGGC
>CAYSBO010000100.1:0-4148 GCA_964429285.1 uncultured Dehalococcoidales bacterium | reverse complement strand
CGCTGTCTCAGACTGCCGGTGTGGCGGCTTAAGATACTTATGCGCATCTACTTAGAGCGCGAAGTCGCGATCCTCGAACAAGAACGGGAGATACTAAAAAAAGCAGTGACCATCTTTGTGCGCCCAAAGCCCAGCGCTTCCAATTCATCGAAGCGCACCGCGACGTCTACCCGGTGACCCGGATGACCCAGGTATTGCAGGTTTCCCGCAGTGGCTACTACGCGTGGCGCAGGCGGAAACCCAGCGCACGGAAGATGGCCAATCGTCAGCTGCTAGAGAAGATCAGGATCATTCACCAGGAGAGTCAGGAAACGTATGGCAGCCCGCGCGTAACCCAGGCCTTGCGGCAGCAAGGGGTAACCTGTGGGGAGAACCGCGTGGCGCGTCTGATGCGCCAGGAGGGTCTCCAGGGCAAGCAGGTGCAGGCCTACAAGAGCACCACGCGGCGGAACGCCCGTCATCCGGTAGCGCCCAACCTGTTGAAGCGCGCATTCACAGCTGAGCAGCCAGATCAGATCTGGCTGGCCGATATGACGTATATTCCTACGCAAGAAGGGTGGTTGTACTTGGCTGCCGTGATGGATATGTTCAGTCGCCGTATCGTGGGTTGGGCGATGGATGAGCAAATGACCGAGGCGCTCACGCTGACCGCGTTGCAGATGGCCTTAGAAACACGCCAGCCGCTGGCAGGCCTGATCCACCACTCCGATCAGGGGAGCCAGTACACCAGTCGCACCTATCAAGAGCTGTTAAAGAGCCACGGCCTGCGGGCCAGTATGAACGGTGTCGGAACGTGGTATGATAACGCTCCGATGGAGAGCTTCTTTGGAACGCTCAAAGCTGAGTGCGTCCATCATATCGACTACGCTACTCGGCGAGCTGCCCGAACTAGTATCTTTGGATATATCGAGTCGTTCTACAATCGGTGCCGCTTACACTCGTCGTTGGGCTACATACCACCGGAAGCCTACGAGCTAGCTGCTGTTCAACAGCCCATGGTTCGCTTAGTATAGTGTCCACCTAATCAGGGGAAGGTCTGGCGATTAGTAGGGTTGGTAACCACTGGAATCTCTTCTTCTTTTGTGTTTCCACTGTTCTCTCCTGCCTTAACCGAGCTGGTAGCAGCTCTGCTTCTGTGTACTAGTGAAATCTTGTAGCTCTATTCTCCATTTTTCCTTCTAGGTGATTTCCTCTAAGGTTTGATTTGCAAGTCGACCTGACCGCCATAAATCGTTTGACCTGCAATATCTGCTCCGGTCTGTTCTGACCATACGCCTGCCCGATTAGTATGAGCATGGAATTTGGGGAAATTTGAAGAAGAGATATCCAGCCGCAAACTTGATCCAGGTTGTAATTGCCACGCAATCGGCCAGAAGTCTATCTCTATTGACACATGCTCTCCTGGTAAATACTCCAATGGTTCATCAGAGCCGTTACGGTAGGCCAGCGAGGTAATGCTGTCCCGAATATTAAACGTGCTGCCATCAGGGAATACCTCAATCAATTTGGCCGTAAAAGCAGTGTCTGGTGCAGTAGAGGAAACTTCCAAAGTAACACTGATATCACCGGAGATAAACAGTCCATCTTCATACACCTCACTGGTGAAGGTTACTATGTCCTCGCGTTCACAAAAACCGGATTGATCGACACTCGACGGTGGCGCACCCCCATATCCATCCATGTTGTAGGCCAACATGCCCCCACCCCCGCGACTGGGTACGGGATTGTCGGGGTCATAGGTGTAAGAAACTTCACCACTACCAGGTGCGTCTGCTAAAACCCCACCCTCACAATCATTAGACATTCCGATATTTGAAAGGTATAGCGTTTCGGTTTCAATAGAAGTCGGCCACGCTGCCCGTTCTTCCCACTCTCCCTTCCCAATAACATACAGTTTGACACCCGGTGACAGGGTAAGCGGCTCACCTTTTAGATGGTGTTCAAGCCAGGGTAACATCTCGGCCCATTGAAATTGTCCACCCCCGGAATTAGGCATCGGATATTCACCGATCGCCCCTGAATGTGTCCACGGACCGAGAATAAACCGACTTTCAGACTGGGTTGCCAATCTTTGCCAGTCTTCAATTTGCGGTCCCAAGAAAATATCGTACCAGCCACCAATCATCAACACTGGGATGGTCATATTCTCTGGTACTTCTCGAATGGCTACGCGGGATTCTTCCTGCCAGTAGTCGCTGTTGGGCGACATCGCTGTGAGCATATCGCGATACCATGGCATCGAAAGACCATAAACTTGGGTATCAATTTCAATATGAGGTCGATACCGGATTGCCTCTTGATACTCTGTGCCATCGTCTGGATTGGGTGAGGTATTCATAGACTCACGCATCATACTAGCCCATGCGGTATAGAGTTCATGTCGAAACATACCATCTTGATACATAACACCACGATTATCGGTCGTATACATTGAGGGGAGGATTGTCTTGAGTTCTTCAGGCGCCCCCCCTGCTACGGCGGCATATTGAACTGAGGAAAGGTATGAAGACCCAACCATTGCGATATTGCCATCCTGCAAGTCTTGGTCGATCAACCATGTAAGGGTATCGTGACCATCAGCGATTTCATTATTCACACCCGGATCCCACACACCCCCCGAGCCGCCCTGTCCTCGGACATCTTGCGTCACACAGGCATATCCATAGCGCACAAACCGCTCACAAACGATATTCCGAAACGCCCAACTAACATCAGCATAGGGACTTCTTACTAGCACCGTAGGAAACGGCCCCTCCCCCGCGGGTAATTGCACGGACGTATGAAGTTCAACCCCATCACTCATCGCAACCATCGTGTCAAAACGGTCCCCTGCACGATTCGTAAAGGGCGGTAAACCTTCTAGCCTCCGTAAAATATCATTGCGCCCGACGAAGGCAACGAGAGCAACTGTTACGAGCAGGCCAATTGAAATCAATCCCCATTTGACCCACTTCATCTGCAATATCTTCATATTTATCCCTGTCATTCGAGAGGGCTGGCCTCGACAAATTCGTTTATGCGATTGGCAATTACCTCGCCCTGGTCATCCTGTAAGAAATGGCTGGCTTCAGGCAAACGGACGTGATCCCAACCTTCACTCCCAGGAATATGGTCGAGTAGTGCCTGCTGGACTTCCGGTCGCCCAAGATTGCCAGGATCATTGCCTCCCCAGATGGTGAGGAAGGGGTTGTCGAATTCCCCCAATCCCTCCCAGGCCGCACCGGTCACACCGGGAAGTTGGTTGACGAGGCCAGGGAACGCACGAGGTCCACCCATAAAGATGCGTGACGGAAAGGGCGCGTCATAGGCAGCCAGTTCCTCCTTTGAGAGAGCGAAATAGGTCATGGCTTCCAGAATCTGCGATGCTTGGAAACGTTCATCGTTGCGGGCGTAGTCAATCCACACACCAAAGTAGTCTTCTCCCTCATTAAGGAGATTCCCTTCGTCATCATAGAACTCGGACTGTTGTTCAGGCCGAGACGTGATGTTTCTATGAAAGAGTCGCCGGGTTAGTCTGGGATTATCCGGCAACTCGTATGGCGTGGTCCCTTCTTCAAAGGTTGGCAGAAAACCATTGCCTATCACGACCCGGTCAAACCAATCCGGGTTGGTGCCAACAACGTAAAGGCCGATTAAGCTGCCCCAGTCTTGGGCGAACAGCGTGATGTTCTCCAGTTCCAGTTTCTGAATGAAAGCTTCCAGGCGTTCTACATGCCCCACGTAGGTGTAGTAATCGGGGTCAATGGGTTTATCAGACCGCCCCATGCCAAGGTGGTCCATGGCGATCACGCGATGCCCGGCTTGTTCGAGAGCCGGGATCATCTTGCGGTACAGATACGACCAAGAAGGCTGACCGTGCAACAGCAGGATGATCTCATCTGCATCGGTAGGGCCAACATCGACGTAGGCCTGGCGTAAACCGTCAATTTCCACATACTGCGGCTCATAGGGCCAGTCGGGTAGATTTTCAAAGCAGGCGTCCGGCGTGCGGGCAAATTCTATGCCCGCTTCCGTTGTCATAACCTCAACCTCAACGCCCTCAAGGCATGGGGCATCTTTTGGCGCGCCGGAACAACCCGCCAATAATAAAACTATGATCAGAATGAGTAGACTGACAGTTTTCCGCATAGGTTGTGTTCTCCTTTTGC
>CAYSBO010000099.1:0-4217 GCA_964429285.1 uncultured Dehalococcoidales bacterium | reverse complement strand
GGTGCTACTCGGACCAGTGAGTTTGACGATTGGGTCAACGTTGCAGCCAGAGAAGCCGGTGTTTCCTACGAGGCGGTGATGACCAAGCTGGCGGACAATAATGCCTTGAAGAGAATCGCCGAGCCGTCGGAAATAGCGGCTTGCATTGTCTTTCTGGCTTCCGATGATTCCAGTGCCATAGCCGGTCACAACCTGGTGGCCAGCTGCGGTTTTCACATAACTCATCCCAACATGATCAGTTGGGGGTAAATAGTGGCGTATCGTTATATAATCAGCAACCCAACCAGTGTGAAACCGGCGATGGGTGGCAGAGCCGCCATTGGCTTCCCCTTCAGGATTTTCCTTTGGATTGCGTAAACACTAAGCAGGCCCAGTGAGCCCAGCACGGCGATAATGACTCCTGGAGCCAGGCCCTGGGCGAAATAAACGGAGGCGGTAAGCAGACAAGGGAAGGCGACGTCGCCTCCTCCCAGTATAGAGTATTCTCTGTCGGCGGGATTCACCTGCACTACATTCTCTCCCTGTTTCTTCAAGTTTGAGTTCCACTCCGAATAGTCTGTGGGAATGATCAACGCCGGCAAGGCATTTATTTGCGATAGCTTGTTTGCCATCCAGACCATGAATCTGAAACGGACCGCCAGGAGGTCGTAGACGGCGAGTGCCAGGATGATGGCCATTGCAGTCCAGGGCGCAATGAAGCGACCAAAAACGAGTGCCAGGCTACTCACTGCCAGAACCAGTACCAGGTCATGTAACCAGACCAGTGGCATGAAGAACCAAAATGCCCCAAGGGCAATGCCGATGGCCAAAGCTAACGGAAGGGGCAGGTAGAATACAGTTGCGATGAAGGCGCCCCAGCTGAACAGAAGGGCGAACATGAATCTGAGGAACGCCTTCAGAGCTGTCAGTGGAATCAGGGATAGCGTGAGTCCGAGCGCGCCCGCTGCCGCAAGAATGTAGATCAAGACCGGTCCTAGCGATGAATGGGCAGGTACGTCGACAACCTCTCCATCGGGTAATGTCACTTCCCCGGGCCACCAGGATATGGGCTGGGATGGCTGACTGGGCACGTATATATCCTTTTCATCGAGGAAAGGATCTACACGAGGAGTGACAAGAAAGATGAGCAGGTGAGCGAGGACAAAAAGAAGGAGGGCCCAACAGACCGTGTTGAATCTTGTCGTCTTCTTCGTACTCATACTATTTCGGTGACGCCTCCTTGAGTCGTTTTGCCCACCGCTTACGGAACTTGCTCACCTTGGGCAGAATCACCATCCGACAGTACGCCTGCTCTGGGTGCCGCGCGAAGTATTCTCGATGATAGTCCTCTGCCGGATAGAATTTGTCCAGGGGAACCACCTCGGTGACGATCGGTTTCCTCCACAGGCGAGCTTTGTTGAGGTCGGCGATGACTTGTTCGGCGATGGCTCTTTGCTGTTCATCGTGATAGAAGATAGCGGAGCGGTACTGCGTACCTATGTCCGCACCCTGCCGGTTCAACGTCGTTGGCTCGTGGATGGAGAAGAAGATTTCCAGTATTTCCCGGTATGAAATCCTGGCCGGGTCGAAGGTCAGCTGGACTGCCTCTGCATGGCCGGTATCACCGGTGCTGACCTCCTGGTAGGTGGGGTTGATGGTGGTACCTCCCGTGTAGCCGGGAACAAGGCTCTCAACACCAGTGACCTCCCGAAAGACCGCCTCAACGCACCAGAAGCAGCCGCCCGCAAGAGTGGCAACTTCTGGGGAAACAGCTTGGCTCATGGTTTGCCTTCCAGGCGTTTCCAGCGGGCCGGCGACGTACACTTCACAACTTGATTCGCTTATTGTTCTTTGGAGGTATGTAGAATTCGAAGAGCAAATCTATGGTTCTTTTGCTGAGGTCGGCTTCATGCTCTTTCAACAATCCTTGTGTGGCGCGAACTCGCTGGCTAACAATATCTAGCTCTTTTTTGTCTAGCTCGGCCTGTTCTGCAAGCTCCAGCATATGCTGCAAGTCTTGAAGCCGTTGGATGAGGACTTCCTGTTCCTCTTCTATTACTTCAACCTGGGCATTGCTTGATTTTTCATATCCCGCAACCTGCTTCATTGCCTGGCGAATGGTCTTCTTGCGCCTGTCCAAGCTGGCTATCTGGCCCTTGATAATCGATCGCCTCTCTTTATTCTTTTTCAGTTGCTTTGCCAGACTTTTGAGCTCCCACTGTTGCTCGTCTATGCCACTAAGCTGGGCAGACAGGTTATCCAATCTACTACGGTACTTCTCCTTGAGGAGTGACTGCAGCTTCGCTACTCGATCAAGCCGTCTGCGCAAGGACTCCAGCTCGCCGTACGCCTGCTCAATCCTGGTTGATAATTCCTCCTCAGCAAGGAACTGGTCTTGCATCATTGTCCTTTTGCTTGTTTCCATGGCCTGATCAGGCAAGATCAGAAGGTCTATTATAGCTCTTTCAGTCACCAGCACGCAATGGCGGCGCTCGTCGAAAAGCGTCTATGGCTCGCTTGTGCTTGACGAGCTGGGGCTCGGTTTGGTGCCCTTTTCTGCCGGGCGCCGGAGGGTCTTGGTCAGCCATAGATGCCGCCGGCTGGGAGAAAATCCTATGGCCCCGAAGAAAGCTATGGCTTTCTTGTTGTCAGCTTCGGTATCGGCTATGACCATTCTTACCCCGTCCCTCCTGAACCTTTCCTCCAATCTGTTGTAGAGACGGAGACCCAGGTTCGTTCGCTGGAAAGCCTCGTCCACTCCTATCCAGCTCAGGTATCCGTACTTCCTCCAGGCAGTGCCTTCTTTTTCAATGGTGGTGGCCAGGATAAATCCAACGACCCTTCCTTGTGTCTCTCCCACCAGGCAATAATTCGGGTCGGAAGTGAAATGGTCAGTTACTTCATAGGCATCCCAGGTGCGGTAGAGAACGGGGAACTCTTCGCTGGTGAAGAGCTCCGCCCCCAGGTGGTAAACGGGCCCAATATCATCTATCTCCATCTGGCGGATGTTTACTGTGGATTTCTTTCTATCCTGGCGAGCATCTTCCGGTAGCACAGTTACCCCCTTTTGACTCATGCACGGCTTACCTATGACTCTGCTGCGGCTCTTGAGACCACATCAGGCTGCAGGGCTGTCACTCGATGGTCTAACACTTCTCAAGTAACTGTCTATTTCTTTCGCGGCCTTACTATGAGCACAGATGTCCTAACATGCCGCGCCACGCGCTCAGCTACGCTGCCGAGCAAGAAATCACGCATTCCGGTGAGGCCTTTGGCGCCGATAGCAACCAAATCGACATTTCTCGGGGCAGCCTTTCGCAGAATCTCTTGAGAAGGATCACCGCGGGCAACAATGGTTGAGACCTCATATCCGCCCTTGCGTAGCCGGTTCTCCGCTTCTATCATCAATTGCTCAGCGGCCTCCTCTTCAGCTTTTTGAAACTCGGCAATTATTTGCCGGTCGCGTTCCAAGTCTAAGGTGTATGTCTTGACGAATGCCGCGGCAAAAGCCTGCAATACCGTCATGAGAAGGACTTCCGTATGGCGGGGAAGTGGAATTTGTATCAAGAATTGCACCACTTCATCAGAGTATTTCGACCCGTCGAATGGCACAAGTACTCTTTTGATAGCTTTGCCTTCTTCCTTGGCAGCCAGCACGCTGCATGGTGCGTACCTAATTACCTTATGAGCAACGCTCCCCAACAAGAACTCAGGGGCATCGGTTGTGCCCTTGAATCCTACCACAACAAGGTCCGCCCCAATGCTGCGGCATGCCTTAATGATCTCATCGGCAGGACGTCCGCTACGGACCATAGTCTCCACTTTGGGTCCCCGAGTGCCGTATGACTTCGACAGTTTGGCGAGCAACTGTGATGCCCTTTCCTCCTTGGCTTTCCATAGCTGAGTCTTCAGTGCGGTAGAATGTGCCGGAAGGTCTACCAGAGTATGCCCGCCCAAAAAGACATGCTCCGGGATCACGGTCAGAAGCGTTAGATCAGCCTTGTTCCCCAGTTTCAGGGCCCTCACTAAGCCCACGGCCACTTCAGAGTAGCGAGAGTCATCAACGGCAATAAGAATCTTCATATTGGTCTCCTTTCAAGCTTGAAATCGTAATCTGATTCTGAGAATCTATCGGATTTTACCGCAAAGCAATATCCGGGCGCGTTGTGCCATGCTCTCTTTGAAGAGTCACTAGTCCAGGATCCGCCTAACAGCTTTCTTGTTTCCATAGACCAGAA
>CAYSBO010000098.1:0-4223 GCA_964429285.1 uncultured Dehalococcoidales bacterium | reverse complement strand
TCGAAGATGGCAAAGTCAGGCTTGGCTTGATGTACGTCAAGGAAGTGGGAGAGAAGGCCATGGATCAAATAGTGACAGAAAGGGAAAGGGCTCCTTATTCTTCGCTGGAAGATTTCTGTCTCAGGACCGGGCTGGAGAGGAAGTCCGTAGAAAGCCTTATCCTCGCCGGTGCCTTTGATTCTTCTGGCTGCCAGAAGAGGCAGCTATTGTGGCAGCTTGGTATACTGGAGAAGAACTGTCCGGGGGAATTGCCTTTACAATTCAACGATGTCAAGGTTTCCCTGCCCGACCTCACAGAACTGGAGGAGATGAAGGTGGATTACAAGGTGCAGGGATTATCCACCAAATACCACCCACTGCAGGTATTGAGGAAAGATATACCAGAAGATGGCCTGCTCAAAAGCTCTGAGCTGGGTCAGCTTGCGCCGAACACCCGGGTAAGGCTGGCAGGCTATGTGGTCATCAGGCAGAGACCTGCCACTGCCAAAGGTTTTGTTTTTCTGACCCTGGAGGACGAGGATGGTATGGTAAACGTAATAGTCAGACCACACGTATACCAAAAGTACAGGCAGACCTTTAAGCTTGAGTCGCTGATTCTGGTCGAGGGAACAATCCAGAAACGAGACACACTGAACATTATCGCTAAGACACTTACCCCACTACCCCTTCTCCACGAGATCCCTCCTAGAATCGTGGCATCCTCCTCAAATTCCTTGCCATAATTCCCATTGCCTCCAGTCCGACCTCTTAGTAAAATGTGAATCCGAAGGCGGGATATGGGCACAATTCGAGTAGGCACCTGTTCATGGACCGATCCCACTCTGATAAATTCAGGACGCTTCTACCCTGATTCCGCGCGTTCCGCTCAAGCTCGGCTTCAGTATTATGCCAACCAGTTCGACATCGTCGAAGTGGATAGCAGCTACTACGCAATGCCCAGTGAAAGGAACAGCTATCTGTGGGCAGAGCGCACGCCCGATGACTTTGTGTTCGATTTCAAGGCCTTCAGGGCGTTCACTCAGCATCCCACCCCAACCAATTCCCTGCCCAAGAACATAAAGGAGGAACTGACTCCGGACTTGCTGCACAAGGGAAACCTGTACTATGGCGACTTGCCACCCGAACTGACGGATGAACTGTGGCAAAGGTTCGAGAGTTCGTTGCTCCCCCTGGACACAGTGGGCAAGCTGGGGGTTGTGCTGTTTCAGTTCCCGCCCTGGTTCTACCCGGGCTCGCGGCAGCTCGACTACATCCTGACCTGCAAGCAGAAACTGCCACAATACCGCATCGCAGTAGAGTTCAGGAACAACGTGTGGCTAAGCGAAAGGAATCAGCCCACAACTTTTGATTTCCTCACGCGCAACGAACTGTCATTCGTGTGCGTCGACGAGCCACAGGGCTTCAAATCAAGTGTGCCCCCTGTCACAAAGGTGACTTCAGACCCGGGACTGGTGCGTTTCCACGGCAGGAATAGAGAGACGTGGGAGAAAAAAGGGGTCAGCGTCACAGAGCGCTTCAACTACCTTTACAGCGAAGACGCCCTGAGGCCATGGGCAAACAAAATCACAGAACTCGCGACGCAAACGGCCGAGATGCATGTCCTGTTCAACAATTGCCACCAGGACAAAGCTGTGGTCAATGCCAGGCAAATCTCTTTCATGCTCCAGTCACAAACCCATCCACAAAGAACTGAAGAATAAGGTGGACAGACGGCAGGCTCTGTGAATGCAGGAGTCTGGGGGATGGACGACGCAATTACTTCATGGGGGTGTGTTCATGTCGACGGGGACGTAGACCCGACAAATGATTGTAGTAGCAATAGCAGTATGCTACAAATAATATACGACTACATTACCCCACCCCCTTAGTAATCAAATATTGCCTTGATTCAGATTGATGAGGCATCGGTCAGAGCACAGGCAAGAAGAGAGGGTCGAGGAGACAACTCTTCGACCCTCTGTCATTCGCCGCAATCGATCTTGGCGACGTATATTTCATACATTCAAACTAATACGGGATGATTTCGCCAACTGCCGACGCTCACTCTTCTTCTTACTGTGGAAAGTAGAGTCGAAAGTCTAAAACCTGGAGCACGGACTAGTGTCTACAGTAACCTGGGATTCTCTCTCGCCTCCCACTCCTGGGGGAACAGCTCTCTCAACATGAGCGGGAACTTCGGGGGATAGCTTTCATACAAGTGCTCGTACATGGTCAGAATCATGGAATCTATGTCGTTGATATGACCCCAGGCACGCTGTACGTGGTCAGTGGCCAAAAAGACTTCCCGGCAATATCCTTTCAGTTCCCGCATGAGGTGATTCAACGCCTCACCTTTTCCATCGGGAGTAGCTGCTGATTCGATGGAGCGACTGGCTTCCACTGCGCGGCGAATGAATTCGACGGCAATAACGCGGTGGCTCTGCCCCCGCTCAAGCTCAACCAGGGCAGTTTCTTTGTTCTCACCGGCAAGACCACTGTCTTCGATTCCAATTCTCAGATAGTCAAACCTGATGTCAAGAAGGGATTCCAGGATACGTTCCGCCCCCACATAAGTGGCATCCCCCGGGTGCACGTATCTGGTAGCAGCAAAAGCAGTATCCTCGGTGGCGGTGCCCACAAGAAGTTCCGACAGGCGATAACCGTGCAAAAAGGGACGCTTCTGCCGTCCTTCTTCCGGCCTCCAGCCCCAGTTGCAGGCTCGCTTCATCAGCCGATAGTGCAAGCCCACCTGTTCTTTGAAATCAAAACGCGGAATCGCATACCTGGTATCATGGAGCGAGGCAGCGTTTGTGGCCAGCCGCCTGGGCATACCAAAGGCGTCCAGAATTGCCCCGTACATACCTATCAGGAAACGCCCGGGTTCCCAGAGGACAAACGGCAGCGGCTTGAAAACGGTCTCTTCCAGGTCTACGCCCCTGAATTCTCCAGCGCTACGAGGTGGATAATGTCCGTCGTGGCGAAGAACCAGGCGTATCTCAGGGGCCCACGAGACTTGATTGAAGCGGACACGAGGCAGTTCCGTCACATCACCCAGGCTCTCCAGATAATCATCAGGGGTTACGAACGACACCTCCGCGATCTTCTCACTGATCACATTTTTCCACGCTTGCTCCATTATCCGGAGGGCGATATCCCCGAAGTCCATGAGCTCCAGGTCCTGAATGTACAGGATCAGGCCGCCGTCAGGTATTTCCCTCAGGGCGGCTTCCAGCACCGCCGTATATTCAGCTATCGCTTCCTCCCATGGTATGGGGAAGGGGATATACGACTTATTGCGATATTCCTCAGCAAAGACCCAGTACCTGCCCAGAATATAGCCCTGGTTCTTCACACCTATGGGGTCATAACGAGTTATGGGCCGCCAGATGTACTGAGATACCGGGAAATGGCGGGGCAGGGCCAGCATATCTGGCCCCACTATAAACGAACGGTGCTGAATATCACCCTCGCCATCGACGGCGAAATGTGCCTTGCGGTTACGCACATGGGGAAAGACGATGTACTCCATCCCGCTGTCTTTGTAGGCAGCTAGCTTCGCTGCATCCACCGACCCTTCGGTGGGAAAGGCACCGCGATGCCTCGGCTCAGGGATGCCCATCACCCTGTGCAGCAGTTCTGCATTGAGACGCAGCTCGTCGGCAATCTCATCGGAGGTGAGCAGGGCAGTATGAGTATGGTGGGCGTGTGTGTACAACGGGTATATGGTGCCGTTCTTGTAAGCGGCTGCCACGCTCTGAAATGTCTCCGGAATGTACCAGGCTAATTGGACCAGAAGCTCATTGGTGATATCTAGTGTTACCGGGGCGCCCAGCGCCTCTGCAGTCTGTACTAAATGGCCGTATATGTCACGTTGCTCTCCAGCCCTTTTCAGAACATAGTTCTCTCCTCGAATGGCATCGCGTATTTCAGGATCATCCACCAGGGCGATAAGTTCATTGGGCAGGTCCCACAGCGGCTCATGGGCATGAAAAGCAAGGATGACGTAAGCGCGTTTCATAATATCCGGTCCTCTACCCTCCAAACGTGAGTTCGGTGGAAACCTCGGGGTGCTCCTTCTTGTATTTCCGTTTCAAACGCTGGGCTTCGCCCAATTCCTGCCATTCTCGTGCCTTGCCCACCACTGCCTGAAACAGCCTGCCAGCCTCCTCCTTATCTTTCTCATCTAGGGTATCCCCGAGCGACTCTACAGCCTGATACAATTTCTGGGCGCCCCACTCAATCAT